>NZ_BCRS01000016.1 GCF_001552715.1 Mycolicibacterium vaccae NBRC 14118 = CIP 105934 | reverse complement strand
CCGGATGGCGTCGGCGACCCGCTCGGCGCGCCGGGTGGACCAGGTGAACGGCAGGTTGGCCAGCTTCACGGCCAGCCCGGCCGCGGCCTGCAGCGGCGTGCGACGCAGCGCCGCCGGTCCGCCCAGGGCGTCCTCGGCGAGCACGGTCGTCAGCCACTCCACCGTCGCGGAATGCGCGGTGATCAGCCGGCCGGCCAGGGCCTCCACGCCCGGCTCCTTGGCCGCGACGGCCAGCGCCTTGACGTAGCGCGCCCGGTCCAGCAACTGGCCCTCAAGCGCCAGATCGCCCAGCAGCGCCTCGTCGAACGGTTCGGCCTGCTCGGTGAGCGCCTTGACCGCCGCGGCGGCGCGGCCCAGGAACGGCCCGATCACGTCGGGGAAGCCACCGAGTTCGCGGATCGCCTTCTCGATAGCCTCGGCGCGGATCCTGGCGTTCTCGGCGTTCTGGGTCAGCTCGCGGCGCACCGCGTCGGTGCGCGCCTGCGACACCCTGGTCTCCGCGACCTGGATCTCGGTGTGGGTCAGGTCCAGAATGGTGCGCAACTGCGCGATCAGTGTGGACTTGATGGATTCGGTGGACTCGAAGGTCCTGGTCGGTGCGGCCATCTACTCGATTCACCCCTTGTCTGAGAGTTGGCATGGTGTGTGATTCCTTCAGCGCACTGAATGCGCTCGAGGTCTCGGTTACCCGGCCTCACGGGTCGTCACCGGTTTACGCGCACGATGTGAAAAACCCGGCATTACGTGTGTCTCTCGGCGGTGAACGGGTACCCCGGCCGCGCCCGAGACGACGGTCACCCCCGGTTTGACCCCGCCGCACGTGGGTAAATACGCCGACGTGATGCCGACGCTGGTACAACCCCGATTGCCTGAACCCCGTGGACCGATCTCGATGTCCGTCGTCGAGCAGCTCGCCGAGCGCGCGCCGTTGCGGTATCTGGCCAAGGTGGAGACTTCCCTGGCCGACGCCGACCCCGCCGGCCTGGACCTGCAACTGGCGCTGTACGTCTGCTACGAGCTGCACTACCGCGGATTCGCCGGCGTCGACGGCAAATGGGAGTGGAATCCCGGCCTGCTGTATCTGCGCGGCCGCCTCGAAGAGCTTTTCCTCGAAGACGTGCGCCGACGCGTCGGCGAGATCGCACCCGACGCGTCGGCCCTCGAGGAGCTCGACAAGCTCTGCGTGGAGCCGGTGAACGGCAGCGGCCCGTCATACTTCCTGCGGGACAAGGGAACCTGGGATCAGATGCGTGAGTATTTCGCGCACCGTTCGCTGTATCACCTCAAGGAGGGCGATCCCCACGCGTGGGCGATCCCCCGGCTCACGGGTCAGGCCAAGGCGTCGTTCGTCGCGGTCGAGTTCGACGAGTTCGGCGCGGGCAAGGGCGCGCGGCTGCACCAGCAGTTGTTCGCCGATCTGATGAGCGCCGCCGGCCTGGACACCTCTTACCTCGGCTACCTCGACGACGTGCCCGCCGAGACGCTGGCCGTGGTCAACCTGATGTCGATGTTCGGCCTGCACCGCCGGCTACGCGGTTGCGCGGTGGGACATTTCGCGGCGACCGAGGTCACGTCTCCGCCCGGGTCGCGCCGCATGGTGCAGGCGCTGAAACGGCTGGGCGCGCCGCAGGAGTGCTGGGCGTTCTACGCCGAGCATGTGGAAGCCGACGCCGTGCACGAGCAGGTGGTGCGCACCGATGTGGTCGGCGACCTGGTGGCCCGCGAACCGGACCTGGACCGCGACGTGGTGTTCGGTATCCGCGCCTTCGACCTGGTCGAGAACCGGCTGGCGGATCACCTCATGGATTGCTGGCAGGCCGGTACGTCGTCACTGCGCCGCCCCCTCGACTGAGGGGGCGGGCTCGGACGCCTCGTCACCGGCGCGCGCCCGGCGCCGGTGACTGGTGTCGCACAGCGGATAGGTCTTGGAGCGCCGGCACGCGCAGATCGCGACCATGAACCGGTCCGACTCCACGGTGCTCCCGTCCGGCATCTCGATGCACACGGGACCTTCGACCATCACCGGCCCGCCGGGGACGACGCGGACCACCCGCATGTCGGTCACGGCGCGTCCGCACGGATCACGACGATGCGCTCGTGCCGGCTGCCGCGTGGCAACAGCCCGGCCTTCATCAGCCACGGGGCGCGCGCCGTCATCACCGGCCCGAACGGAATCAGCTGCTGGGCAACGACTTCAGCGCGCATGCCGTGCGCGCGCAGGTCGGCCAGGGTGCGCTGGACGTTCGCGCATTCCGAATGCACGACCAGCATCGTGCCGCCCTCGTTCAGCAGCAGCGGCGCCGCCGCGCACATCGGATCCAGCACCATCCGCCCGTCCGGCCCGGCGTCCCAGGCCCGCGAGGGCCCCGCCGCGGCCGGGATCGGCTCCCCGTCGACCTCGGGCGCTTTCGGGACATACGGGGGGTTGGCGAGCACCACGTCATAGGGCCCGAATTCCACGGCGCGGGCCCACGATCCGCGGTGGACGTCGATGTCCACCCCGGCCGCGAGCGCATCCAGACGGGTCCGCCGCACGGCCTTCGGACAGATGTCGAAAGCGGTCACCTCGCCGGCGCCTGCGGCCGCTGCGGCGATCGCGACCACGCCGCTGCCGGTGCACAGGTCGGCGACCCGGGCCCCGGACAGTACACCCGCCGCGGTCGCCGCTGCGATCAACAGCTGCGAATCCTCTTGCGGGGGATAGACCTCAGTCCCGATCTCGGGGGCGTCGAATTCGGTATATGCGCTCGTCACGGATCATTGATGCCCACTTACCGGACGCCCAAACGTTTGTGCTGACCGGCGGTGGGAACCCGAACGCCATGAGTATCTGCGACACATGTGGCAACGACTACGACAAGGCGTTCACGGTGACGTTCCACGACGGGCGTACCGCGACTTTCGACAGCGTCGAGTGCGCGGCCTCACAGCTGGCCCCGCAGTGTCTGCATTGCGGTTGCCGGATCCTCGGGCACGGCATCGAGACCGACGACGGCATCTTCTGCTGTGCGCACTGTGCGCGCAAGGACACCAACGCCGATGTCAACGACCGTTGGCCGGTGCCCGCGGGGGCCTGACGGATCAGAGCCGGCCCACCGCGTACGCCGCACCCTCGTTGGTCATGCCGTTGACCGGGTACAGCGCGTGCGCGAAGTTGGCGGCGCCCGGAATCGCGCCGTCGCACACGCTGTCCCCGGGAGCGCACAACTGGACCGTCTTACCGGCGTAGAGGGGCCCCACGGTCAGCGCCGGGGCGCCGTACTTCTGCAGGAACGGGCCCGACGGCAGGCCGAACAGGACTACGGCGGCGACGTGGTCGGCGACCTCGGGCGGCAGCGGCTTCGGTGCCGTGGCGGCGGGAATCGACTCAGGCACCCGGTCGGACGTGGCGAAGCCGGACACCACCGCGCCCTGGGAGTAGCCGCCGAGCACCAGTCGGGTGTTCGGGCAGATGTCGGACATGGTCTGCACCCGGTTCGCGGCGTCCCGGACCCCGTCGACGACGGTCTGGGTGAAGGCCGCGCCTGCGCCGAAGTTGTTGGCCGCCGGATAGTTCACCGCGTACACGCCTACCGTGCGGGGTGCGGCCTGGGCCCGCACGGAGTCGATGAACGCCTGGCCGACCCCGCCGACGCCGGGCGCCTCACCGGTGCCGCGCGCGAACACCACCTCGACGTCCGGGCATGCCTGCGCCGACGCCTCCGGCACCACCGGTCCGGCGGTGGTGCCGAATGCCGCCAGCACAGCTGCCCCGGCCAGGCCCGCGAAACGACTCGACCTCATGTTGTCTCCTTCCCGCGCCCGCGACGAGCGTTGCGGCGCACGGGGGCAGTACCACGGGCCCTCCGGGGTCAAACTGGGGCGCTCACCCCTGGTTCTGCGTCGGGCTCTGCGGCGACTCCCACTTCGATTCCAGCGTGCGGGTGACCACCGTGTCGCCGGGCAGTTCGACGTCGAAGGTCTGCCCGTCGTCGGCTTCGAGCGTGATCAGCATCGTCTCGTCGGCCGACGCTCCCCGCCGGTCGATGTGCACGACCTTGTACTGCCGGTCCTCGGCGGGAGGGGCGTCCGGCAGGGGCAACGAGATGAGGTCTCCTGGCGCGACCGTGTCGAGGCGGTCACTCTCGGGCTGGGCAGTCATAGCTCAGACCGTACGCGGATCGGGCCGCGGGATTCGATCGTGGGTCAGCGGGTAATGCTGCCGACGAAGCGAAAGGAGTCATGACATGCCCGATGAACTGCAGGGCCGAAAAGTCGCGTTCCTGGCCGCCGACGGTGTCGAGAAGGTCGAGCTCGAGCAGCCCCGTGCTGCGGTCGTGGACGCCGGTGGCACCGTCGATCTGTTGTCTGTGGACAGCGGGGAGATCGACGCCCGTAACCACGATCTCGAGCCGGCGGGGACGTTCCCGGTGGATCGGGTCGTCGAGGACGCGCGGGTGGACGAGTACGACGCGCTGGTGCTGCCCGGCGGCACCGTCAACGCCGACAAGGTGCGGCTGAGCGAGGCCGCGGTCGCGTTCGTCCGCGATTTCGTCCGATCGGGCAAGCCGGTCGCCGCGATCTGCCACGGCCCGTGGGCGCTCGTCGAGGCCGACGTCGTCCGCGACCGCACGCTGACGTCGTATCCGAGCCTGCGCACCGACCTCCGCAACGCCGGCGCCACCGTCGTCGACCAGCAGGTCTGCATCGACGGCAACCTGATCACCAGCCGGTCGCCGAAGGATCTCGACGCCTTCTGCCAGGCGATCACCGACCGGTTCGCGAGCACTCCCGCGCACACCTGAGAGCCGCCGGCCGCCGGACACGCTTCGGAGTTACAACCGACGGCAATCGGGGCATCCCAGGATTGCCGATACCCGGCGTCCGGGATGCGAGGAGTGCCGATGAATCCCATATCCACGGCCTATCGAGGCCTCACCAAGGTGGCGGACGCCACGACTGCGGCGGCGGGAGCCGTCGGCGGCGCCGCGGTCAGCGGAGTAGTGGGCGGAGTCCAGGGAGTGGCCAACGGAGTCCGCACCGGCGTGAGCAGTGGTAGCCGGTCCTCTGCCGCCGCGGCGCTGACGCTCGGCGCGGTCGGCGCGGCGGGGCTGGTCGAGTGGCCGGTCCTGCTCACCGTCGGCGGGGCGGCGTTGGTGATGCACCAACTCGGCCACCGCGGCGACGGAACGCCGGCGGCGCAAGTCAACGGACGGCCGACGGCGGCCCAGGAGGCGCCGCCGGTGCGGAAGGCGACGGCGCGTCCCGTCAAGGCGGCACGTAAGTCCACCGCCTCGCGGCGCTCTAAGTGAGTTCGCTGCTCCACCGTCTTGTTCGAGGCGCCGGCTCGGTGCTCGGTGCCGTACCGGCGCCGGTCTCACCGGAGTTGTTGAGCGGCATGCGTTCCGCCGCAGGGGAACTCGTCGGCGGTTCGCCTGCCCGGCGCTGCTGGAGCCGCGAGAACCGGTGTTGGGTCGAGGTCCGCGGGTTGGCCGCCGATCCCGACCACGCGCTGGCGCAGGAGGTGGTCGCGGCGCTGAAGGCCGTTCCGGGCGTGCAGTCGGCCCGGGTGAACGTCTCGGTGTCGCGGGTGATCGTGACCGTGGAGCCGGGAGAGACGCCGGACGTCGATGCCCTGTGCGATGCGGTAGCCGCGTCGGAGGCGCGCCTGGATACCGCGGCCTACCCTCCTGCGGATCTGCCGTGCGACAGTGTCGCGTTGGGCGGGCGGCTGATCGCGACCGCGGCCACAGGGGCGGGGTTCTGCGCCGCGGCCGCCGGCCGGATCCTGTTGTGGCCGGCTCTGCCTTCGGGCGTGGTCGCCGTCATCGCGGCCATCGACTACCAGCCCCGGCTGCGACAGCTCGTCGAGGAACGCCTGGGCCCGGACACCGCCGACACGGCGCTGGCACTGGCGGCGGCCTCGGTCTACACGCTCACCCAGTCGCCGTCCTCGCTCGCCGTCGAGTTCTTCCGGCACCTGAGCCAGGTCGGTGAACTGCTCGCCGCCCAGCAGGCCTGGCAGCGGCGTGCGCCGGACCTGACCGGCCGCACCGACACCGACGACCTGCGCGCCAGACCGCAGCGGCCCTGCCCCATGCCGCCCGGGCCGCTCGAACGTCACGCCGAACGCAGCGGTGTCGCACAGGGTTTGGCGGCGACATCGGTCGGGTTGCTGACCCGCGACGTCAACTCCGCGGCCACCTCCGTGGTGGTGACGGCGCCGAAGGCCGCGCGCAACGCCCGCGAGGCGTTCGCCTCGACGCTCGGCCGGGGCCTCGCCGACCGGCACGACGTGCTCACCCTGCGCCCGGATTCACTGCGCACGCTGGACCGGATCGACACGGTGGTGATCGATCCGCGCGTGCTGCTCACCGACCGGTTACGGGTCATCAGCTTGCGGGATGTCGCCGACCATGAGCGGACCCAGGCATGGCAGTGGGCTCAGGAACACGTGCGGGACGGCACCCTGGACGCCGGGTGGCACCTGCTACCGGCGCCGGTGCTGGCCCGCCGAAACGGCCATCCGGCCGCCGCTGCCCTGGTGGGCCATGTGCACCACCCGCAGGCCGCCGGTCTGGTCGGCGAGATCCGCCGCGCGGACCTGCAGGCGGTGTCGGTGGCGGGGGACGAACTCGACGACCTGGGTTCGTCGTTCGACGAGCTGTATCCGGTGACGACGTCGATCGACGACGCGCTGCGCGAGGCCGTGGTCGCGCTGCAGACCGAAGGCCGCACGGTGGCGGTGCTGTCCGCCGAGGCGGTCGACGCGCTGCTCGCCGCCGACCTGGCCGTGGGACTGCCGGCAGCGGACCGGTGTCCGCCGTGGTGCGCCGACATTCTCGTCCCTGACCTGGATGCGGCCTGGCGGCTCGTGCACGCGATCCCCCGCGCGCACCGAGCCAGTCGGCGCGGTGTCGAATTGTCGACCAGTGCAACGATTCTGGGTGCGGTGCTGATGATCCCCGGGGTGAGTGGCCGCGGGCCAGGTCCGGTGACCGCGGGCGCGGCCGCCGGGCTGGCCACCGGACTGTGGCTGGCCCGGGCGACGCTGGCCGACAGTCCCCCGGTGCCCGCGCCCACCCGGGAATGGCACGCGATGTCGGCGGACGAGGTGCGACGGGAGCTTCCGCCGCCCGAACACTCTGTCTCCGAACGGCGTTCACGTCTCGCGGCGACCGCGGACGCATCGGCCACCGCCCTCGGCAATGTGATCGGGCCGCCGCTACGGCTGGCCGGCGAGATCGGGGCCTCGGTGCGCGAGGAGCTGTCCGACCCGCTGACCCCGGTGCTGGCGGTGGGGTCGGCGGCAAGCGCGCTGCTCGGCTCGCCCATCGACGCGATCCTGGTCGGGTCGGTTCTCACGGGGAACGCGATACTGGCTGCGTCCCAACAGGTCCGCGCTGAGCGGTTACTGCGCCGTCTGCTCGCGGTGCAGGATCCGCCCGCCCGGCTCCTGCCCGGCGGCGATGCGGCGAACGGCTACCGCAACGTCGACGCGGTCGGCCTGCTGCCCGGCGACGTCGTCGAGGTGCGCTCCGGCGAAGTGGTGCCGGCCGACTGCCGCATCGTCGAGGCCTTCGACATCGAGGTCGACGAGTCGGCACTGACCGGCGAATCTCTGCCTGTGACAAAGGAAACCGCGGCGACTCCGGGTGCGGCGGTAGCCGAGCGCACGTGCATGCTGTACGCGTCGACCACCGTCGTGGCCGGCTCGGCGATCGCGGTGGTCACCGCGACCGGCGCGCAGACCCAGGTACGCCGCGCGGCCGAGATCGCACCGACGCAGAGTTCGACGGTGGGTCTACAGGCGCAGTTGCGTGACCTGACCAATCGCGCGTTGCCGTTCAGCCTGGCCGGCGGGGCGCTGGTCAGCGGCCTCGGCGTGCTCCGGGGGGTGCCGCTGCGACAGGCTGTCGCCAGCGGTGTGGCGGTCGCGGTCGCCGCGGTGCCCGAGGGGCTGCCGCTGGTGGCAACGCTGGCGCAGCAGGCTTCGGCGCGGCGGCTGTCGCGCGCCGGGGCCCTGGTCCGCAGTCCCCGGTCGGTGGAGGCGCTCGGCCGCGTCGACGTCGTGTGCTTCGACAAGACCGGCACGTTGAGCGAGAACCGGTTGCGGGTCAGCCGCGTCGCCCCTGCCGACGGGTTCACCGACGCGCAGGTGCTGTCGGACGCGGCGCGGGCCACCCCGCCCCGGAACGGAGACCGGCACGAGCACGCCACGGACGCGGCCGTCGTGGAAGCCGCGGGCACCACACCCGGCACCGACGGGATTCACCTCCCGTTCCGGTCGGGACGGCCGTTCTCCGCCTGCATCCAGGGCAACGAACTCGTCATCAAGGGCGCCCCGGAGGTCGTGCTGGAGGCCTGCCGCCGGAAGGGCACCGGGACCGACCACCAGGTCCGCGCGATGGCCGGGTCCGGGCTGCGGGTCATCGCGGTGGCCCGCCGCACGGTCACCGCAGCGCAGGCCGGTGCCGCACGCGCCGACGACAAGGCCTTCGTCGCGCTCTGCCGCGGCGGGCTCACCCTGGAGGGGCTCGTCGGCATCTCCGACACCCCGCGCCAGGGCGCGGCGCAGCTGCTGGCCACGCTGCAGGGACAGCAGGTCGGGGTGCGCCTGGTCACCGGCGATCACCCCGTCACCGCCGCCGCGATCGCCACCGAACTCGGGCTTGCGGTGACGGTCGACGAGGTGATCACCGGTACCCGGTGGGAGTCGATGTCCCGCCGCGGCCAGGAGAGCGCGGTGCAGGACAACGTCGTGTTCGCCCGGATGACCCCCGAGCACAAGGTGCAGGTGGTGCAGACGCTGGAACGGGTCGGGCAGGTGTGCGCGATGGTCGGCGACGGGGCGAACGACGCCGCGGCGATCCGGTCGGCAACCGTCGGTATCGGGGTGGCCTCACGCGGCAGCGACCCGGCCCGCACCGCAGCCGACGTGATGCTGCTGGACGGCCGGATCGAGGCGCTCTCGGAGGCCGTCGACGAAGGCCGCGAACTCTGGCGCAGGGTCCAGGCGGCGGTCGCCGTCCTGCTCGGCGGCAACGCCGGTGAGGTCGCGTTCACGGTGATCGGGTCCGCGCTGACGGGGCGGTCGCCGCTCAACACCCGCCAACTCCTGCTGGTCAACATGCTGACCGACGCGCTGCCTGCGGCGGCGCTGGCCGTCAGCCCGGCCGCGGGCGTGGACCGCAGCTCCGGAAGGGGCCCCGATCAGGCCGCGCTGTGGCGGACCGTCGCCATCCGCGGCACCACCACCGCCGCGGCGGCAACGACGGCCTGGGTCACTGCGGGCTTCTCGCTGCGGCCGAGGCGGGCCTCGACGGTCGCGCTCATCGCGCTCGTGTCCACCCAGCTCGGTCAGACGCTCATCGATTCCCATAGCCCTCTGGTGGTGTCCACCGCGGCCGGGTCGCTGCTCACGATGGGTGCGCTGATCAGCACGCCCGGCGTGAGCCAGTTGCTGGGCTGCACCCCGCTCGGCCCCGTCGGGTGGACCCAGGCGCTGGGCACCGCCGGGGTCGCCACCGCTGCGGCGGTCGTCGCGCCGCGGGTGCTGGCCCGGTTTCAATCCTCGATGTCGAGCACGCCCAGCCGCCACAGCACGGCGTACACCTCGCGCAACGGGATCGCGACCAGCTGGGACAGCGCCGACACCGAATCGGAGGAGACGCTGAGTTCGAAGTCGGACACGGACTCCACGGTCCACACCGCGGGGGTCTGAACACCCAACACGCCATGACCGGGAGGCAACGAATGGCCGAATCCTCGCGACAGACGGCGCCTCATCACACCGTCCACAGGATCCACGACGCCCACTCGATCGCCGTGGAGCTGCCGGTGTTCGGCCGGGTCCAACTGCCCAGACCCGAGCAGCTGGCGTTCTACGCCACCCTCGGGGTGCTGGCCGCCGTCGAGATCATCGAATGGCCCGTCGCGCTGGTGGTGGCCGCAGGTCACCTGTTGGGTCACGATGAGCACAACCGCATCGCCCGGGAGATCGGCGAGGCCCTCGAGGACGCCTAGCGCGACCGGTCGACCGTGCCGGGAAACGATTCGTCGGCACATACATCGATGTGCTATGCATATTTGGTGCCGCAGTCCCGCTACGACCAACTCGACGATCTGCTGACACGAATCCACGTCGCCCGGCAGCGCCCGCAGTGGCGGGTGCTGGCCGCGGTGCAGCGCCACGGGCAGTCGGGCGGCGCATCCGTGCGCGACGTCGCCGAGCTGCTGGCCGTGGACCACTCGACCGCGAGCAGAACCGTCGCCGCCGCCGTGGCCGCCGGTCTGCTGACCAAGACGTCGGCCACCGACGATCAGCGCCGGTGCGCGCTCGTGCTGACCGACGCGGGCCGGGCCGAGCTCGCCGCGGTGACCGGCAGGCGGCGCGACCTGGTGGCCAAGACCGTCGCGGACTGGCCCGACTCCGACGTCGACACCCTCGTCACCCTCCTGGACCGGCTCACCGACCGCTTCGAGACCGTGGCCGCCCGATGACCGCCGAGACCACCACCGCCCGGCTCCCCGCGCGCAACGCGCTGGGCCTGATGTTCGACCCCGTGTTCGGCGCGCTGTTCTGGGGCAAGATCTTCGCGGTCGTCGCGGTCTGGACGCACGGCATCGTCGCCGCCATCGTGATGTACGACGCGACCCGCTCGGCCCTGATGGTCGGCATGGTCGGCGTCGTGCAGTTCGCCCCCCAGCTGATCCTGAGCCCGACCAGCGGTAAATGGGCCGACACCGGCAACCCGGCCCGGCAGATCCTGCTCGGCCGCGTGCTCTGCGTGGCCGGATCCGGTTCGATCGCGGCCTGGATGTTCCTCCGGCCCGAGCTGACCGGGATGGGCGCGGCGGTCCCGGTGCTGCTGGGTACGACGCTGGTCGGCTTCGGCTTCGTCGTCGGCGGGCCCGCGATGCAGTCGATCGTGCCGACGCTCATCCGCGACGGCGAACTGCCGACTGCGATGGCGCTCAACAGTTTCCCGATGACCATCGGCCGGATCCTGGGTCCCGCCGCAGGCGCCTACCTGGCCGCGCACACCGGCCCGGCGACGGCGTTCGCCGCCAGTACGGTGCTGCACCTCGTGTTCGCGCTGTTCCTGCTGGCCGTGCGGTTCCCCGCCCCGCCCGAGCGCCGCTCCGGCACCGACTACCGGGTGCGGGTCGCCGTGCGGTACGTGCTCGGCGACCGGCCGCTGCTGCTGGCCCTGGCCGCGGTCACGACCGTCGGCATCGTGTCCGATCCGTCGATCACGCTGACCCCGTCGATGGCCGACGCGCTCGGCGGCGGCGCCTCGATGGTCGGGGCGTTGTCGGCATTGTTCGGCGTCGGCGCCGCGGTCGGGATGGCCGCGCTGGCGCTGCTACGCGGGCGCATCGCCTCGGCGATGGTGTCGTCCATCGGGATGGCCGTTCTGGGCCTGGGGAGCCTGATCCTGACTGTCGGGTTCACGCCCTGGCTGGCGTACACCGGTTTCGTGGTTTCCGGTTTCGGCTTCGGCTGCGCGATGACCGGGTTGAGCACCGTGGTGCAGGAACGCGCTCCCGAAGAACTGCGCGGCCGGATCATGGCGCTGTGGCTGGTCGGCTTCCTCGGGTCCCGCCCGATCGCCGCGGCGGTGCTCGGCGGCACCGCCGACCTGCTGAACGTGTATACGGCGTTCGGCGTCGCGGCCGCCCTGGCCCTCGTCGTGGCGCTGCTGTGCCGGCCGGCGAAGCTGGTGGGGCCGCTGCCCGAGCGGCTCTAACTCGGTCGGCGTCTGCCGGTCAGCTCCTCGATGGTGTTGATCTCGCTCGCCCGGTACGGGGTGCCGTCGCCGTTGAGCAGGTCGTGGAACCACAGCCCGGGCGGGCCGGTCACCGGCCGGTCCCAGGAGTCCCACGGCAGGAACGTCTGGGTTTTGCCCGCGACGAAACCCCAGGTGTACGCGCCGACATTGCGGCGTTTGGTGATCGGCAGGATCGACTCGACAGTGCTGCCGAGCGTGCGCGCCATGTACTCGGTGCACAGGATGGGGCGGCCCAACGGCGTCAGCTCCTCCAAGCGGGCCTCGAAGCCCTTCGGCTCGGCATAGCTGTGGAAGGTGATCACGTCGGACAGGTCCAGCTGGAGCCGGTTGATCTCGTTGCGGCGCGCCGGATCACCCCACTCGCCGTCCCAGACACCGCTGGTCAGCGGCTGGATAGGATCCACGGACCTGGCCCAGGCGAAAACCTGGGGCAGCAGTTCGGCGACCCGCTCGACCTTGTCACCGCGCTCGACCTCGGCGTAGGCGTCGGCGGGGTTGTCGGGTTCGTTCCACAGGTCCCAGCCGAGCACGCGTCGGTCGTGGCGGAACTGGCTGAGCACCCCGGTGACGTAGTCGCGCATGACCCGGTGGTGCCGCGGATCATCGAGGTGATCCGCGCCGGGGCCCTGCACCCATCCCGAGTTGTGCACCCCCGGGGTCGGGTTGCGCTGTGGCCCCAGACGCGGGTGCGGGTCCCAGCACGAGTCGAACAGCACGAACAGAGGCTTGATGCCGTGGTGGGCGGCGATGTCGACGAAGCGGGCCAGCCGCCGCTGGAAGCCGGCACGGTCCTGGACCCACAGCAGGTCGTGCAGGAACACGCGAACGGTGTTGAGCCCGATCAGCTTCGCCATGCGCAGCTCGCTGTCGATGCGCCGTGGATCGAAAGTGCCGGACTGGAACATCTCCAGCTGGTTGATCGCGTTTGCCGGGATGAAGTTCGCCCCGACCAGCCAGCCCTGCGCGCGGTGCCACCGGTGCGCGCGATCCGGCGACCATCTGGCCATCTCCGCAGACGCGCGGGGCACGCACGTCAGCGTCATACCGGCGGCCAACACGACCGGCAGTTTCAGCGCAGTGCGCCGATCCAACATGGGCTCGGAAGCCAAGGCGCAATCCTTCGTTCTGAAGATCGGCGATCCAGCGCCGTGGCGTGCCGGACGAGTCGACGGTCCCCAGTGTATCGACGTCCACAGACCACCCGTTACCGCTGCAGCTCACGCCGCGCGATGCGGGACATCAAGGCCCAGAATCGATTTCGCTGAGCGGATAACCTGTCCGGCGCCGGCCGCCGCGGGACCGTCCCAGCCCTGCTCAGGGCGTGAGTCGACATGTCGGAGCCCGCTGCCTACAGTCGAATACGGTCGACTTGGTTCGGCTTGCGGGAGGAGGCGACGATGGGGGAGATCACACCCCTGCACACCGCCTCGGCCCACGCCGCCGCCCATGATGCGGCGTGGGACTCGATTCCCCATCCGGTGCTGGTCGTCGAGCAGAACGGAACGGTCCGGGCATCGAGCCAACCGGCCCGGCTCCTGCTCCCCGACGTGGTCTCCGGCAGTGTGCTGGAGGACGTGGCGCCTGCGTGGCTGACGGATGCCCACCGGCGCCTGGTGACGACCTCGGGCAGCCCGGCGTCTGGCCCGCTGGCCGGCCGGGTGTTCGAGGCACGTCCGACCGTCCTGCCCGGCGGCGCGGTCGCCTGGTGGCTGGTCGAGGATCTCGATCGGGCCGCCCGGGAGGCACATCACGCGCTTGCCGTGGAGCGGGAACGTGCGGCATTTCTCGACGAGGCATCCGCGGTGTTGATGGCGTCGCTGAACCTCGACCGCTGCATGGAGGCGACCGTGCGGATGGCGGCGAGCCGGCTGGCCGACGCCGCGGTGCTGGTGGCCCCGGTCAGCGGCGGGCGCCTCCCGGTGGTGTGCAGCGGGCCCGGTGGCATCGCAGAGCACCGTCTCGTGGAGGCCGAGCCCACCGACGTCGCGGGGCTCAGCGAGGCGCTGCGGGGTTTCCCGCCGGTGCCGACGCGCTGGATCGACCCCGCGTGCGTACCGGATTGGCTTGTGCCGAACGACTTTCCAGGCCAGGTGGGGTCGGTGCTGATCACCCCGCTGCCCGGTCACGGGGTCGCTGCCGGAGCACTGGTCCTGTTACGGCGCTCCTCCCAGACCGTGTTCAGCGAGGGTGAGGAACTGTTCTCCCGGCTGTTCGCCGCCCGCGCGGGTGCCGCGCTGTCGGCCGCCCGCCTCTACGCCGAACAGTCCGCGATCACCCGCACGCTGATGCGGGACCTGCTGCCACCGCGCCTGCACCGCCTCGACGGCATCGAACTCGCCGGTGGCTACCGCGCCGCCGAGGACCACGAGGCCATCGGCGGTGACTTCTACGACGTACACGTGGCCGCCGCACCCGAGGACGAGACGCTGGTGGTGCTCGGCGATGTGTGCGGCAAGGGCCTGGAAGCCGCGGTGTTGACCGGCAAGATCCGCAACACCCTGATGGCGCTGGCGCCGCTGGCCCACGACCACGCCGGCGTGCTCCGACTGCTCAACAGCGCGTTGCTGTCGGTCAACAGCACCCGGTTCGCCACACTCGTGCTGGCGTCGGTGTCGCGGCGCGACGGCCAGGTGATGCTGCGGCTCACCAGCGCCGGGCACCTCGCCCCGATCATCGTGCGCGGCGACGGCCGCGTCGAGGAGACCGAGACCCGGGGCACCCTCGTCGGCGTGATGCCGCACATCCGGTCGCACACCGTCGAGACCTCACTGGCGCCCGGCGAGACCTGCCTGCTCTACACCGACGGGGTCACCGAGGCGCGCGGCGGGCCGCTGGGCACCGACATGTTCGGCGAGGAACGGCTGTCGGAAGTGCTGGCGCAGTGCGCCGGTCTGCCGGCCGAGGCGGTGGTCGAGCGCGTCATGATGCTCACCAGCCAGTGGGTGAACCAGCGCGCGCACGACGACATCGCGGTCGTGGCGATCACCGCGCCGCGGCGCACACATCTGAGCGCCGTCGACGGCCACACCGCCGGGAGGTACACCGCGTGAGCGACGAGACGTCGCTCGTCCGTCAGCGACTCTGGGAGGCGGTGCTCGACGGCGACGAGCGCACCGCCACCGCAGTCGTGTTCGCCGCCCTCGACGCGGGCCTGGCGGCCGAGGACGTGCTGCTCGACGTCATCGCCCCGGTGCAGCGCCGGGTGGGCAGCGAGTGGGCGGCCAACACCATCACCGTCGCGCAGGAACACGCCGCGACCGCGATCAACGACCGGGTGATCGCGGCACTGGCCCACCACCCGGCGGGCGCCGGTCCCGGTAGCGCGGGCCGGGTCACGGTGGCGTGTGTGGACGGCGAGTGGCACGCGCTGCCCGCGCGGTTGCTCGCCGAGGTGCTGACGCTGCACGGCTGGCACGTCGACTTCCTCGGTGCGCAGGTGCCGACACCACACCTGATCGCCCACCTGCACCAGCACGGCCCCGACGCGGTCGCGTTGTCGTGCATGATCCCGACTCGTCTGCCCACCGCACACGCGGCGATCAGCGCCTGCCAGGCGGCCGGGGTCCCGGTCCTCGCCGGCGGGGCCGCGTTCGGCCCGGACGGGCGGTTCGCTCGGCAACTCGGCGCCGACGCGTGGGCGCCCGACGCGCGCACTGCGGCCGGCCTGCTCGGCCGGGGACTCCAGCGGGCCCGGGGCGCCGCGTCCCACCAGCCCGCGGAACCCTTCGACGACCTGCCGCACCTGGTGGACCAGGAGTACACGATGGTCCGGGACAACCAGCCGCGGCTGGTCGAGACGACGGCCCGGGAACTGGACGAGCGGTTCCCGGCGATGCGCGGCTACACCGAGCAGCAGCGCCGGCACACGCTGGAGGACATCGCCCACATCGTCGAGTTCCTGACCGCGGCGCTCTACGTCGACGACGACGACCTGTTCGTCGGCTTCATCACCTGGACCGCCGAGATCCTGTCCGCCCGCGGCGTCCCAGCGACGTCACTGCTGCCCGCGCTCGAATCGATCGCCGGCCAGCTCGCCGAATTCCCCCGAACCCAGCGTGTGCTCAAAGCCGCGCACGCCTCGCTCCACCGAACCCCGACCGACGACCCCCAGATGAGCGCATGAAACTCACCCTTGCGGTGCAGCGCACCGCCCCGTCCGCCCACATCCGCGTCGCCGGAGACCTCGACTACGGCTCGTCGGGCCTGCTGCTCGACACCGTGCGCGATCTGCTGCGCGCCCCGTCGGCACTGCAGGACCTCCACCTGGATTTCACCGACCTGGCGTTCTGTGACTCCGCGGGACTGTCCAGCCTGGTTCTGATCCACCGGCAGACCGCTGCGGCCGGCGTGCAGCTGCACCTCGACCAGCGCCCGGCCCAGCTCCAGCGCATTCTCGACGTCACCGGCCTGCTGGAGTTCCTCACCACCCGGCCGGCCGCCCAGCAGCCGGACGAGTCCGGCATCGGCTGAGGCGCCGTTTTCGCCGCAGGCAATCCGGGAACCTCACGGGCATGTCTGTGCGCGTCGCGGTCACCGGTCCGACCGGTGAGATCGGTATCTCCGCCATCTCGACCCTGGAGGACCACCCGGAGGTCGAATCGATCGTCGGCATGGCGCGCAGGCCGTTCGATCCGGCCGAGCACGGCTGGACCAAGACCACCTACCGGCAGGGCGACATCCTGGACCGCGACGCGGTGCGCGCACTGGTCGCCGACGCCGACGTGGTGGTGCACCTCGCATTCATCATCATGGGCTCCCGGGAGGAGAGCGCCCGGGTGAATCTGGAGGGCACCCGCAACGTCTTCGAGGCCGCCGTCGCCGGCCCCCGGGTGCGCCGGCTGGTCTACACCTCGTCGGTGGCCGCCTACGGCTACCACTCCGACAACCCGGTCCCGATCACCGAGGAGGTGCCGGCACGCGGATCGCCGGAGCACTACTACTCCGCGCAGAAGGCCGCGTGCGAACAGGTCCTGGCGGAGGTCACCGCCGGCTCGCCGCTGGAGGTGTACGTGCTGCGCCCGTGCATCGTGGCCGGGCCGAAGGCGACCGCGCTGGCCGATGCGATGCCGTGGAACCAGCTGCCCGGACCGGTGCGCCGCATCACCCAGGCGCTGCCGCTGCTCAAACCGCCGTTCCCGGACCCCGGCACACCGTTGCAACTGGTGCACCATGACGACGTCGCCTCGGCCATCACGGCGGCAGTGACCACGGAGTCCGCGCCGGCCGGGGCCTACAACATCGCCGGGGACGGCGTGCTGTCGATGTCCGCGGTCGGCGACGCGCTCGGGGCCAGACCGGTCAGGGTCCCGCGCACCGCGGCGACCGCCACCTCCGAGGTGGTCGCCCGGCTGCCGTTCATCCCGTCGATCCTGGAGTGGCTGCACGCCGGGCGCACATCGGTGGTGATGGACACCACCAAAGCCAGGGAGCAGTTGGGGTGGCGGCCCAAATTCACTGCCGCGGAGACACTTCAAGCGTTGGCGAGCACGTCGGGGAAGCGGTGACCGAGACCGCCCGGTACGCCCCGGGCCGTTCGGTCGACCTGTTCGGCGACCCCGCCGCGCCGACGGTGCTGCTCTGGCACGGCACACAGTCCGATGCACGCGCCACCGTCGGGATCCTCGCCGCGATGCTGGCCGAGCGGGGCCTCAGTGTGGTTGCGCCGGACTGGGATTCGCACAGCGAAGACGGTGGACGGACCGATCTGCTGCAGTCGGCGCGCTTCGCGCAGTCGTGGACGGACAGCGCGGCGCCACTGATGCTGGTGGGCTGGTCACTCGGCGGCGTCGCGGCGGCCGGGCTCACCGTGCACGCCCAGACCTATCAGATCGCATTGCGCCACACCGTGTGTCTGGCCGGCGCCTTCATGGTGCCGGACCCGATCTCGCAGCGGGACGTGACCGCCGACCTGGCCGATGCCCCGGTGCGCACACCGTTCACGCTGCTGCACGGCACCGCCGACGACGTCGTGCCCGTCTCGGCGAGTGTGCGGTTCGCCGACTCGCTCCGAAGTGCCGGCTGGCCCGTGCGGATGGCCGAACTGGCCGCCGATCACGGCGACATCGCCGGTGCCCGGTACGACGCGGCCGCCGACCGGTATGCCCCTGCCGACGATCCGGCGACCCGGCGCACGGCAGGCGAGGTTGCGGATCTCATCGCGGGTGCTTAAAAGGCGGCTGAGCGGGTACTTGGTGGCCAGCTTTGAAAGGAGCCGCCGTGACCACCATTACTGCTCTGGGGGCGCGCCAGGTGACGAGTTGCCCCGCGTGCGGCTACCCGACCCTCGACGCCAGCCTGTGTGCGCTGTGCAGTCCGCTGGCGGCAATGTCCGCGATGGGCACCGCGCTCACTGCCCGTCTGCCGTGACGACCAGTCCCGACAGCGCCGACCGGATCCGGTCGGGAATCGGAACCGCTTGACGCCGTTCGCGATCGACGAACACATGGACGAAGTAGCCGTGTGCCACCGCTTCGGCCCGGTCGTCGGCTGCGCCGAAGATCGCGACCCCGTAGGTCACCGAGCGGTTCGTCAGCTTGTCCACCCGTAGTCCCGCCCGGAGTTCGTCGGGGTATGCCACCGGCGCCAGATAGGAACACTTCGACTCCACCACGAGACCGATCACCGGGGAGGCCTGGATGTCCAGGCCTGCCTCGCGGATCAGGAAATGGTTGGCGACCGTATCGAAGTAGCTGTAATAGGTCACGTTGTTGACGTGCCCATAGACGTCGTTGTCCATCCACCTGGTGGTGATGGGCAGGAAGTACCGGTAGTCGTCGACGCGGTGGCGCGCGGGTGCCGAATGGTCTGTCACCAGTAGCTCACCGCGTGCCGGAAGGTATCGGTCAGCAGCGCCTCGTCGACCTCGACCGGGGCGTTGGCGAGCAGCCGCTGCTGCGGCCACGCGCCGCGGGTCAGTGCCGGGGCGTCGGCCTCGGAGTACCCCACACCGGCGAGTCCGTTGGGCATCCCGACGCCGCGCATGATCGCGACGAGGTGGTCCGCCAGCACGGTGCCCGCGTCGCCGGGGGCGGCGCCGCCGGTGTCCGCGCCCAGGTACCCGGCAGCCTCCAGGTGTCGCACCGGGTCCAGCGGCGCGGTGACCCGGAACGCGGCGGGGGCATTCAGGATCACTGACATCCCGTGTGGCACAAGCGGTTCAGAGCCCGGGTAGCCGTCGGGATGGAACTCGCGGACCTGGCCGGCGACGGCGTAAGCCATGGCGTGCGGGATGTGCACACCGGCGTTGCCGAACGCGATCCCGGCCAGCGTGGCCGCCCACATCACCTGCTCGCGGGCCTCCCGGTCGGCGGCGTCGGCGACGGCGCGCTGCAGATACCGGCCGAGCAGGCGAAGCGCCTCCACGCTGCCCAGGTCACTCCACGGGTTGGCGCCCTGGCTCATCGGCCGTTCGCTGGGCCGGCCCGGTGCGGCGCGGTGCAGGTAGGGCCGGGCGGTATAGGACTCCAGCGCGTGCGACAGCACGTCGAGGCCGCTGCAGGCCACCACGGGTCCGGGCAAGGTGTCGGTGCAGTCGGGGTCGACCAGCGCCTCGGTCGGGCGCAGCGCGGGCGAGGCGATGCCGGTCTTCGCCGCCATCGACAACAGGTCGAAGATCGCGATGCCGGTGACCTCGCTGCCGGTGCCCGAGGTGGTGGGACACGCGATGTGCGGCCGCAGCGGTCCGGGCACCGCGTTGCCTGCGCCCACCGGGGCGTTGACGTACTCCAGCAGATCCGCGGGGTGGCTGGCGTAGAGGTCGGCGGCCTTGGCGGTGTCGATCACCGAACCGCCGCCGAGCGACACATAGCCGTCCGGTGCGACGTCCGCGGCGAACGCCGCGGCCTGTTCGAAGGATTCGTCGGTGGGCTCGACGCGGACCTCGGTGTAGGTGACCACGTCCACATCCGCATCCCGCAGGGACCGTCGCACGGTGTCGAAGATCTCCAGTTCGGCGACGGTCGGGTCGGTGAACAGCGCGACGCGCTCGACGCCCAGCGCCCTGACCCGGTCACCCACCTCGCGCAGGCAGCCCCGCCCGAAGGTGACCCGTGACGCGTCGACGGTGAACGCGGTGTCCCCGCCGCTGTGATGGCAGCAACTCATCCTGCCGATTGTCCACCTCCGCGGCACGGATCCGCCGACGGCCCGCCCAGGTGTACGCCTAGGCGCTCGACCTGTGCAGGAAACCGCTGGGCGGGCAGCCGAAATATCGGCGGAACGCGCGGGTGAAGGTGCCCGGATCGCGGAAGCCGCTGTCGTAGCACGCGCTCTGCACCGCGGCGCCGTCGTGCAGCAGTCTGCTCGCGAACTCCAGTCGGGCGCGGCGGATCTCGTCGGCCGGTGTCCTGCCGATCTCGGCGAACAGCGCCTGGACCGCGCGGACCGACATGTGGTTGTCCTTCGCCAGCGCCGCCACCCCGAACTCGGGGTCGCGGAAATTCTGCTGCACCTGCCGCACCAGGTCGGCCCGCATCGCCGACCGGGTGCGTCCGGTCGGCGTGGGCCAGCGCGGCCGCGGCGCCGCCGTGAACTGCGCGGAGGCGTCCTCGAAGGCCAGCAGCGTTGCGCCGCACCCACTCAGCCTGCGGGTGGACCAGCGCACCGGCAGGTGCCGTCCGGACCGGGTGGTGAACCACTCGGTTCCGGTGCGCGGGCCCGGGTCGACGTCACCGTCGCCGACGATCGGGCAGTTCTGCTGGGGGTACTCGGTGCCGTCGGGATGGCATGCGTGCAGCGTGTGATGGCTCGGGCGGCCGATCAGCTCCCCGGCGGTGGTGTAGCCGAGCAGGGCGAGTGCGGCCAGGTTGACCAGTTGCACCCGTCCCGTCCCGGCGATCACCCAGAGCGGGGTGGGCGCCGCCTCGACGACTGCGGCCAGCAGGTCGCCGTCAGGTTCCGCCGTCACCCTCACCCCTCCTCCGGTCTCGATGAAGGTTCACACCGACGCGTGTCGGCGTCGTTGCTGCGGTGTCTCAGCCGTGTGAAACCGGCCGACCCGTGCGCGAAACGCCGGATTGCCTGCGCATTCGGCCTCACGCTCGCGGGTTCCGATGCGTTCGGATGGATGCTCGTCCGCAGTTTTCCCGACGAGATGAGGTATGACGTGGCCTATCACCCCGCACTGCGTGAACGCGCCGCCTACGAGGTCGACGCGCAACGGATCGCCAAGGGCCGCTCCTGGGCGGAACTGGCCGAGCTCATCGGCAGGCCTCCGGTCTGGACGGTGGCCGCACTGCTGGGCTCACACCCGATGCCGCGAGACGAGGCCGAGAAGATCGGCGCCGCACTCGGGCTCAGCGACGAGGTGGTGACGGCGCTGCAGCGCCAGCCGTACCGGACCGGTCCCGGGGACGTCGCGGCCGACCCGACCATCTACCGCTTCCACGAGCTTCTCCACGTGTACGGGCCCGCGTTCAAGGCACTCATCCACGAACAGTTCGGCGACGGGATCATGAGCGCGATCAACTGCAGTGTCTCGCTGACCAAACGGGAACACCCCGACGGCGACCGGGTGGTGGTGACGATCGACGGCAAGTTCCTGCCCTACCAGTGGTCCACCGAGACCTCCTGAACCACAGAAGGATTCGTCATGTCGTATGTGCCTCCGAAAGAGCTGGCCGGCCGGATCATCGATGCCGGCGAGGCGAAAGCGGTGATGTCCACCCGGGACACGCTGATCCGCGCCTACATGGCGGGCGCGATCCTGGGACTGGCAGCGGCGTTCGCGGTCACCATCACGGTCAAGACCGGACAGCCACTGCTCGGCGCGGTGCTGTTCCCGGTCGGCTTCTGCATGTTGTATCTGCTCGGCTTCGACCTGTTGACCGGGGTGTTCACGCTGGTGCCGCTGGCCTGGCTGGACAGGCGGCCGGGAGTGACTCTCGGTGCGATGCTTCGCAACTGGGGCCTGGTGTTCATCGGCAACTTCGCCGGCGCGATGACCACCGCCGTGCTGATGGCGATCTACTTCACGTTCGGGTTCAGCATCGAACCGGACGCGGTGGGCCAGGCGCTCGGCGCCATCGGGGAGGGCCGCACACTGGGCTACGCCGAGTACGGCGCCGCCGGCATGCTGACGTTGTTCGTCCGCGGGGTGCTGTGCAACTGGATGGTGTCCACCGGCGTGGTCGGGGCGATGATGTCGGACAGCCTGCCGGGCAAGGTGATCGCGATGTTGATGCCGATCATGCTGTTCTTCTACCTCGGCTTCGAGCACTCGATCGTCAACATGTTCCTGTTCCCGTCCGGTCTGATGCTCGGCGGCGACTTCACCGTCGCGGATTATCTGGTGTGGAACGAAATCCCCACGCTGCTGGGCAATCTCGTTGGTGGACTGACGTTCGTGGGCCTGATCATCTACGCCACCCACGCACGGACGGCACCTACCCGGCAGCTCATCAAGACCCCGGACTGAGGGCGGTGGACTTCTTCGCCGTGACGATGAGGGCGAGCATCACCAGCGCGATCCCGCCGAGCTCTGCGGCCGACGGGCGTTGGGCCAGCACCACCGCCCCGACGACCGCCGCGGTCGCAGGCAGCAGGGCCAGCAGTAAAGCGAAGCGCTGCCTGCCGATCGATGTCAGCACCCGTTGGTCCAGCGCGTACGGGATGGCGCTGGACAGCACCCCGACGCCCGCACCCAGCAGCCACGTCTTCGCGTCGACGAATACCGTTGCATCAGTCGCGATCTGGATACCGAGCAGCACCGGCGCCAGCGCGACCGAGGCGGCAGCCATACCGACGGCGAGCGAGTCGATGCCCTCACCCGCGTCGGCCACCCGCTTGCCGAGCAGGATGTACCCGGCCCACAGGCCCGCGGCGGTGAGGGCGAATCCGACGCCGGCCCACGACAGATCGGGCTGGACGCCGGCCAGCAGGTACACCCCGGCCGCGACGAGCGCCACCCCGGCGAGATCCCGGCGGCGGCGTGACCCGAGAGTGGCGACGACCACCGGACCGGTGAACTCGATCGCCACGGCGGTGCCCAGCGGGATACGGTCGATCGCCTCGTAGAAGGCGACGTTCATCAGAACGGTCACCACCCCGAATCCGGCCGCGACCAGGACCGTGCGAACGGTCCACGCACGGCGCCAGGGCCGGCGCCAGGCCAGTAGCACCACGGCGGCCCCGGTGGCACGCAACCATGCCACGGTCGACGGCTCGGTCGTCTCGAACAGAAAGACACCGACGGCGGCACCAAGATACTGCGAGATCGCTCCGACGATGAAGAACAGGGGCACCCTCTCAGGGTGCGTCAGCCGGGCTGCGCGGCGAGCCGTGCCCTCTCGGTCATCGACGCGACCACCCCGCCGTCGTTGAGAATGTCGGTGCCGGTCAGGTATCCGGCCTGGTCGCCCGCGCAGAAAGCCAGCAGGGCGGCCATCTCCTCGGGCTTGCCCCAGCGCGGGACGGCGGCGTCGGTGACCATGGCGCCCGCGCCGGCCTGTTCCTCCAGCCGGCCCATCTCGGTGTCGACGGATCCCGGCGACACCGACACGATGCGCAGCCCGCGGGTGTTGAACCGTTCGGCCTGGGAGCTGCTGTACCACCGCACGAAGGCCTTGCTCAGCGCGTAGGCCAGCCCGGACCGGACGTCCTCGGGCGCGATGGCGCACGCCTGCAGCATCTCGGTGGTGAACGCGTCGGTGTCCTGCAGCGCCAGCGGGAACACCCCCGTGGGGATGAGCTCGGCAGGCAGCAGGTGCGCGGCCATCGACGCGACGTTCACCAGCGCGGCGCTTGCGGGGGCTGTCGCGAAGAACGCCTCACCGACGTTGAGGGTGCCGAGTGCGTTCGTGCGCATCACGTACTCCGCGTCACCCATGCTGGGGCTGACCCCTGCCGTGTGGATCACCGACGCCAGCGTGCCCAGCCCCGACGCGGTCTCGAAGAGCTTCTCGACCGCCTGCCGGTCGGTGACGTCGCAGTCGACCGCGGTGACCGCGACGCCGAGCTCGCCGAGCCTGGCCTCCGCGGCCTCGAGCCGGTCCTGCCGCACATCGGCGATGACCACCGCATGGTCCTTGCCGACCAGTTCGGCGGTGGCCGTGCCCATCCCGCCTGCGCCACCGGTGATTAACGAAACCGCAGTCATGTGTAAACCTCCTGGGGTCATTCAACACTGCGGGCGGCCGGTGCGGAACCGGCCTTGTCGGTACCTTCGTGTGATGTCCGAGAACCCGGCCGAGACGGTCGAAGAGGAGTCGCGTCCGGCGCGCCGGTCCCGTGGCCGTCTGCGCCGCACTCTGGTGGTGCTGGCCGTCATGCTGCTGCTGTTCGGGGTGCCGTGGTCGACGCTGGTGGTCGGCGGCGCGGCGTGGCCGACGGCCGTCGTGGTCGTGGGGACGCTGGTGTTCGTCGCCGCGTTCGCCGCGCTGCCCCTGTTGATGCGTGTCGGGCACGGCCGCGAGCGGCGCGATCGGCCGGCCGCGGCCGGCGACACGCTGCTCGGGGTGGTGTGGGTGCTGTTCGTGTGGTCGGTACTGGGCCAGGTGGTGGAGCTCGGACTGCTGGCCGCCGGGGTGGCCGACCCCGTCCGCTCGCGGCTGGTGGCCGCCGGGGTGCTCATCGTCGCTGTCGTGCTGCTGATCTGGGGATACACCGAGGCGATGCGGGTGCCGCGGGTCAAGCGGCTGGACGTGACGCTGCCCCGGCTCGGTCGCGGGCTGGACGGTCTGCGCGTCGCGATGATCACCGACACCCACTACGGGCCCATCGACCGCGCCCGGTGGTCGGCGAGCATGGTGGAGCGCGTCAACGGGCTCGACGCCGACGTGGTGTGCCATGTCGGCGACATCGCCGACGGCACCGCCGTGCAGCGCGAGGCGCAGGCCTCGCCGCTGGCCTCGGTGCGGGCGGCCTCGGCCCGGGTATACGTGACCGGCAATCACGAGTACTTCAGCGAGGCGCAGGGCTGGCTGGACTACATGGCGCGTATCGGGTGGGACGTGCTGCACAACCGGCACGTCGTCATCGAGCGCGGCGGTGACCGGCTGGTCATCGCCGGCATCGACGACGCGACCGCGGCCGGTTCCGGCGTGCGCGGGCACGGCGCCGACATCGACACCGCGCTGGACGGGGCCGACCCGGCGCTGCCGGTGCTGTTGCTCGCCCACCAACCCAAGCAGGTCGGGCAGGCCGTGCGCGCCGGGGTGGATCTGCAGATCTCCGGCCACACCCACGGCGGTCAGATCTGGCCGTTCAACTTCCTGGTCCGGCTGGAACAGCCTGTGGTGCACGGGCTCAGCACGCACGGCGAACGGACACAGCTGTACACCAGCCGGGGCACCGGATTCTGGGGCCCGCCGTTCCGGGTGTTCGCGCCCAGTGAGATCACCTTGCTGACGCTGCGCAGTCGCTAGTCGGACGACGATCAAGCGGCGAGGCACGAGCCGCGATGAGGAGTCCGAAGGCGTCGTTAGGCAAGATACCTGCGTGTCCTCTTCGTTGGGCGATGTGCTCGCCTCCATGCAGCTCGACCAGGCCGGCCCGGCGACGTTCGTCGGCCGGCAACTGCCGGCGCCGGCCAATCACATTCTGGGCGGCCACATTTCCGCGCAGGCACTGCTGGCGGCGAGCCTGACCGCGCCCGACCGGGCCCCGCACAGCGTGCACACCTACTTTCTGCGGCCCGGCGACGCGCGGCTGCCGGTCACGTTCGATGTGGCCGAGCTGCAGCAGGGCCGGACGTTCTCGGCGCGGCGGGTCACCGCCCGCCAGGGCGAGGAGATCCTGCTGGAGGCGATGTCGTCGTTCAAGTCCCCAACCTCGGGCGGGGTGACGTATCAGCCGACGTGTCCGCAGGTGCCGCAACCGGAGTCGCTTCCGGTGGTGGCTCCGCATTTCGCCGAGTCTCCGGAGGTGACCGAGGGGATGTGGGCGAGTCTGCGCTGGTTCGAGCGGCGCATCGTCGACGCGGACACCGCTCCCCCGGCCCGGGCACGGATCTGGTGGCGGCCCGGCGGCGCCGTCCCCGACGACCCGGTGCTGACGTCGGCGCTGGTGGCCTATCTGTCCGCGGTGACCCTGACCGAACCGGCCTACGCCGCGCGCGGCGGTGCCACGCTGTCGGCCCAGCGTGACCATTCGGTGTGGTTCCACGCCCCGGCCGATCTGTCGGACTGGCTGCTCTACGAGCAGAGCTCCCCCAGCAGCGCCGACACCATCGCCCTGGCCGGCGGGACGATGTTCAACCGCACCGGCGAACTGGTGTGCACCGTGCGTCAGGAGATGTACTTCCCGGCCCCGCGGCAGTGACGTCCGCTGCGCCGGTTGCGTAACCACACGGCGAATTCGAGGGCGAAAATCGCCGCCTCGTTACGCAGATTCGCCGCCAGACCGGCCGTGCCGGTGAAAGTCAGCTCTCGGCAAGGGCTTTGAGGTTCTTGACGGTCCGGTCCATGATGCGGCCGACCTGGCGGGAGGCCACCCGGTCGGCGATCAGGCCCAGCAGTCCCCCGGGCGCCTCGTAGGACAGCCGGAACGTCACCTTGGTGTGTCCGGCGCCGTTCGCCCGCAGCCGGAACCGACCGCGCAACCCGACGCCGGTGATGCCGATGAAAGCGAGGTCGCGGGCCTCGTCGAACTCGGTCACCTCGACCACGCCGCCGATCGGGACGGAGCCCACCTTCCAGTGCACGGTGTACCGCGACCCCACACCGACCGGACCCTCGGTGACGATCTCCCACCGTTCCAGGCTCGCCATGAACTCCGGGTAGCAGCCGGGGTCGCTGACGTGCTTCCACACGATGTGCGGGTCGACGTCGATGATCACGCTTCGCGAAAGCCGCATCGCCCGCCCCTAACCGATCACCGGGAACCGGCGCTGCGCGGCCAACCGGTCCACTGCCGACTGCAGCGCGCCTTCGACCCTGGCGTGGATGGTGTCGTCGTCGCCGGCGGCGATGTCCTCCGCGGCGATGGGGTCCTGGACCTCGATGGTGATCTTCGTCGGCAGCGGCAGCCGCGGAACCATGTCGCTGACGGCGATTCCCCACGGCGGCGCCAGCAGGATCGGGACGCTCTTGAGCCGCGCGATCCTGTCGACTCTGAGCAGGCTGGCCAGCCACTGCCCCCGATCGAGGAACAGCGCCGCCTCCTGGCCGCCGACACTGGCGATCGGGACGATGGGCACACCGGCGTCGCGGGCGAGCTTCACATAACCTTTGCGACCGCCGAAGTCGACCTCGTG
This sequence comes from Mycolicibacterium vaccae NBRC 14118 = CIP 105934, assembly GCF_001552715.1. Classification (GTDB taxonomy): domain Bacteria; phylum Actinomycetota; class Actinomycetes; order Mycobacteriales; family Mycobacteriaceae; genus Mycobacterium; species Mycobacterium vaccae. The sequence continues at coordinate 31,717 of NZ_BCRS01000016.1, read as the reverse complement.
GCGCTTCCAGGACGGCCGGAAGACCTCGTAATCGCCGCCCGGATAGACGAGCAGTGCGCCACCGGACTTCAGCGCCAGCGTCGCGTTGTCGTGGTTGGCCGCGACGGTGCCGAACTTGCGTAGCGAGCCGAGCCCCGGCATGGACACGACCAGGTTGTGCGCCAACTGGAAGAAGGGCCGCTCCACCCCGAAGTACGAACAGAACGCCAGGGTGAACACGAAGGTGTCGGGCGGCAGGTTTCCGCCGCTGTGGTTGCCGACCAGCAGCACCGGTCCATCGGCGGGGATGCGGTCGAGCCCGCGGACGTCGGCGCGGAAGTAGAGCGACGCGAGCAACCACAGCCCGGGCAGTTGCTCGCGGATGTAGTCGGCGTCGCGCTGGTCGAGGTCGGCCTTGGGCACACGACCGGCGACTTCCGTCTTGACCCACTCGAGGACATCACCGAACCCCGCCATGGAAGGGCTATTGACGGCGGCGGCCGTCGGCAAACCTGGCAGGCTGGACCCCGATGTCCGCGCTGATCGAAAACCTGTCCGCTCTGCGTGCCGTCGGGGACGACGCCGACGAGCTGTTCGCCACGTTCGCCGCGTGGGCCGAAGCCAACGGCACCACCCTGTACCCCGCCCAGGAAGAGGCGCTGATCGAGTTGGTCAGCGGCGCCAACGTCATCCTGGCCACCCCCACCGGGTCCGGAAAGTCGCTGGTGGCCACGGGCGCCGTCTTCGCCGCGCTGGCCGCGGACCGCACCAGTTTCTACACCGCCCCGATCAAGGCGCTGGTCAGCGAGAAGTTCTTCGCGCTGTGCGAGGTGTTCGGCGCGGACAACGTCGGCATGCTCACCGGCGACGCCTCGGTCAACGCCGACGCACCGATCATCGCGTGCACCGCCGAGATCCTCGCCAACGTGGCGCTGCGCGAGGGCAGCGAGGCCGACATCGGCCTGGTGGTGATGGACGAGTTCCACTTCTACGGTGACCCCGACCGCGGCTGGGCCTGGCAGGTGCCGCTGCTCGAGCTGCCGCACGCCCAGTTCCTGCTGATGTCGGCCACCCTCGGCGACGTCACCTTCCTGCGCGAGGACCTGACCCGCCGGACCGGCAGGGCGACCGCGCTGGTCGCCGGCGCCGAGCGGCCGGTTCCGCTGTACTTCTCCTACGCGACCACGCCGATGCACGAGACGATCCAGGAGCTCGTCGACACCAAGCAGGCGCCGGTCTACGTCGTGCACTTCACCCAGGCCTCGGCGCTGGAGCGGGCACAGGCGCTGATGAGCGTGAACGTCAGCACCAAGGCGGAGAAGGCCGCGATCGCCGAGCACATCGGCGCGTTCCGCTTCTCCACCGCCTTCGGGTCCACGCTGTCGCGGCTCGTCCGGCACGGCATCGGGGTGCACCACGCGGGCATGCTGCCCAAGTACCGCAGGCTGGTCGAGCAGCTGGCGCAGGCCGGTCTGCTCAAGGTCATCTGCGGCACCGACACGCTCGGTGTCGGTATCAATGTGCCGATCCGCACCGTGGTGTTCTCGGCGCTGTCGAAGTACGACGGCACCCGCACCCGACTGCTCAATGCCCGCGAGTTCCATCAGATCGCGGGCCGGGCCGGGCGGGCCGGGTTCGACACCGCCGGTACGGTCGTCGTGCAGGCGCCCGACCACGAGGTGGAGAACCTCAAGCAGTTCGCCAAGGTCGGCGACGACCCGAAGAAGCGGCGGAAACTGGTGCGCCGCAAGGTTCCCGAGGGCATGGTGCCGTGGAGCGAGGCGACGATGACGCGGTTGGTCGACGCCGCGCCGGAGCCGCTGACCAGCAACATGCGGGTGTCGACCGCGATGATCCTCGACGTCGTCGACCGACCCGGTAATCCGTTCGAGGCGATGCGCCGGCTGCTCACGGACAACCACGAGCCGCGTAAGCGGCAGCTGCGCCTGATCCGGGAGGCCGTCGGCATCGCGCGGTCGCTGTTGCAGGCCGGGGTGATCGAACGGCTTCCCGAACCGGAGCCGGACGGGCGGCGCTACCGGCTGACCGTGGATCTGCCGCCCGACTTCGCGCTGAACCAGCCGCTGTCGACGTTCGCGCTCGCCGCGATCGGTCTGCTCGACACCGAGTCGGAAACCTATGCGCTGGATGTGCTCTCGGTGATCGAGGCGACGTTGGAGGATCCCCGCCAGATCCTGGCCGCCCAGCTGAACAAGGCCAGGGGCGAGGCCGTCGCGCAGATGAAGGCCGACGGGATCGAGTACGACGAGCGGATCGAGCTGCTCGACGACGTCACCTACCCGAAACCGCTGGCCGAGCTGCTCGAGCACGCGTTCGAGGTGTACCTGCAGAGCAATCCGTGGGCGGCCGACGGCAGGCTCGCGCCGAAGTCGGTCGCGCGGGAGATGTGGGAGGGCGCCTTCACCTTCCGCGAGTACGTCAGCGTCTACGGGCTCACGCGCGTGGAGGGGGCGGTGCTGCGGTATCTGTCCGACGCGTTCAAGGCGTTGCGTTCGGGGGTGCCCGCCGCGGCCAGGACCGAGGAGCTGACCGACATCGTCGAATGGCTCGGCGAGCTTGTCCGACAGGTGGATTCGAGCCTGCTCGATGAGTGGGAACAGCTCACCAGCCCGGACCAGCCGCACGACCGGCCGGTGGCGGCGGTACCCGCCCGCCCGCGTCCGTTGACGGGCAACGCGCGGGCGTTCACCGCGATGGTCCGCAACGCGTTGTTCCGCCGGGTGGAGTTGTTCGCCCGGGAGCGGTGGGACGAACTCGGGGCGCTCGACGGCGGGGCAGGCTGGACCGCGGGGCGCTGGCAGGACATCGGGGACGAGTACTTCGCCGAGCACGACGGCGTCGGCACCGGCGCCGACGCGCGTGGTCCTGCGCTGCTGATCTTCGACCGGCAGCCTGACGTGTGGCGGGTCCGGCAGATCCTCGACGACCCCGCGGGCGACCACGATTGGGGTTTCGAGGTCGAGGTGGATCTGCACGCCTCCGACGAGGAGGGCGCGGCGGTGGTGCGGATGGTGGACGCCGGCCGGCTGTGATGGCCGTCTCTGTACCTGAAATCACAGGTCAGCCGGTTGATTTACGTGTTTGTAACACGGACCATGGATGGAGTCCGGCCGACGGGCGATCCTCGTTGCCGGACGTCAACTTTCCAGAATCAGGAGCTTCGTCATGTCTTTCGCGCAGTACCGTGCCTCTCGCCAGATCGCTCGTGATCGCCGGCGTCTCTACGCGCGGATTGCGACCATGCCCCATTCGGCGGTCCGTGACGAACTCGTCGCCGTCGCGCAGCGTTACGAGAAGACCGGCCACTGACGAGTCCCGCGCCCCTCAGATTCGCTATATAAGCGCCGGTCAGGCGCATATCCTCGCCACCCTGCTGATGGTCTGCACGAATCATGGCCGACGCCATGGCATGACGTCGGCGTCTCAGCCGCGGTAGCTTGCCACCTGTTCGGCGTAGTCGTCGAGCAGCCGCAGAGAATCATCGAGCGACTTGGTCGGCAGCAGCAGCCGGAGCTCGCTGAACCCCAATTCCGCGACGGCATGCCAGTATTCGGGCTTGGCCGGGGTGCCGAACGTCGACAGCGGCACCTCGTGCCCGGCACCGGCGCGCAGCTGGTCGACGCGCCGTTTCAGGCGTTCGACGGGCAGTGGGTTGGCGATCCAGCCGGCCTCGTGCCGGATGATCCGCTTGACGGTGGCATCGGAGTCGCCGCCGATCAGGATGGGCGGATGCGGCTTGCGCACCGGCTTGGGCCGTAGGTAGGACGGGCCGAAATCGACGTATTTGCCGTGGTATTCGGCCGGCTCCTCTGTCCACAGCTCTTTGATCGCCTCGATGCGTTCGTCGAGCAGCGCGCCCCGGGTCTTCGGGTCGGTGCCGTGGTGGCGCAACTCCTCGATGTTCCAGCCGGCTCCCACGCCGAACACGAAGCGGCCGTGGGAGATCACGTCGACGCTGGCGGTTTCCTTCGCGGTGATGATCGGATCCCGCTGGATCAGCAGCGCGATCCCGGTGACCAGTTCGATGGTGGAGGTGACCGCGGCCGCGGCAGCCAGGGTCACGAAGGGATCGAGCGTGCGGTAGTAGATCGACGGGAGTTCGCCGCCCATCGGGTACGGCGATTCCCGGCTTGCCGGGATGTGCGTGTGCTCGGCGACGGCCAGGGACGTGAACCCGCGCTCCTCGATCGCCCGCGCCAGGGACACCGTGTCGATCGTGTCGTCGTTGACGAAGGTCGAGATCCCGAATCTCAATTGCGCCACTCCCCGAGGTTAGCCCCGCTGCCCAAACCCGTCGTGGCCATATCGATATCGAAGTTTGCCCCAACAGTCACATGGGTAACTTCAGTCACAGCGCCGTGACGTCAGCGCTCTCCGTAACAGCAGAGAAAGAAAAGAATGGGCTATCGCTATGAATACCGTCCTGTACTTCACCGCCAGCGGCGCCGTGTATGAGACCCGTGCCTACACCAACGCCGATATCTCCAAGCTTGTCCAAGACCAGGGTCTGCAGTGCCTGACCAGCGCTGACAACCAGTTCGACTTCTGGTTCAGCCCGTCCGCCCGCGGCTGCCAACGCCGCACCAACCAGTTCGCCACCGAATTGCTGATGGCGACCACCGATTTCACCGCCAAGACCGTCCCGCTGCTGCGCGGCAGCGTCGTCGTGGCCACCCACGACAGCGACGGCGACCTCGACGGCCTGAGCTGGCAACAGCTCGACATGCTGGCCGCGTTGAACCGTTCGGTGTCCGCACGCGATGAGCGCACACTGCAGCGTCGGATCCAGCGTGACGAGCGCCGGCAGCGGCATGCCGCCGAGGTCCCCCAGCCGGTCCTGGTCAGCTGTGCGCGTCCCCGCACGCCGGTCCGGCTCGGCTGATCACCTCCCGTGCGCCCGGACGCCGGCGTGATTACCGGCGAGCAGGTACGGGTATGTGAGCCGCCATGACATCTGCGGAAGAAAACGTAACGTCCGAGTCGGTCGAAGAGTCCGATGTGCTCGCGCCCGCGACCCCCGGCGCGGAGGCCCTACCCCTGCCCGAGGACGAGGTCGACAAGCCCTCCGACTAGCCCAGAAGGCTGAGAACCCTTCGGGGGAACCTTTCAAACCATCGTGGGCATAACCGGTGACGACGTGTCGGCCGTCGGCCACCATCCAGGTCGGCGTCGGAGTTCCCGGCACCATCACCGTCTGGCTGGAGTCCGCGTATGTCTGCGATCGGTATCGCCGGCCTCGGGCGCTCATTTACGGCCAGAGGTGTCTCACGACCGGTGCTGCGTGACCTCGACCTCGATGTCGATCCGCGCGAGATCGTCGCGATCCTGGGCGCCAGCGGCTGCGGCAAATCCACCCTGCTACGCGTCGTCGCCGGACTCGACACCGCCACTGCCGGCACCGTGCACATCGACGGAATTCCGGTCGGCCCTTACGATCCGCGCTGCGCCGTCGCGTTCCAGGAACCACGCCTGCTGCCGTGGCGCACGATCGCCCAGAACGTCGCGCTCGGCCTGCCCCGGCACACGCCGGCCGCCGCCGCTCGCACCACCGTCGCGCGCCTGCTCGACCTCGTCGGCCTGACCGAGTTCGCCGACCACCGGCCCCGTGAAGTGTCCGGCGGCATGGCACAACGCGCGTCGCTGGCCCGGGCACTGGCCCGCAGTCCTCGCGTGCTGTTGCTCGACGAGCCGTTCGGCGCACTCGACGCTCTGACCCGCTTGAAGATGCAGGACCTGCTGCTCGAGGTGCTCGCGGCCGCTCCTGCGACGGTGCTGCTGGTCACCCACGACGTGGACGAGGCACTGCAGCTGGCTGACCGCGTCATCCTGCTGGGCGTTGAGGACGGCACGGCCGGGGCCTCCATCCGTCAGACCGTCACCGTGCCTGGACGTCGGCCGCGTGACCGCGGATCGGCTGAGCTCGCCGAACTCCGCGGCCGTCTGCTCGACGGCCTCGGGGTGGATCGCCACCACCCCGCCCGACGCACCGAACAGGAAACCCGAGTATGAGAACCCCAGCACCCCGGGCGTCGCTCGTCGCGTTACTCGCCGCCGTCGCGCTGATTCTGAGCGCATGCGTCTCCGGGGAGAATGCGAGCAGCGGCGAAACCGCCGACGGAACTGGCACTGTCGACGGCCAGGTGCTCGACATCGACTTCGCCACCTACAACCCGTTGAGCCTGATCATCAAGGACCAGCGGTGGCTGGAAGCCCAAGGGGTCGAGGTCAACTGGGTGCAGTCGGCCGGCTCGAACAAGGCCAACGAGGCCCTGCGTGCCGGTGCCATCGACGTCGGTTCGACGGCGGGATCGGCGGCGCTGCTCGCGCGTTCGAACGGCTCCCCCATCCAGGTCATCGCAATCTACTCGCAGCCGGAGTGGGCCGCACTCGTCGCGCCTGCCGGGAGTGACATCACCGACGTCGCGCAATTGAGGGGCAGGAACGTAGCCGCCACCAAGGGCACCGACCCCTACTTCTTCCTGCTGCAGGCGCTGGAAGCGAACGGACTGTCCGCCGCCGACGTCACGGTCCAGAATCTGCAGCACGCCGACGGCTGGGCCGCGCTGCAGAACGGATCGGTCGACGCGTGGGCCGGACTGGACCCGATCATGGCCGGCGCCGAACAGAACGGCGCCACGCTGTTCTACCGCGACGTCGACTTCAACAGCTATGGCTTCCTCAACGCGCGCGAGGACTTCCTGAATGAGAAGCCCGAGCTCGCCCAGCTCGTCGTGGACGCCTACGCCGCCGCCGCGGTGTGGGCGGCCGAGAACCCTGACGAGACAGCGCAGATCCTTGCCGATGCCGCGGGCATCGAGCTGCCCGTCGCGCAGAAGGTGATCAACGAGCGGTCGAACCTCGACGTGAATCAGGTTCCCGGCGACGCACAGCTGGCGGTGCTCGAGAAGATCGCCCCGATCTTCGTCGACCTCGGCGACGTACAGAGCCGAGAGCAGGTCGACGACGCGCTGCAGACGATCGTCAACGACTCTTTCGTCAAACAGGCCGACGCCGCCCGCTTCCGGTCGTGACCGAGACGGTCGACAAGGCAGGCACGACACCGGGCACGGACCTGACGGAGCGCCGCGGGGTGCGCTTCGCCGCCGGCGTCCTGCTCCCGGCGCTGCTACTCGTTGTGTGGCAATGGGTTTCGACCAGCGGTTTGGTAGCCGTCTCGATACTGCCGTCACCGGCGATGGTATGGCTGGCCGCCGTCGACCTGACCGAGCGCGGCCTGTACGCGCACTACATCGCCATCTCGACCCAGCGTGTGCTGACGGGTTTCGCGATCGGGGCGGCGGCCGGTCTGGCCGTCGGCGCGGTCGTCGGGCTGTCCAAGGTCGTCAGTGTGCTGCTCGCACCGACGTTCGGCGGTATCCGCGCCGTCCCGTCTCTGGCCTGGGTGCCGCTGCTGATCCTGTGGTTCGGCATCGGTGAGGAATCCAAGGTCATCCTGATCGCCATCGGCGCGTTCTTCCCCGTCTACACGGTCGTCGGGGCCGCGTTACGTCACGTGGACAGGCATCTACTGGAGGCCGGCCGCGCCTTCGGATTGCACGGTCTGCGCCTGTTCGTCACCGTGCAGCTTCCGGCGGTCGTGCCGTCGACGGTCTCCGCGCTGCGCCTGGCCCTGGCCCAGTCCTGGCTCTTCCTGGTCGCCGCCGAGCTGATCGCCAGCTCGATGGGCCTCGGGTTCCTTCTGCTCGACTCCGGGCAGAACGGGCGGATCGACCGGATCTTCCTGGCCATCATCTCGCTGGCCCTGCTCGGCAAGCTCACCGATTCGCTGTTGAGTTTGTTCGAGAAGTGGGCGATCAGGAAGTGGGCGTAGCACCGACCGCCGACGGAACCGGCCCCCTGCATGTTGCAGAGGGCCGGTCCGATCACGATGTCGACTTGTCAGGCGGTCACCGGTCAGGCGTCGGAATCGGTGTCCGAACCTGAATCGGTGTCCGAATCGGTGGCGGGAGCAGCGGTCTCGCCCTCGCTCGGGTCGGCGCCGTCGGTGGACTCCTCGGTGCCGGTGGTCTCCTCGGCCGCGTCCTCGTCCTCGACGACGACGGCTTCCTCGTCCGCCACGACCTCGGTGGTCTCGTCGGTCTCGGGCGTCAGCTCCGGCTCGGCGGCCGGGACCTCATCCTCAACCACAACGTCAACCACAGGCTCCGTGACGGTCTCGGTGACGGGCTCGGTGACAGTCTCGGAGTCGTTCGAGACCGGGCTCACCTCGGTGGCCCCGCCCGGCACATCGAGGAGGAACGAGGCCGGTGCGGGCGTCGGGTTCGGAGCCGGCGGCGTCACCGGCACTTCCGGCTTCTTCAGCGCGGCGGCGATCGTCTGCGGCAGCTTGACGAACAGCGCGTCGAGCGTGCCGCCCTCCGAGAACAGACCCGGGAAGTTCTCCGGGCTGTAGATGGGGTCGCCGTTCTCGTCGGTGCCGAAGTACGGCTTGTAGCCGTTGAGGAACGCACCGGTGATCAGGCCCGGCGCGTTGACCAGCGCGGTGAACGCATCCTTCAGGTTGCCTTCCTTGACCGCGGCGAACACGGTGTCGGCGATGTTCATCGCCGCGAAGAACGCGGTGATCGGCGGGGACATCAGGCCTTTGGAGATCGTGATGATGTTGCCGCGGGTGATCAGCGAGTCGTACACCCGGCCGACCGCGTCGAACATCGCCTTGGGGATGGTCAGGATCGAGGTCAGCGGGAAGGCCACGTTCTCCAGGAAGACCAGGCCCCACGTGTTGAGTTCGACCAGCGCCTCGGTGAACTGCCCGTTGCCGAGGAACTCGAACGCGGCCTGCAGCCGGACCGGGAAGTTGGTCAGCGAGCGCTGCACGCCCTCGGCCGCGCCGACGAGGCCGGTGCCGCGGCGGGTGCCCGCCTGCTCCGCCGTCATGCCCCAGACGGTCTTCAGGTAGCCGGCCTGGTTCTCGCCGATCTGGTTGAGGATCGGGAACGGGGTGTTCCACAGCGACGAGCCGATGGCGCCGATCTGACTGAACGTGCTGGTGATGTTGTTCTGCCAGACCAGCAGCGGGTTCTCCAGGACAGGGTTGGTCGAGGCGGCCAGCGCGACGGCGGCCTGCCGGACATCCGGCGCCGACGTGGTCGGCGCCACGGGGTTCACGGCAATCGCGCTGGCGGCCACCACGGCGGCGCCGCTCACCAGAAACTTGTTCACTCGCGAAGGCTTCTTCGCCGCCACTGACAGAGGTGCGGCGCCATACGCGACCGAAAGTGCTTGTTGCACGGATACTCCTTTGGTACTGGTCATCGCCCCCCATGGGCGCGGTCGAACGTTAGCTGAGGATTACCTAAGAAGCAATAGGGTTGGCTAACCTCAGTTAGGCATCCTCGTTAGCTGGGTTTGCTGCCTCCCGGGCGCAGCCGGCAAATCCTGAGCTCAACGCTTCCGTGAGCCCGCTCACACATATTTGCGCCGGGGTCAAATGCGCGGTGTCACCCGCCTGCGGTGGACACGAACGGCTACGGTCAAGCCGTGAATTTCGAGGAATACCGCGCACAGGACGCCACCGGACTCGCACAGCTGGTGGCCGAGAAGCAGGTGACCGCAGACGAACTGCTCGCCCTGGCACGGGCGCGGGCCGCGGAGGTGAACCCGCGGATCAACGCGATCGTGCGCGACATCCCCGCCACCCCCGCCGACGCGGCGGCCGGACCGTTCACCGGGGTGCCGTTCCTGATCAAGGATCTCGCCCAGGACTACGCCGGGCTGCCCAGCTCACGCGGCTCACGGGCGCTGGTGTCGACCCCGGCCACCGAACACGCGACGATCGTGCAGCGCTGGATCGATGCCGGGTTGGTCATCTTCGGCAAGACCAACACCCCGGAGTTCGGGGCCAAGGGAATCACCGAACCCGACGTGTGGGGGCCGACGCGGAACCCGTGGAACCTGAGCCGCACCCCGGGTGGATCTTCGGGCGGTTCCGCTGCCGCCGTCGCCGCGGGCATCGTGCCGTGCGCCGGCGCGAATGACGGTGGTGGCTCGATCCGTATCCCTGCGGCGTGCTGCGGGCTGGTCGGACTGAAGCCCGGTCGCGGGCTGACCCCGATGGGACCGGAGACCGGTGAATCGATGCACGGGTCTGCGGTGCAGGGCGTCGTGTCGCGTACGGTGCGCGACACCGCCGCGATGCTCGACGCGATCAGCGGCGGTGAACCCTGGGGCCCGTTCAGCCCCGGAATGCCCAAGGCGCCCTTCGTGTCCTGTCTGGAAGAGGACCCGGGCCGGTTGCGCATCGGGGTCCGGGTGCCGACGGCGATCAATCCGTCGCCGCACCGCGAGGCGTTCGCCGCGGTCGAGGCGACCGTGCAGACCCTGACCGATCTGGGCCACCACGTCGAAGAGCTGCCGCAGGCCCCGTTCGACGACGCGGCGCTGGCGCGGGACTTCCTGCTCACCTGGTTCGTCTACACCGCATGGGAATTGGACGAGGCCAAGCGCCTCACCGGCGCCGGCGACGACGCCTTCGAGCGCGACACCCGGATCCTGGCCGCGATCGGCCGGGCCACCAGCAGCGTGGACTACGTCGACGCCGTGCAGCGCCGGCACGAACACACCCGTCGGCTGACCACGTACTTCGAGTCCTACGACCTGTTGCTGACCCCGACCCTGGCCACGCCCCCGCCCGCGATCGGCGAATTCGCGCTGCCGCTGGCCTTGCAGAAGGCCTCGGATCTGCTGCTCAAGACCCGCACCGCACACCTGCTGCGCCTCACCAACATCGTCGACGACATCGTCGACAAGAACCTCGGCTGGGTCCCCTACACCCAGCTGGCGAATCTCACTGGCCGCCCGGCGATCTCGCTGCCGGTGCACTGGACGGCCGAGGGCCTGCCGCTCGGTGTCCAGTTCGTCGCACCGCTGGCCGGCGAGTCGCTGCTGATCCGGGTGGCTGCCCAACTGGAGCAGGCGATGCCGTGGAGAGACCGCGTCGCACCCGTGTGAGTCAGGCCGGAGTCTCCCATTTCGGGAAGCGCTTCAGCACCTCTTCGAGCGCGATGCGGTTGGTGTACCCACGTACAGCGTCTGGGTCGCGCAGCGCCTGTGGCGTCAGGCAGCCGCGGCCTGCCAGTCCCGCGCCGCCACCAGTTCGGGCACCAAGGTCTCGGTCAGCAACCGGACGTCGTCGACGTCGTCTCCCGGATACCGCAGCGTGCTGGTGGCGGTGGGGACGTCCCCGCCGACCCCGACGATGCGGGTGCCGCGCGGGCCGGTCCACTCCGCCATCTGGGCCTCCCACTTCGATCCGGCGAAGACGAGCATCCGCAGATCGGTGTTCTTGGTGCGGTAGACGTCGACGTGGCTCCAGTCACCGGTCTCGCAGCCGATGGCCGACCGCCGCGGGCCCTCCCGCAGCATCAACGCGCCCTGCTGGGCCGAGGAGAACCGCCGCGCCGGCGCACACAGGTGCGTCTCGACAGGTCCCAGCAGATGCTCGGAAACCTCGGGGAGCCAGTCGTTCTCGGTGTCCAGCAGGTGATCGCTGGCGTGTGCCGCGGCCGCGACCGCACGCACCAGTTCGTCGCGGGGGGTGCCGGTCAGGTGGCATTCGAGAGCCATCAACAGGGCCAAAGTGTGCTGGAAGCTACGGCAGGCCACCCCGCCGGCCTCGGGTCCGGCCGACAGATCGACGGAGGCCTCGCACCGTGAGGTGATGGTCGATCCGGCGGTGTTGGTCAACGCCACCGTCGTCGCCGCAGAGTCGATGCGCTCCAGCGCGTCGAGCGTCTCGACCGATCCGCCGGTCGCGGAGGTGGCCACCACCAACGTGTCCGGGCCCCATACGGGCAGCAGTTCCGAGGACGCGATCTCCGAGACGGCGCTGATGCCCCGGTTCCGCAGCCGCGCGGCGGCCACGCCGGCGGCGTAGGCCGACGAGCCCATGCCGATGAACACCACGCGGGACACCTCGGGCGGCACCACCTGCGACCACGGATTGTGTTGCGCCAGAGCGTCGGCAAGCCGCGAGAGCACCTCCGGCTTACGGGCGAGGTCGGCAGCGAAGGCATCGGGATTCATCGGCTCATCTCTTGCAGTAGGGCGGGCAGGGCCGCATCAGGGACATACATCCACCGCGGTAGGTGGCGGGCAGCGTAGACGATCTCGCGGAGTACCTGCTGCAGCCGGAGCGCGGTGAGAGCGTGGTCGAGGTGCAGGTCGACGTGCCCGGTTTCGGCCAGCCTGCGCAGATACGCGTCGCGCAGAGCGGTACGGGCGGCGGCGTCGACGGGTGCCAGACTCTGCGGCGCGAGCTCGCTGCGTTCGGCCGCGACGATGGCGACATGGGACAGCGACTGCAGAATCCCGGCGAGGTCCACCGCTGCCGGTACCGGCAGCACCCGCTCGGCCGGCGGGAGCACGGGGTTGCCGTCGAAATCGGTGACGACCAGCAGATCGCCGGTCCGCAACACCTGTCCGACGTGCAGGTCGCCGTGGGCGTGCAGGATCGGCACACCCACCAGATCTGCCAACTGCCCGAGGCTCGCGGCGATGGTGTCGGCGTGCTCGGCCAGCAGCTGGGCATTGCCCGGCTCGGCCAGTGCGCGGGCAGTCGCCAGAGTGTCGAAAGCATTGTCGCGCCAGCGTTCTGCATCGGTGCGCGTGGAGATGGTCGCGGTGGCAGCCAGCGACGAGTGCAGGTCGGCGACCACCTCGCCGAGTGCGGCGCAGGTGCGCACCACGGTGGCGTGGTCGCCACTGCGGGCCGCGGCTTTGAACAGTTCCACCGCCCAGGTCCAGCCGTCGACTGCGCCGGGCAGATAGCCGGTGACGGTGGCGACCAGCGTCTCCGCCTGGTCCTCCGGCGTCCAGGTGACCACGCCCCACGGTGTGGGCATCGCGGTGAATCCCGCCGCGGTCAGGCAGGCCAGCCTGTCCGGCGCCGGATGCGGCCCGCGCTCGAGATGGGTCGCCCATTTCACCACCGCGGTATCGCCGACGATCACCGATTCGTTGGTCTGGTCGACGGTCACGGGACGCTCCCCGTCCGGTGCCGGACCTGTTGTCCAGGAGACGATCTGAAACCGTCCGTCGGAGCACCGGCCGGGTGTGCGGGCCAGCAGTCGCAGCAGGGCCTCGGCGGCCCCGTCCCCGGCGCCCGCCCGTCGCCACCGGGTCCCGTCGGCCACCGCGGGTACCGCCGACAACGTTCCGTCCGCATCGACGATCACCAGCGCGTGCCGGTCTCCGAGGTGCAGGAGATCGGCTGGGGGCAGGTCGGTCGGGTCGAGCGGCACGGATCAGTCGGTGGCGGCGCGGTGGGCGTGACCGACGCGTTCGATGGTGTCGGCGGCCAAGAGCAGACCGTCGCGCTCACGGATCTCCTTGCCGATCTGGGCAACCCGATCCCGGAGCCCGTCGTCGGTCAGGATGCGCTCCAGCGCGGAGATCAGTTCGTCGTCGCCGAAGTGATAGGTGTCCAGGCGCACACCGAGATCCAGCTCGTGAATGCGCTGGGCGTTCTCGTACTGGTCCCAGAACAGCGGCAGCACGATCAGCGGTTTGCCGAAGTGCAGCGCCTCGGTGGTGGTGTTGTTGCCGCCGTGGGAGATCACCGCGTCGACAAGCGGCATGATCCGGGTCTGCGGCAGCATCTGCGCGCCGACCATGTTGGCGGCCAACTCGATCTTGTCGGCCTGCGGCCCCTTGCTGACGATGAAACGGTGCGGGGTGCGCCCGAGCACGTCGACCAGCCGCTGCATCAGCGTGACATCCGCGGCACCCAGCGAGCCGAGCGACAGATACACCAGGGCGCTGCCCTCGGGACGATCGGCCATCGCAGCGGGAAGCTCGTACTCGTCGTCGGTTTCCCGGATGCTGGAGTCCACCCGGATCCACGACTCGTCGAGCGGCCGTCGATCGGTGTAATCCGCTGCGGCCGGGTAGATGTAGACGGTGGCGGCGTTGTCGCGCGGCATGAACTCCAGCTCGGGCAACGGCGCGGCGCCCTGCTCACGGACCCACGCGTCGAATTCCTCCCACACGGGGCGGAGCACCCGGTCGAACTCGGCGGTGTAGTCGCCCCACTGTGCGCGGTCGTCACTGGGCAGACCCGAGAACGGCGGCGGGACATCGGGACCGGGGACTTCCAGGGGGCTGCACGAGATGAAGCGCACGAACGGCTTGCCTGCGGTCGCCAACGCCGGGAACAGCACCACGTTGTCCTCGACCAGGACATCGGGCTGATGTTCGGCGATGATCTCGCGCAGGCGCGGTTCGCAGTATTTGGCGCCGTCGATGAGCGCCTGGAAGGTCGGCCGGATGAACGTATCGAGCTGCTCGATAGTCGGTTTGGCGAACTCAGGCGCGGTCTCGGCAATGAAGTCGGTCCAGAACTGGCCGGCGTCGGCGTCCGCGTCCTCGGCAGACGGTTCGGCCAGATCCACCAGTTCCTCGATGAAGCCGTACCTCTCGATCTTTCCCGCCCAGGACGATTCGGCGGCGAAGACGATCCGGTGGCCCCGCTCGCGCAGTTTGGCGGCGACACCGATGCACTGGTTGGTGGGTCCGTAGGCGGACTCCGGCCAGAACATGATGGTCAGTGGCTTCGGTGACTCGGTCAACGTGGTGTCCTTTCGCCCTGTTCACTGCGAGGCAGGGAATGGCCGGTGGCCACCCGTGCATAGTCGAGGATCTGGTCGGTCGAGGTGGCGGCGTCGAGGCTGGGATGACGGGCCACCATGCGGTACCCGTAGGCGTCTTCGAGCGCCACGATGTTGCGCGCTATCGTCAGCGAGGGCGAGGTCAAGGTGAAGACGCCCTGTGCGGCACCGGATTCCAGGATCACCTGGTACATCGCCACCTGCCGGTCGAAGAGCGCGGTCAGCATGACGGCGTAGGTGGGGTACCGGCCCGCGGCTCCGCCGAGCTCGCACAGCAGTTTCACCGCCGGATCGTCGGAGTCGACGGGCAGCCCGGACTCGATGGTCACCACCAGCCGGCGGTCCGGTTCGGCGATGCCTTCGATCGCGCGCAGGCGCTCGTCGTAGAACCGCTCCATGCCGGCGCGGTTGGCCTCGACGAGCAGAGTCTGCACATCGGGGAAGTGATAGAGCACCGCACCGGAGGTCAGTCCCGCTTCGGCCGCCACCTGGTTGAGCTGCACGCCCGCGCCGTGTTTCATCACGGCGCGCTGCGCCGCGTGCAGCAGTCTCGCGCGACGTTCCGTGCGGCTGACGGTCACCGGCACCTCCCAGAAGTATGTCGCGGCTCACTGTGCCAGAGATCCGCCCGCAGCGGAAGAAAAATTTGAAGCGTTACTCAGTTTTAACGACCCAATATCGAGTTACCTGCTTGTTTGCCGGTGACAGGGCCTGAATGAGTATGCAAGTATGGCGGCCATGACGGCTAAGGCGGCCAAGAAGGCCATGACGGGCGCCGACGAGTTGCGCGACGCCGAACCCCGGCCGGTGTGGTGGGACGGGGTTCAGACCGGTCCACGAACCGAACCGCTCAGCGGACGCCGGCACGCCGATCTGGTCATCGTCGGCGCCGGCTACACCGGGCTGTGGGCGGCCGTCGAGGCGCTCACCGAGGACCCCGCGCGCCGGGTCGTCCTCCTGGAACAGGACTGGGTCGGCGCGGGCGCATCGGGACGCAACGGTGGCTTCGTCTCCGAATCCCTCACGCACGGCATCGCCCACGGCGAAGCGATGTGGCCGGACGAACTCGACGAACTTCAGCGCCTCGGCCGGCAGAACGTCGAGGAGATCACCGGCTTCCTGCACACGCACGGGATCGACGCCGACCTGCGCCTGGTCGGCAAGACCACGCTGGCCAGGACCGCCCACGACTACGCGGCGCTGCGAGACGCCGTCGCGACGTATGCCCGACGCGGGGACGAGGTCCGGTTCCTCGACCGCGACGAGGTCCGCGCCGACATCCACTCGTCGTCGTTCCTCGGCGGACTGCGGACGCTGCGCGGCGGCCTGGTCGATCCGATGGCGTTGACTCTCGGCCTGCGCCGGGTGGCAGAAGAGCTGGGCGCCAACATCTTCGAGGGATCCCCGGCGACCGGCATCTCCCGGACGGGGTCCACCCTGACGGTCCGCAGCGCGCACGGTTCGGTCGAGACCTCGCAGGTGCTGCTCGCCTCCAACGCCTACCGTCCTCTGCTGCGTCGCCTGCGCGCATGGGTACTGCCCGTCTACGACTACGTGCTCGCCACGGCGCCGCTGACCGCCGAACAGCTGGCCTCGATCGGCTGGCAGCAGAACCAGGGTCTCACCGATGCGGGCAACCAGTTCCACTACTTCCGCCGAACCCGCGACGACCGGATCGTCTGGGGCGGCTACGACGCCGTCTACCACTATGGCAACGCCGTCCGGCCTGAGCTGGAGTTGCGCGACGCGTCTCATCGCCTGTTGGCCCGGCACTTTCGCGAGACGTTCCCGCAACTGGCTGAGGTGCCGTTCACCCACCGCTGGGGTGGCGTCATCGACACCACCACCCGGTTCACGCCGATCTTCGGAACCGCGTTCCACGGCCGGTTGGCCTATGCCGTCGGTTTCACCGGGCTGGGGGTGGCCTCCACACGTTTCGGCGCCCGCGTCGCCCTCGATCTGCTCGCCGGGCGGGACACCGAACGCACGCGGCTCAAGGCGGTCACCGGCACCGCGGTGCCCTTCCCGCCGGAACCTTTGCGCTGGCCCGCCGTCGAACTGACCCGGGCCGCACTGGCCCGGGAAGACGAAACCGGCCGCAGAGGAATGCTTTTGCGCACATTCGACCGATTCGGTGTGGGCTTCAACAGCTGAGGAGCAGGACATGACCGCAGGACGATTCCACCGGGGCCGGCGTGTCCCGGGCTCGGGTGAACAGCGGGTGCTGGTGGACCCGTCGAACGGCCGGCCGACCACGACCGTCTCCGAGGCGTCGGTCTCCGAAGCGACACAGGCCGTTTCGGCGGCGTCAGAGGCGTTCGGCGACTGGTCGCGGCGCACCGCGGGGGAACGCGCCCGGGTGCTGCTGCGGTGGGCCGACCTCATCGACGCCCACGCCGCGGAGATCACCGCGCTGGAGGTGGCCGAGACCGGCAAGCCGGAGGCGGTCTTCCGGGACGGCGAGCTTCCGTTCGGCACCGACAATCTGCGGTTCTTCGCCGGTGCGGGCCGTTCATTGGAGGAGACCGGCGCAGGCCTGCTCAGCCAGGGGTACACCTCGATGATCGTGCGGCGCCCGGTGGGTCCGGTCGTCGGCATCGCGCCGTGGAACTTCCCGATGATCATGGGACTGTGGAAGATCGGCCCGGCACTGGCGGCGGGCAACACGATGGTCGTCAAACCGGCGCCCACCACCCCGTCGAGCACGCTCTACCTCGCCGAACTCGCTGTCGAAGCCGGGGTGCCGCCCGGGGTGCTCGAGGTGGTGACCGGCGATCAGGAGGTCGGGCAGGCGCTGGTGTCCGACGAGCGGGTACAGCTGGTGTCGATCACCGGTTCGACCCGCGCGGGGCGGCAGGTCATGTCGTCCGCGGCGCTGCGCGGGGCGCGGGTGCACCTCGAACTCGGCGGGAAGGCACCGTGTCTGGTGTTCGAGGATGCCCACCTCGACGACGCCGCGCACGGTATCGCGATGGGGGCCACCTACAACTCCGGGCAGGACTGCACGGCGGCCACCCGGGTCTACGTCCACGAGTCGGTGTTCGACGACTTCGTCGGCCGGCTCACCCTGGCCTTCAACAGCATTCGGGTCGGCGATCCGCGGGACAGCGCCACCGACATCGGCCCGCTGATCAGCCTCGAGCATCGGGCACGGGTGCACGGTTTCGTCGAGCGGGCCGTCGCAGCGGGCGCGACGGTCCGGTGCGGAGGCGTGCTCCCGGACGGCGACGGCGCCTACTATCCGCCGACGCTGATCACCGGCGCCGAGCAGTCCGCCGAGATCGTCCAGGACGAGGTGTTCGGTCCGGTCCTAGTCGCGCTGCCGTTCGGCGACGAGGCCGAGGCCGTCCGGTTGGCCAACGACTGCCGGTACGGTCTGGCGTCGTCGGTGTGGACGGTGGACGTGGCCCGCGCGTTACGGGTCGCGCACTCGATCGAGGCCGGCGTCACCTGGGTCAACGACCATCTCCCCATCGCGTCGGAGGCTCCGCACGGCGGGGTGAAGGCCAGCGGGTTCGGCAAGGACATGAGCCAGGCCGCGGTGACCGAGTACACAGTGGCGCGCCACATCATGGTCAAGCACGCCCCGCGGGCGGCGCACGACTCATTCCGTCCGTCGTGAGCACTGCCGCGCCGTAATTGGATTTCCCGACCCGCGCCCCCGCGCCTACCCTGGGTAGCCGCGCTAACTAAGTGCGCAGATCCAGGGAGTGTGCATGAGTACCGGGCCGATGACGCGACCAGACGCCACGTCCGCGACGCCGCGGAAAGCCCCGCCGAGTACCGGCGTCATCATCGCTCTGCTGGTGTTCTCGGCATTCGTCATGATCCTCAACGAGACGATCATGAGTGTCGCGCTGCCGGTGCTGATCGTCGACCTGGAGATCTCGGCCCGCACGGCGCAGTGGCTGACGAGCGGCTTCCTGCTCACCATGGCCGTGGTGATCCCGATGTCGGGCTCGCTGATGCAGCGCTTCCCGGTCCGGGTGATCTTCGTGTCGTCGATGTCGCTGTTCTGCGTCGGCACGCTCGTCTCGGCGCTGGCGCCGGGGTTCGCAATTCTGCTGGCGGGCCGCGTCGTACAGGCGTGCGGGACCGCCGTCATGGTGCCGCTGCTGATGACGACGGTGATGAAGCTGATCCCCGCCGAACGCCGCGGGCAGACGATGGGCACGATCTCGATCGTCATCGCGGTCGCGCCAGCGGTGGGGCCCACGCTGTCCGGATTCATCCTCGGCTCGCTGAACTGGCGGTGGATGTTCTGGATCGTGCTGCCGATCGCGTTGCTCGGGCTGGTGGCCGGCCTGCGCTGGCTGCACGTTGCCGACGACCGGGAGCAACCCACCCGGATCGACCGCGTCTCGGTGCCACTCTCGGCGATCGCGTTCGCGGGCTTGGTGTTCGGGCTGTCGGAACTGGGCGCGTCCGGTCAGGGCGACCAGGCCGTGCCGGCGTGGGTGCCGCTGTCGGCCGGTGTGGTGGCGCTGGCGCTGTTCGGCGCGCGACAGGTGCAGTTGCAGCGCGACGACCGCGCGTTCCTGGATCTGCGACCGTTCACCTATCGGCGGTTCTCGGTGTCGGTGGCCCTGGTGGTCATCGGCTTCATGGGCCTGTTCGGTGCGATCATCATGGTGCCGCTCTACGTTCAGGACGTGCTCGGCCAGAGCGCGCTGGTCGCCGGGCTGACCAGTCTGCCCGGCGGACTGCTCATGGGCCTGGCGGGCCCGTTGGTCGGGCGGGTGTACGACCGGCACGGTGCCCGGCGGCTCGTCGTCCCCGGCTCGCTCATGCTCTTCCTGTCGCTGTGCGGCTTCGCGATGGTGTCGGCGGCCACGCCCATCTGGCAACTCGTTGTCGTGCAGACCATCATGATGGTCGGCCTGTCGATGATGTTCACCCCGTTGATGACCGACGCGCTCAGTGCGCTGCCGGACCGGCTGTACGCCCACGGCAGCGCCATCATGACGACGCTGCAGCAGGTCGCGGGCGCCGCGGGCACCGCCTTGTTCGTGACGGTGATGACCAAGGCCTCGGTGTCCGGCGGGGCGCCCGACATGCCGGGTGTGCACGCGGCCTTCGTCGCCGCGGCCGTGATCGGCGCGGTCGCCGTGGTGCTGGCGTTCTTCACCGCCTCACGCCCGCTGCCGGCGCACGGCACGCCGACGCACTAGCCGCCAACCCCCGCGTCAGTCGTTCTCGCGTGGTGGCGGCTCGACTGCCACACCACCTGATGCGTGCTCGGGGCCGGCGTCGGGATGCTCGGCGGGCACCCGCTCGCGGAATCGCATCGCCTCGCTGGAACCGCGTGGTTGTGCCTGCCTGTCAGGGCTGCGGTAGGGCCCGGGCTTGGTCCGAGGCTCACCGCCCGGAAAGGCGAGACGAAAGATGGTGCGGTGCACCGTGAACCACTGCTTGCCGAACGGGCCGGAGTTGTACGGCAATTCGTAGCGTTCACAGATGTCTTTGACCTTTGGCGCGATCTCGGAGTACCGGCTGCTGGGCATATCCGGATACAGGTGATGTTCGACCTGGTAGCCGAGGTTTCCGCTGATGACGTGGAACAGCGGACTGCCCTCGATGTTGGCTGCGCCGATCAGCTGCCGGACGTACCAGCCGCCGCGGGTTTCGTTCTCGACCTCCTCTTCCTTGAAGGTGTACGTCTGGTCCGGGAAGTGCCCGCAGAAGATGATCGCGTGCGCCCATACGTTGCGGATGAGATTGGCCAGTGCGTCGGCGGCCAAGGTGCGCAGAAACGTGCTTTCGACACCGGGCAGCACGCGGTCGAAAGTGTCCGCCACCGTGGCAGCCCGGCCTGTGCCGGCGACCTTGCGGAGTCGGCGCCCGATGCGTGAATGCGCCGGTTGCTCGATCCGGCGCCCCAGCCCCAGCTTGGCCAACGCGAAGGCGCCCGCGCTGACCGCCGGCCAGCCGATGTAGTCCTTGAGGATCTGTGCGCGCGCCTTGCCGGTGATGCCCTTGAGCTCTTGGCGGACCTCAGACCAGGGCTTCTCGCCTCTTTGCGCGGCCCTGAAGTCGATGTCGTGTACCGCCACCCCCCACTCGAACAGCACCGTCAGCAGGAAGTTGAACAACGGCTGCGCCAACCACACCGGATGCCAGGGCTGACGGGGATCGATGCGCATGATCTCGTAACCGAGATCGCGGTCCTTGCCGAGAATGTTCGTATAGGTGTGGTGGATGTAGTTGTGCGAGTGCTTCCAGGACTGCGCGGTCGAGGCGGTATCCCAGTCCCACACCGAGGAATGGATGTCGGGATCATTCATCCAATCCCATTGGCCGTGAAGGATATTGTGGCCGAGTTCCATGTTCTCCAGGATCTTGGCCATCCCGAGGCAGGCAGTGCCGAGCACCCACGCCGTGCGTGACCGCGAGCCCAGCAGCAGTACCCGTCCGACGACGACGATCTGGCGCTGCGCCGAGATCACCGCCTTGATGTAGTTGCGGTCACGGTCGCCGAGTTCGGCGAAGACCTCGTCGTGGATCGCGTCGAATTCTTTGGCGAGTTTCTCCAGTTCCTGTTCGCTCAGGCGCTGGAGGGGGCTTTCGATGTAAGTGGTCATTTGGTTCCTCGTGTGTTCACAGTGCGAGTTCCACGTTGCCTTCGGCGGCGTGGATGCAGATCCGTACGTCCTGCCCCGTCGGTTCGGTCACTTCTCCGGATCGCAGGTCGCGCACTCGCCCGGACTTCAGCGTTCCGACGCAGGTGTGGCATATCCCGATCCGGCACCCATAGGCCAGGTTGAGCCCAGCCTTCTCGCCGGCTTCCAGAATCGGTGTGCCGCCGTCACATTCAACGGTCTTTTCGCTGTCCAGGAAGACGATCTCGCCACCCTCACCGGCGCCCGCGTTGCCCCCGATCTTCGGCTGGAATCGCTCGAAGTGCAGTAGGTCGGAGTCACCGTTGTCCTCCCAGTACTCGATCATCGCGTCGAGCAGCTCGCTGGGACCGGAGCAGAACGCCTCGCGCTCGCGCCAGTCCGGGCACACCTCGTCGAGGTCGTTCGCCGACATCCGGCCGCGATCGGAGGTGAGCCGCAGATCCAGCCGCAACCCGTCGTGGCGGCGGTCGAGATCCTCCAAATCCTGCAGGAACATGACCTGGTCCCGGGTACGGGCCGAGTGGATCACGACGACGTCGTCCAACTTGTTTCGGCGGTCGAGGCTGCGGAGCATGCTGATGATCGGGGTGATACCGCTGCCGGCGCTGATGAACAGCATCTTCTCGGGCAGCGGTTCGGGCAGCGTGAACACGCCTTCGATCTCGCTCAGTCGCACCAGTTCGCCGGGTTTGACCTCGTGCACCAGGTACGGCGACACCACGCCCGACGCGACCTTTTTGGGGGTGACGCTGATGAGCCCATCCTCGGGCTGCGGATCGGAGGTGATCGAGTACGCACGCCAGTGGTAGCGGCCGTCGATGACGAGGCCGAGGCGCACGTATTGCCCGGGCTTGTGGCCCGGCCAGTCATATCCGGGCCGGATCAAGACGCTCACCGCCTCGGAGCCCTGCGGCTCGATGCGCTCGACCTTGCCGCGCATCTCCTTGGTCGTCCACAGCGGGTTGATCATCTCGAGGTAGTCGTCGGGACGCAGCGGACTGAACAGGTGCCTGACGGCACGCAGGAACAGCCGCCGCCCCCGGGGCACCGGTGGTTCGGCACCACGCTCGGCCACGTTTCCCCCTACGAGGTCGACGAAGAGTCGGAACGCAGGTCAAGATCGACCTCGGGGTGGGATACACCAGTTGGTGTTACTTGAAACACACCCGAGGCTGAAATATGGCCGGCGACACTCGTGGCGCGGTGGCTGAGGACTGCCGCGACGCCTACGGCGCGGGGGTCACGTCCGCTCCGGACCCCTTGACCGCCGCCTTCGCCCGGTTCTCGGCCCGCACGGTCTTCGTGCCGCGCACGTATCCCGTCACCGAGATCGTCGCGGCCAGCAGGGCATCCTCACCCTTGACGAACGGATGGAATCCGACACCGGCGCCGCCGCGACCCTTGACCGGGATGTCGGCGGCGTCGGTGACCTTCCAGCACTTCTCCGACAGGGACAGGATCGCCTCGCCGTTGGCGCACGAAACCGGCAGCGCGGCAATCACTTCATCGTTCTGGTCACCATCGCTCGCAAGCTTCACCCCGGCCACCCCGTTGCCGGCCGCGCCCTGCGGGTTCACCGCCGCGGGGTCCAGACGCAGGATCTTGCCTCGCCGGGTCACCAGCGCCAGGTGGTACCCCTCGGGCAGCACACCCGAACGCAGCAGACCGGTGATGTCCGGGGCGACCGGGATGTCACGAATCTTGAACGGCAGTCCGTTGCCGGTGGTGAACTTCACCCGCCCGTCGGTCCACACCGCCCAACCCAGACCGGAGGTCAACAGGTCGCCGTGGCTGTCGGAGAACACCCCGCGGTCGTCGAGGCGCCAGGCGGCGTTGACCTTGCGCTCGCGGGGCCCGTCCTCGTCGCCGCCCGCTGCGACGGGGGTGGCGTCGAAGTCCAGCACGGTGCGCCGGTCGAACTCGGGTCCCTTGAACAGTTTCGCGGTCTCCACCAGCTCAGCATCGATCACCTTGCGGCGCGCATCGGGGTTGGTCACCAGCTCGGTCAGTGCCGCGAACTCGGCGTCCAGCTTGTCGGCCTCGGCCTGCAGCTCGATCACGTCGAGCTTGGTCAGTCGCCGAAGCTGCAGTGCCAGCACGTAGTTCGCCTGCTCTTCGTCGATCCCGAAGCGCTTCTGCAGTCCCTGGCGGGCGTCGTCGACGGTGTCCGAACCGCGGATCACCGCGACCGCAGCGTCGATGTCGAGGTGGATCGTCAGCAGGCCGGCCACCAGGTGGCGGCGCGCGGTGACCTTCTCCAGCCGGTACTCGCTGCGGTGCAGCACCACCGAATCACGCAGCGACAGGAACGCCGAGATCAACTCGCGCACCGACCACCACCGCGGAATCCGGTTCTCGTCGAGGGCGACCACGCTGGCGGCGAACGTCGACTCCAGCGGTGTCAGGGCAAGCAGCTGCTCCCGGATGGTCTCGGCGCTGTGCCCACGTTTGGCGGTGACCACGATCCGCAGCCCGTTGCGGCGGTCGGTCAGGTCCGACATGTCCGCCACCCCGGCCAGTTCACCGGACTCGACCAGCGCCCGGATCCGGTCCTGCACGGTGTTGCTGGCGACACCGGGCGGCAGCTCGGTGATGACGCAGTTCTTGCCGTCGACCGACACCGTGCCGCGCACCGTGAACGCGCCACGGCCGGTGGTGATGTACTCGCGCAGCCCGGCGGTGCCGACCACCGTGGCTCCGCACCCCCAGTCAGGGCCGGGGATGAGCTTCACCAGCCTGTCGTCGGTCATGTTCGGGGTTTTCAGCAGCGCCCGGCAGGCCGCCATGACCTCGCGGGGATTGTGCGCGGGCACCTTGGTGGCCCAGCCCTCGGCGATGCCCACGGCGCCGTTGCACAGCAACACCGGCCACTGTGCCGGCAGCATCGTCGGCTCGGTCCACTCACCGTCGAACGTCGGCACCATGGGCACGGCGTGGTCGTCGAGTTCGGCGGTCAGCGCGGCGCCGGGTGCCGACAGCCGCATCTCGGTGTAGCGGTCAGCCGCCGGAATGTCGCCCTGGATGCGCGGGAAGGCGCCCTGCCCGTCGATGACCTTCACGCGCTGGAACTCCGCGGCCATCAGCGCCGCGGCCCCGTACATCGACGCGCCGCCGTGCGGGTGCAGGTTGCCGGTGACCGCCGAGCAGATCTTCGACGACTTCTGAGGTTTGTTGCCGGGCAACAGTTTCGACTCGTGCATCTGATACAGCAGGCGTCGCTGGCCGGGCTTGAGTCCGTCGTAGGCTGACGGGATCGCGCGGTCGCTGACGCTGTAGAGCGCGAACGTCAGCTGGTAGTGGTTCCAGTAGTCGTCGGCGCTCTGGTCCAGAACCAGGTCGGGGTTCTGCTCGGGAACGTCCAGGGTGGCGGTCACAGTGTTCTTCCCACTAGGTTCTTCCCACTCCTTCTAGGTCAGGTCCAGCGCCAGGGTGTCGACACGGGAGGCCACGTCGGCCATCCACGTGCGCCGGCCCTCTGGCGGTCCGCCGAACAACGTGTGGTGCAGTCTCTGCTCGCCGTCGTCGAGGTGCACCCGGATCACCGTGCGGCGCTGCGGATCCAGCACGGTGTTCCAGAAGTCGTCGGCGTCCATCTCGCCGAGGCCCTTGTTGCGCTGCACCTCGACCCGCTTCTTGGAGGTGGCCTTCAGCTGCGCCACCGCGGCGTCCCGCTCGGACTCGTCCTGGCAGTAGATCCGTTCGTCACCGTTCTTCACCACGAACAGCGGCGGCAGCGTCACGTACACCATCCCGGCCGCGACGAGCGGACGGTAGAAGTCCAGGAACATCGAGATCAGGCTGGAGTTGATGTTGCCGCCGTCCGGGTCGGCGTCGGAGGCGAACAGGATCCGGTCATACCGGCACAGTTCCGGGTCGCAGTTGTCGCGCACCCCGCAGCCCAGGATGCGTTCGATCGAGTCGAACTCGTCCTTGGCCCGCGCCTTGCTCAGGGCGTACCCGTAGACGTTGGGCGGTTTCCCCTTCAGCGGGAACGCGGCCTGGAAGGTGGCGTCCCGGGCCGCCTTGATGGTGCCCAGCGCCGAGTCGCCCTCGCAGAGGAACAGTTCGGCGCCCGAGCCGCGGCCGGACTCCCGGCTGGGCAGCAGCTTCGGCGGCAGCGACAGGTTGGTGCCCAGGCCCTTGGCCTTGGACGCGGCGCGGGACCGGGCCTTGGCGCCCTCGGCGCTGCGTCGTGCCCGGGCCGACTCCAGCGCCAGCTTGGTCCACAGCGACACCGTGTCGCCGTTGGCGGGGTTGGCCGCCCAGATGGTGACGCTGCGCGCCACATCCGGGGCCATCGCCACGTTCAGCGAGCGGGACGACACCGCGGTCTTGGCCTGCGAATCCCAGGCCACGTCGGGGGCGCGGGTATCGACGGCCAGCGCGGTGACGGCGGCGAAATCCTGTGGCTCGGGGCCTTCTTCACCCTTGGCCAGACCCAGGTCCCGGATCCGGGACGCGCGGTCGGCCAGCGCCTCGGAGAGCCCCTTCACCGCGGCCGTCAGGTGCGATCCGCCGCCGGGGGTGCGCACGGTGTTGCAGAACGCGGCGACCGTGGCCGGTTCTGCGGGTCCGGCGGTCAGCGACCAGCGGAACGGGGTGGGGCCGCGACCGGTGGTGTATTCGCCGCGGCCCTCCACGACGGCCCGCACGCCCGGCACCGGCGTGCCGGCGGCGGTGCACATGAGGTCGAGCAGGGTGTCGGTGCCCCACGGGCCGCTGAACGGCTCGAGCAGCTCGGGCCGGATCTCCTCGCCGGGCCAGCCCTCGTCGGTGACGACCAGGTGCACCCCGGGTGACATCCGCGCTGCGGCGTGCGCCCGCAGCAGCACCTCGTTGATGTCCACGCTGGAGTCCGGCACCACCGCCGGGTCGAACAGGATCCGCACCGTGGTGCCGTGCGCGTCGGGTTTGCGGTTGCCGGTGCCGCGCAGTTTCTGCGCGTCGACCCGGGCGAACGGGGCAGCCGGGTCGAATTCCCGGCCCTCGAACGTGCCGGGATAACCACCCCCGAAACTCTGCAGGTAGGTCTTGCCCGCGCGGCGCACCGTCACGTCGGTCCGTGCGGAGATGAACACCGCTGCCGCGGCCCCGATGCCGTTCAGTCCGGCGCCGGTGCTGGTGGCGTCGGCGTGTGCGGAGAACTTGCCGCCGGCCCGCGCCGTGCCGAGCGTCTTGACGATGCCGTTCTTCCCGGTGACCGGGTCGGAGTCGACCGGCAGGCCGCGGCCGTCGTCGGCGACACTGACCGATCCGTCGGCGTGCAAGGTGATCGTCACGCACGACCCGCCGTGGCTGGGGTCGGCGACCTCTTCGATCGCGTTGTCGATCAGCTCGCGCAGGGCCGTGTTGAGCACGTCCAGACCCAGGTTGACCGCCGGCCGCAGGCGTGTGTGCTGGACATCATCGAGCTCGGTGATGTCGGCGGCGGTGTAACTCACTACTGGTCCTCTCCTCGGTACCGGGACGTGTCGGGGTGCGGCGACACAGGGCCGGCGTACGCATTCTGCCTTGCACCACCGACAGCGCCGGGGTGGCTCCGCCGGCCGTGTCGCGGGGCACCGGGACGGCGGTGACCTGGATCGCATCCGGCTGCGTATGCCCGTCCACGCCACCCACCGGCGGAGGCTCAGTCGCGGGACGTGGCCCGGATTCCCGCCAGCACCACCGCGACGATGCGTTCGGCGTCGGCCCGTGTGAAGGTTCGCGTCCCGCGACTGGCGATGAGATGCACGGGGCCGGAGATCATCTCACCGAGGAAGCCGCTGTCGACGGGTGGGAGTTCGCCCCGATCGACGGCGCTGTCCACCCGGCGCGCAAGGGCGGCCACCCGCCGATCGAGGATCTTGGCCTGCGCCTGGATGGCGGACGGGCTCCGCGCGGCCGCGACGGCCTGTTCCAGCGCGCGCCCGAACGGTGTCTCCAGGCCCCCCGCGAGGGCCAGCAGGAAATCTGCGAGGTCCTTGTCGAGGTCGCCGGTGTCGCCGATGCTGGCGAGATCCTCGGCGTAGCGCAGCAGCGCGTCGGCGACGAGATCCTCGCGGTCGGGCCAGTTGCGGTAGACGCTGGCCCGGTGCACGCCGGCGAGTTCGGCGACGTCCTCGTAGCGGAAGTTCGCGATTCCATCGCGTGCGATGAGTTGTGCTGTCGCACCGAGGATCTGGTCCCGCACCCGAGCGGTGCGGCCACCCGGACGTCGGGTCGGGGGCGGGACCGCGGCGCCGTCGGACATCGGGGACCCACCTCCATTTCCGGACCGGCCACCGATTGTCCTCAGCCGCGGCCTTGCGGGGCAACCGGGCACCCACTACCGTCCCCTTAATGCGATATTAGTCGCATTAAGTTGCTTTTCGTCCCACCACTGACCGCCGACCTGAGGGGAGCGACATGACGGGAGCCGGCGGACACCGCTGGAGCAGGCGGTTGCTCCTGTGGGCCGCGGTCCTCACCCTCGCCAACGTGCTGGCCGACGTGGTCATCGGGTCGCCCATGATGGTCCTGCCGCAGCTGATGGACCACTTCGACACCGACCAGGCCGCGTGGCTCAACGCGAGCGCGATGCTGGCCGGCGCTCTGTGGTCCCCGCTGCTGGCCAGGAGCTCCGACGTGTTCGGCACGCGGCGGGTGCTCGTCGGCACGCTGCTGCTCGCGGGTGCCGGCGCGCTGGTGTGCCTGGTCGCGCCCACCCTCGCCGTCTTCCTGCTGGGTCGCTTCCTGCAGGGCGCCGCGTTCGCCGCGGTGTTCCTGTCGGTGGCCCTGGTGCGCCAGATCTGTGCGCCGCAGGTGGCGATGGCCGTGGTGGGACTGGTGACCTCGGGCTCCTCCATCGTCGGCATCGTCGAGCCGTTCCTGATGACGCCGGTGGTCGGCATGTTCGGTTATCGCGGTGTGTTCGTCGTCGCAGCGCTGTTCGCCGGCGCGGCCGCGTTGTGCGTGCATTTCGGCATCCCGGAGTCGCCGATCCGCAGCACCGGCCGGCTCGACGTGGTCGGCGCGTTGCTGCTCGGCGGCGGTCTCGGCGCGGTGCTGGCATACGTGAGTCTCGGCGCTGCCGTCGGCTGGCTCTCGTGGCCCATGATCGCGCTGGTGACGGCAGGGGCGGCCGCGCTGGCCGGGTGGCTGTTCCTGGCGCTGCGCATCGCCGACCCCGTCATCGACATCCGCGCACTGAACCGTCCGATTCTGCTGACGCTGCTGGCCCTGGTCCTGGCAGCGGGAGCATTCCGGAGCATGCTGCAGTTGACGGGCCTCATCGCCCAGGTGCCGCCCGGCCTCGGTCTGGGTTACGGGTTGGGCACCGGAGAAGCGGTCGCGGTGCTGCTCGCCGCGCCCAACCTCGGCATCGTCGCCGGTGGGGTGTGCGCCGGGTGGCTCGCAGGGCGTACGGGTCCCGCGCTACCGCTGTGCATCGGTGTCGCCGTCGGGACAGCCGCCACATTCGCGATGCTGGCAGGCGTGTCTTCGCTCGCGCCGGCCATCGCCTGCGGTGTCCTGCTCGGGGTGGCCGCCGGCGCGATCGGCGCCTCCGGCTACAACCTGGCTACCAGCTTCGAAGCACCGGAGCGCCAGGGCACCACCGCCGGGCTGGTGTCAGTCGTGCTGGCCCTGGGCTCGGTCGTCTTCACCTTCGCCGGCGGCGAGATCCTCAAGGCCACCCACATCTCCGGAACCTTCGCCGACGGCGCGCCGGTGAGCACGGCGACGGGCATCCACCTCTACGTCCTGATGGCGGGATCCCTCTTCGGCCTCGCAGCCATACCCGCGATCATGGTCCTGCGCAGCCGGTCCGGTGGTTCGGAACCCGGCGGAACGGGCATGTACCGGGCAATCGTCTCGGACCAGAGGAGCACCGCATGACAAGCCGGACCGTCGACCAGCGCTCGACGTCGACGCTGTTGCTACCCGCCGCTGTCAGCCTGGCCACCGCGGCGACGCTGGTGGTGAACTACCTGGCCAACGGTCTGCCGATCAACGGCCAGACCACCGGCGACGTGACGCGCCGCTTCGAGGTCTACTTCGTGCCGGCCGGTTACGTGTTCTCCATCTGGAGCCTGATCTACCTGGGGTTGATCGCCTACAGCGGATATCTCGGCCTCACGCTGGCCCGCAACCGGCCCGACAGCGGCGCGGCCCGGGCCGTCGCGCCGCTGTACCTGATCACCGCGCTGGCGAACTGCTCGTGGCTGTTCGCCTGGCACTACAACCTTTTCCCGCTGAGCATGGCGCTGATGGCGGTGCTGCTCGGCACGCTGATCCTCATCTACCGGGTGCAGGCGGCGCGACCGGCCACCTCGAAGCTGGAACTGTGGACCGTGCACATCCCGTTCCGGGTGTACCTGGGCTGGATCTCGGTGGCCACCATCGCCAATGCGACGATCACACTCGACCACGCGGGCTGGTCCGGATTCGGTCTGTCCGAGCCGACCTGGGGGGTCATCATGGTGGTGGTCGCGGCCGCACTCGGGTTGACGATGAGTCTGCGCTTCGGCGACATCGCCTACGTGGCGGTGCTCGTCTGGGCGCTGGTCGGTATCGCGGTCCGCCTGAGCGACACCACCCCGATTCTGGTCGCGTCGTTGGCGGGCGCGGCGGTGCCGGCGCTGTCCCTGCTGGTCACCGCACGTCGTGGCGCCGGGGTCAGCGACGGTGGCCGGGAAGAAGCCGGGCCAGTTCGTCGAACACCGCCTGGTTGAGCGCGAACGCGCACTTGACCTCGCTCACCACCCGGTCGACGCCGATCGCGTCCAGGCCCAGTCGGTCGAGGCGGTCCCGGTAGGCATCCCGGTAGGGCTTCACGCGGAACCCGAAGTCGTAGAACGTCAGTCCCGCTCCGCCGAGCTCGAACTCGCGGTCGAGGATCGCGGCCATGGCCTGGCCGCCGGACAGATCGCCCAGATAGCGGGTGTAGTGATGGGCCACCAACGCGCCGCCCCAGGACAATTCGGCTATCCGATCGCGATAACGTTGCGCCGCAGGTGAATCCACGCTCAGGTCACGGCCGGGGGACCAATGAGCCAGATCAGCGTCGATGGCCGGGACCCGTTCCAATGCCGGGTCGAAGACCGCGGCGACCAGTGGGTCGGTGCGATGGGCGCGCACGGCGTCTTCGAGCGCGCCGTAGATCACCCGCAGCCGCAGCAGGTACTCGGCGTATCCCTGCTCATCGACCCTCCCCGAGAGCAACTCGGTCACGAACACCGAATGCTCGGCGGCCTCGTGCTCGTGCGCCGAGTCCTCCCTGATCGCGACGGACAGCGGCCGAGTGGTCTCGGCAGTGCTGGGACGCATGTCGCGGCCTCCATGTCATCGGGGGCGTTTCGGCAAGCCTAACGGTGGGCGTCCTCAGGCCGCGACCGCGGCGCCGCAGATACTGCACACTTCGAACGTCCGGCGCTTCCACCGCGCGATCGGCACGAAGAACAGCGTGAACTGTTTGAACTCGCGCATCCTGCTCCACTGCGTGGTGTTGTGGCATCGCGGACAGGTCCTGACCTGCCCCGCGCCCAGATACTTCTGCTTGGTGCCGTACCCGAAGAAGAGCAACACCTCACCAGGTTACGGGGCGTCGCGCGGTGGCCGTCAGATTCGGTGTGCCGTCCCGGTCCCGGGTGATCAGCCCACGTTCCTGGAACGCGTCGAGCCACCCGCCCATCGGCCAGCTGTCCCAGCGGCGGTGGTACACATGCGCATTGCGCACGATGTCGACGAGGTGGCGCACCGGGGGGTCTTCTACCGGGTGGTGCTGGTGGAACGCGTGCGCGCCGCCCACCCACCGCATCGGCACATCGAGGGCCTGCGCACACCGGGCGAAGTCGGTGTCCTCGCCGCCGTAACCCTCGTACTCTTCGCAGAATCCCCCGATGCGGTCCCAGGTGGCGCGGCGCACCGCGAACGACAGCGACCAGAACAGCGCGTATTCCGTTGTCGCCAGCACGGTTCCGTCAGGCGGGGACGGCCGGGCCGGGTGCGGACGGACATGGCGGTTCAGGGTCGCCAGGTCGTATCCCGACGGTCCGGCCGGCGGCAGGTAGGTGACGGGCCCGCACAGCAACGCATCCTGGTGGCGACGTCGGGACGCGGCCGACCGGTAGCGCTCGATCAGACCGGGCGACGGGATGCAGTCCACGTCGAGGAAGATCAGCAGTTCGGCCCCGTGGTCGAGGGCGGTCCGCGCGCCGGCGTTGCGGGCGGCGGCCAGGGGCAGCGGCTCCACCGCGGGGAACTCGACGACAGTTGCGGTGTGCCCTTCGGAGGCCGGTACCGCGGCGACGGCGGGGTCACCCAGCGCGACGACCACGTGCGCGCCATATGCCCGGGCGCCTGCGCGCAGCCCGCGAATCTGGTTGCGCAGGTGGCGATGTCGTCCGTGCGCGATGGTGATCACCGCGGTGTTCATGCCGGTCCCGCATCACGGCGGCACCGGACGGCGGTCGATTCGATCGCGGCGGCGGCGCGCGCGCCGGCGCCGCG
>NZ_BCRS01000015.1 GCF_001552715.1 Mycolicibacterium vaccae NBRC 14118 = CIP 105934 | reverse complement strand
CCCCCGCCGAGCCGCTCCCCCAGCTTGCCGGCGAATTCCTCGGCGTTGCCGGTCTGCGACGCCCACAGCACCAGCGGCCCGCTCGGCTTGTGCGCCGGCGCCCCGTCGGCGGGCAGCCGCGAGTAGCGCCCGGCCAGCAGCCCGTCGACCCACAACCGGGCCCGCGCACCGACCGGGGCGCCGGCCGGAAGCACCGGGACACCGGGCAGGCCCTCCTCGATGCCGGCGAGAAACCCTGCGAGGTAGATCTTCTCGTCGTCGGTCAGCGCGGGGGCTCCGTCGTCCACCGGGACGGGGGCCAGCCGCACCGCGCACACCTTGAACTCCGGTTGCAGCGAGTCCGGGTCGACGGCGTCGTTGGTCAGGGCGTTGATCGTCAGGTTCTCGCCGTGTTCGTCGTTCCAGTGGAACGGCACCCACGTGTTGCCGGGCAGGACGCGTTCGGTGACGACGGCGGGCAAGACCGCCCGCCCGCGCCGGGTGACGAGCTCCACGCCTTGTCCGGCCGAGATCCCCAGCGCGGCGGCGTCGTCGGGGTGGATCTCGACGAAGGGGCCGGGGTTGAGCTTGTTGAGTTTGGCGACCCTGCCGGTTTTGGTCATGGTGTGCCACTGGTGCTGCAGCCGGCCGGTGTTGAGCACGAAGGGGAAGTCCCCGTCGGGCAGCTCGGCGGCGTCCATGTGCGGGCGGGGGTGGAACACCGCACGCCGGGACGGGGTGGCGAAGGCCAGCCGCGGGGTGTGCCCGTCGGTGTCGATGTGCAGGGCCTGCGAGACGCCGTCATTGAGGTAGCGGATCGGGTTGGCCTCGGGGGTGCCGGACGACGCGCACGGCCACTGCACCGGGGTCTCGCGGAGCCGCTCGTAGGTGATGCCGCGCAGGTCGTAGCCGGTAAGCGGATTGTGGAAGCGGCGGATCTCGTCGAAGATCTCCTCGCTGGACTTGTAGTCGAACGCGTCGCCGAACCCGAGATGGCGCGCCACCCCGCAGATCAGCTCCCAGTCCGGCCGCGCATCGCCGGCCGGTGGCACGGACTGCTGCAGCAGGGTCAGGGTGCGGTCGGAGTTGACCATCACCGCGTCGGTCTCGGCCCACAGCGTGGCCGGAAGCATGATGTCGGCGTACCGGTTGGTGGCGGTGTCGGCGTAGGCGTCCTGGGTGATGACCAGTTCGGCTGTCCTCAGCGCGGCGGTCACCGTGTCCCGGTTCGCGACGCTGGCAACGGGATTGGTGCAGATGATCCACACCGCCCGGATGTCTCCGTCGCCGATGCGGCGGAACAGCTCCACGGTCCCCGGCCCGACGTCGGCCCGGATGGTGCCGGGTTCGAGATCCCACTGGGTTTCGACGAACGCGCGGTCCTGCGCCGACAGCACGGCCCGCTGCCCGGGCAGACCCGGTCCCATGTAACCCATCTCGCGCCCGCCCATCGCGTTGGGCTGTCCGGTCAGCGACATGGGCCCGCTGCCCGGCCGGCAGATGGCACCGGTGGCCAGATGCAGGTTGCAGATCGCGTTGGTGCTCCAGGTGCCGTGGGTGCTCTGGTTGAGCCCCATCGTCCAGCACGACACCCAGTCGCGCGCATCGGCGATCATCGCGGCCGCAGTGCGGATGTCGGCTTCGGCCAGCCCGGTGATCGCAGCCACTCGCGCCGGCGGGTAGTCGGCGAGGAACCCGGGCATCGCCTCCCAGCCCTGCGTGTGCTCGGTGATGAACTCGTCGTCGATGGCGTGGTTCTCGACCAGCAGGTGCAGGATGCCGTTGAGCAGCGCCAGATCGGTGCCGGGCCGGATCTGCAGGTACAGGTCCGCATCGGCGGCGGTCGCGGTCCGGCGCGGGTCGACCACGATCAGCTTCGCGCCCGCCTTGCGGCGGTCGGCCATCCGCAGGTACAGGATGGGGTGGCAGTCGGCCATGTTGGAGCCGATGACGAAGAACAGGTCGGTGCAGTCGAAGTCGGTGTAGGAACCGGGCGGGCCGTCCGAACCGAGCGACTGCTTGAAACCGGTGCCCGCGCTGGCCATGCACAGCCGGGAGTTCGACTCCAGGTGCAGGGTGCACAGGTAGCCCTTGGCCAGTTTGGTCGCCAGATACTGTGCCTCCAGCGACATCTGGCCCGACACGTACAGGGCGACCGCGTCGGGGCCGTGCTCGTCGACGATGGCCCGCAACCTCGCGGCGGCCTCGGCCAGCGCGGCGTCGACGTCGACGGCCACCGGGTCCGCGTCACGCGACCGGCGCTTCAGCGCGGTCCGCAACCGCCCGTCGGTGGCGGCCATCATCTCCGCGTGCGTGGCTCCCTTGGTGCACAACCGCCCGAAGTTGGCCGGGTGCAACCTGTCTCCGGACACCCGCGCGATGACGGGTGCGCCCGAGGCGGGATCGGCGCGGGTCTCGACCGAGATGCCGCAGCCGACCCCGCAGTAGGAACACGCGGTACGGATCATGCCTATCCGACGGACACCGGCGCCGGTGCGCGCCCGATGTGCTCACCGGTGTGCGCGCGGTGTTCCTGCAACCGCAGGAACACGAACCAGGTCACGAACGCGCACACCACGTAGAAGCCCAGGAACACCCAGAACGCGTTGGTGGCCGACTTCGCGTCGCCGACGTAGGACGCCCGCAGCACCACGTTGATGAACACTCCGCCCAGTGCGCCGACCGCGCCGGCGAACCCGATCAGCGCGCCCGACATCGCGCGCGACCACGCGGCCTTCTCATCGCGGCTCAGGTCGTCGCGGCCCTGCGCCTTGGCCTCGAAGATCGACGGGATCATCTTGTAGGTCGAGCCGTTGCCCAGACCGGACAGCACGAACAGCATGATGAACCCGGCGACGTAGCCGACCATCTGCCCGCCCGTCGGGGCACCGGCCGTAGCGTCGTCGAGCACCCCGGACGCCACCAGGATGCCCGCGGAGAACATCATCGCGACGAATACGTACAAGGTGACCTTCCCGCCGCCGATCCGGTCGGCCAGCCGGCCACCGAAGGGCCGGGAGATCGAGCCGAGCAGCGGGCCCAGGAACGCGATCTGCGCGGCGTGCAGCGACGCCTGCGCGGCGGTCTCGCCCCCGGCGAGGAAGTTGATCTGCAGCACCTGACCGAACGCGAAGGAGAAGCCGATGAACGACCCGAACGTGCCGATGTAGAGAAAGCTCATCACCCAGGAGTGCCTGAACCGCATCGCCTCGACGAGCGCACCGAAGTTCGATTTCTGGTTGCGCAGGTTGTCCATGTTCACCGCGGCACCCACCGCGGCGGCGCTGATCGCGACAAGGTAGATGGCGCAGACGATTTCGGGCCTGGTGTTGCCGAGCGTGGCGATGACGAGCAGACCGATGAGCTGGATGACGGGCACGCCGATGTTGCCGCCGCCGGCGTTGAGGCCCAGCGCCCAGCCTTTGAGCCGCTGCGGGTAGAACGCGTTGATGTTGGTCATCGAGGAGGCGAAGTTGCCGCCGCCGAGACCGGCGAACGCGGCGACCACCATGTAGGTGGTGTAGGACGCCGGGTTCTTCATGTAATACAGCGTCAGCACCGTCGGGATCAGCAGCAGCAGCGCGCTGACGATCGTCCAGTTACGGCCGCCGAACCTGGCCGGGGCGATGGTGTACGGGATACGCATGAACGCACCGACCAGCGTCGGCACCGCGACCAGGTAGAACTTGCCCGCCGCGTCGATGCCGTAGACGTCCTGCGGCATGAACAGCACCATCACCGACCAGATCGACCACACCGAGAAGCCGACGTGCTCGGCGACGATGGACCAGATCAGGTTGCGTCTCGCGATCGATTTGCCCCCCGACTCCCAGGCCTCGACGTCCTCGGGATCCCAGGTGTCGATGTCGCGCGTTCGTTTCGCCATGGCCTCAGTGAAAGCCCAGGTCATTCCCTGTCCGTTGCACGTCGATGACCGGAGTGAAAACTCGCCCTCACACCGGCTCCGGGCTCACGGTGAGGGGTTCGCGCTGTGATCGCAGGGATCCACAGGCGTGTTGCGGGGGAAACGCCTCCGAAACACCCCGCTCCTAGCTTCGAGCCATGACCGACGGAAGCAGACCGCAGTTCCTGCAGGGGGCGTTCACGTTCGAGGGCGGCGGCTACGACAAACCGGTACCGATCGACGCGCCGCGCTACGTGGTGCCTGCCGGAGCCGTCACCCAACCGGTGTACTTCCGGGGCGGGAACTCCACCGAGGAGATGATCACCGTGGTGCTGTTCCGCGACGGGGTGCCGATGCGCTACTTCCCGATCGCGGCCAAGGGTGCCACCCACGTCGCGCTGCGGGTGGTCGAGGACCTGCTCGGCGACACCGTGCTGGAGCTGCACGTCGCCGCACCGGACGGGGTGAAGGGCACGGTGATGCTGGATCTGGGCCTGGTGGAGATCTGATGGCCCAGCGGCTGGTGGTGGTCGGCAACGGGATGGCCGGTGTGCGCGCCCTGGAGGAGGTGCTGGCGCGGGGCGGAGCCGACCATTTTCAGATCACCGTCTTCGGCGACGAGCCGTACGGGAACTACAACCGTATCCTGTTGTCGAATGTGCTTGCCGGGGTGGAGGATCCGGCTGAGATCTATCTCAACGCGATGGACTGGTACACCGACCACGGCATCGACCTGCGCGCCGGGGTGCGGGTGGTGCGGCTCGACACGTTCGCCCACCTGGTGCACGCCGACGACGGCACCACACTGCACTACGACAAGCTGATCCTGGCCACCGGCAGCCGCTCGTTCTTCCCGCCGATGGCGGGGCTGTGGGCCGACGACAAGACGCTGGCCGACGGCGTGTTCGGGTTCCGCACGCTCGACGACACCGCGGCCATGATCGCCGAAGCGAACACCAGGACCAAGGCTGTCGTGATCGGTGGCGGGCTGCTGGGCCTGGAAGCCGCGCGCGGACTGCAGAGCCGCGGCCTGACCGTGGAGGTGGTGCACGCCGCGCCGACGCTGATGAACGCCCAGCTCGACGACCCGGCCGGCGCGATCCTGCGCAGGTCGGTGGAGGACCTCGGGATCGGGGTGCACCTGGAGAAGCGGACCACTGAGGTGCGCACCGACGACAGCGGGCGGCTGCGAGGGGTGCTGTTCGCCGACGGGACCCGGCTGGACTGCGACATGCTGGTGATCGCGGCCGGCATCCGACCGAATGTCGGCCTGGCACAACGGGCGGGGCTGACCGTGGAACGCGCGATCGTCACCGACGACCACATGCGCTCGGTCGACGACGACGACGTCTACGTCGTCGGCGAGTGCGCCCAGCACCGCGGCCAGGTGTACGGGCTGGTGGCGCCGCTGTGGGAGCAGGCCAGGGTGCTGGCCGACCACCTGACCGGCACCGACCCGGCGGCGGCCTACCACGGGTCGCGGGTGGCCACCAAGCTCAAGGTCGCCGGGGTCGACGTCGCGGCCATGGGCGTCAAGGGGCCCGAGCATCCGGACGACGAGTTCGTGCAGTACAGCGAGCCCAGGCACGGCGTCTACAAGACCGTGGTGATCCGCGACGGGAAACTGGTGGGCGCCACGCTCGTCGGGGATGTGTCGAAGGTGGCGTTTCTGACCCAGGCCTTCGACAGCGGGCTGCCGCTGCCCGACGAACGGGTGTCGCTGCTGTTCGACATCGGCACCCCGGACGTCGCGGTGGGGGTGGCCGAGCTCGCCGACGACGCTCAGGTGTGCAACTGCAACGGCGTCTCCAAAGGCGCGCTGGTCTCCTGCGTGCGAGCCGGCGAGACGTCGGTGTCCGCGGTGATGGCCAAAACCAAGGCGGGAAAGGGTTGCGGGTCCTGCAAGGAGCTGGTGGGCCAGGTCGTCGACTGGGCGGCCGGCGGCGCGGTGACCGAGGATCCGTCGGCGTCCTGGTACGTGCCGGGCGTTCCGTACGACAAGGCCACCTTGATGCGTCATATCCGTGATCTCGAACTGCATTCGGTGTCTTCGGTTTTCGCGGCGCTGGCGCCCGACGGCAAGGAGGACGCCGGATCGAAGATGGCCTTGGCCTCGCTGCTGGAGATGATGTGGGCCGACGAATTCGTCGACGAGCGCGATGCCCGGTTCATCAACGACCGGGTACACGCCAACATCCAGCGCGACGGCACGTTCTCGGTGGTGCCGCAGATGAAGGGCGGGGTGACCGATGCCGCGCAGCTGCGCAGGATCGCCGACGTCGCCGAGAAGTACGCGATCCCGATGATCAAGCTCACCGGGGGTCAGCGCATCGATCTGCTGGGCGTGCGCAAGGAGGACCTGCCCGCAGTGTGGGCGGATCTGGACATGCCGTCCGGGTACGCCTACGGCAAGAGTTTCCGGACCGTGAAAACCTGTGTGGGCAGCGACTTCTGCCGGTTCGGTGTCGGTGACTCGACGGCGCTGGGCATCGCGATCGAGGAGCGCTTCAAAGGTCTGGCCAGCCCGGGAAAGATGAAGCTCGCAGTCACCGGGTGTCCGCGCAACTGTGCCGAGGCGCTGTGCAAGGACCTCGGGGTCGTCGCGGTCGACGGTGGCCGCTGGGAGATCTACGTCGGCGGCGCGGCGGGCGCGCACATCCGCAAGGGCGATCTGCTCGCGACCGTCGACGATGCCCAGACCGTGATCACCCTGACCGGCCGGTTCCTTCAGTACTACCGCGAGAGCGCCAACTGGCTTGAGCGGACCTACAAGTGGGTGCCCCGGGTGGGCATCGAGCACATCCGGTCGGTGGTGGTCGACGACTCCGAGGGCCTAGCCGCCGGCCTCGACGCGCGGATGCAGAAGTCCGTGGACGCCTACCGCGACCCGTGGCAGGACGGCCGCGAACCGTCTTCGGTGGGGCAGTTCCGTCCGGCGCTTCCGCTGCTGCCGCTCCCCCGGGTGCCGGTGCAGTGAGCGTCGGGGTGACGATCGACATCGGCCTGGTCGACGAGATCCCGGTCGGCGAGGGCCGCACGTTCGCGGTCGACGGGACGCAGATCGCGGTGTTCCGGCTGCGGGACGGATCGCTGCGCGCGGTCGACGCGGTGTGCCCGCACCGGGGCGGACCGCTGGCCGACGGTCTGACCGACGACTGCGTGGTGGTGTGCCCGCTGCACGGGCACACGTTCGACATGAGCACCGGCGCCGAGGTGTCCGGCGCGGAGCTGTCGGTGCGCCGCTATCCCGTGGAGGCCGCGGACGGGACGATCCGGTTGACCCTGCCCTGACGAGTTACGTGACGGGGTGGCGGTTTTCGCCGCTCTTCTGCGCCGTGGCGTTACGCAAGTGCGTCACCGGGTGACTGTTGCGCCAGGATCGCGCTGCCGAGCCAGCGTTTGAGGAAGCGTCGCAGCTCCTCGGGCGGCCGGTCCGGGTCGTTGGGCGCGACGAAGAACGACAGCATCGTGCGCAGCGTGAACTCGACCAACTCACCCAGCGCCGCATCGTCGTAGCCGAAGCTCTGCCAGTCGACGTCGAAGCGGGTGATCATGCGCATGCCGAAGTCGCGTGCCAGCGCCGAGGCGACCTCGCTGGGTCGGGCCGCCGAACTCGGCGCCGACAACAGGATCGCCAGATGCGGGATCGCGACGACGGCGTCGAGGGTGAACATGACGCCTTCGGTCATCGCGTCGGCGGGATCGTGGATTCCGCGGACGTGGGCGGCCAGCGAATCGAGGAACCCGTCGACCGATGCGATCGCGGCGGCACGCATGAGTTCGTCGGCGGTCGGAAAGTACCGGTAGACCGTCTGCCGGATCACCCCGAGGGACTCGGCGACGTCGGCGATGGTGATGGCTGCGCCGGTCTCGGCGATCAGGTCGACGGCGGCGGCGACGATGCGCTGCGCGGCCTCGGAGTCGGTGGCCGGCGGATCACCGCCCCAACCTCGGCGTTTGCGTGCCATCGTGGGTCCGACGCTAGCACAGGCGTTGACGCCGGACCGGCGATGCAGTAATCATACATTCACAGCCATCTCTGTATGATTACCGACGATTGTCGAGGACCGGTATGACCGACCTGATAGTGCGCAAACTGCGATTCGCCTTCGCCGAGCACGACGTCCCCTTCCTGTGGAACGAGGCCAACCCCGCGTTCTCGGCGATGGCCAATGCGGTGTCGTTCCTGGCCGTCGGCTTCGAGAAGATGATCGGCGGCATGATCCCGGAGGCGATGCCCCACATCACCGATCCGGCCGTCGCCGAGGAGGCCGATGCGTTCGTCCGGCAGGAAGGCCAGCACTCGATGGCCCACCGGCAGCACGTGAAGGGGTTGATCAGGGCCTATCCCGGGCTGAAGGGCACGCTCGACAAGGTCATCGACGCCTACGACGACATGACCGCCAACACCCCGCTGAAGTACCGGCTGGCCTACACCGCCGACCTGGAGGCCACCTTCACCCCGGTGTTCAAGCTGATGCTCGACCACGACGACACGCTGTTCGCCCCCGGCGACGACCGGGTCGCCTCACTGTTCCTGTGGCACTTCGTCGAAGAGGTCGAACACCGCAGCTCGGCGCTGATCATCTACGACGCGGTCGTCGACGACCCGTGGTACCGGATGCGGGTCGCACCCAAGATCTTCAGCCACGTCATGGACATCATCCGGCTGGTCTCCGAGGACTTCAACACCCACGTCCCGCTGGCCGAGCGCAAGGTCGACGCGATGTCGACGTTCCGCATCCACCGGCGCAAGAAGGCGCTGCTGCAACGACTTCCGTTCGTCGATGCGCCTTATGACGGCCCGTTCGCCAACGCGTTCAGCCATCTGCCGCTGCGCGAGCAGCTCGTCGCGCTCAACGGCGTGGTGCGCAGCCAGATCCCCGGCCACGACCCGACCCACGAGAAGCTGCCCGCGCTGGCCGACCGCTGGTTCGAACGCTACGCCGCCGGTTACGACGTGACCCAGTGGTACACCGCCAAGGAGGCCGCCGATGTCTGATCTGTGCACCCCCACATTCGCCGATCTCGCTGCGCGGCTGGGGTTCTCGTGTGACACCGCGGGCGGGCTCGTCGAGCTGCGCAACCCGTTCGCGCTGGAGAACTGGACGCTGCCGGTGCTGGAGCTGACCGTCGTCGTCGGCGCGGTGCTGGCCCTGGTCTATGCGATCCGGCGGCTGCGCAGGCACAACGATCCAACCAACATCGTGCTGTGGTTCGGCGCCATCGCCTACCTGCTCATCATCGAGCCGCCGCTGTACTTCCCCGCCGCGTTCGGTATCGCCGAACACGTCGACACGATGTTCGCGCACAACGTGTTCACGGTGGAGTTCCTGTGGGGCCGGCTGCCGCTCTACATCGTCGCGATCTACCCGATGATGGCCACGGTGGCGTTCGAGATCGTGCGCCGCCTGGGCGTCTTCCGCCGGTACGGCACCGTCGTCGGCGCGGTCTGCGTCGGGTTCGTCCACCACGCGTTCTACGAGATCTTCGACCACCTCGGCCCGCAGCTGCGGTGGTGGGAGTGGACGCTGGACCATCCGATGGCCCAGCCGTTCTTCGACTCGGTGCCGCTGCCCAGCGTGGTGGTGTTCGCGACGCTGTGGCCGATGTCGCTGGCGCTGTGCGTGCAGTTCTTCATCGGACGCCACATCGAGGCGGGCCGGCAGTTCACCGGCGCTCAGGTGGTGCTGCGCACCGTGGTGATCGGCGTGCTGGCCTCGATCGGCACGGCGATCCTGCCGCTGCCCGCCACCGCCGCGGCCGCCATCTCGGGCAGCACCACGGTGGGCGGGATCGTCTACGCCGCGGAGTTGGTCGTCATCAGCCTGGTCGCGATCCCGGTGTTGTACCTGCAGTGGCGGCGGCGCGCCGAAATCGCCGCGACACCGGGTGATTCCAGCCGGCTGATCTTCGGCTACGCGGTCGCGTATCTGGTGGTGCTGGCCGCGCTGTGGGTCGCGGCGCTACCGGCTCACCTGGGCGCGGTCGACGGCCTCACCGCAGCCGGTGACCCGATCGGCAGCCTGTGGTACACCGTGGTGTGCTTCGTGATCGCGGGCCTGAGCCTGGCCGCGGCGTGGACCACCGAACGCGTTCAGGACCGCGCGGCGGTGAACCAGTCGACCAGCGTGCCCGCGAACAGCGCGGGGTCCTGAGCGTGCATCGAGTGGCCCATCATCGGGAATGACCGGTAGGTGAGCGGCGCCCCGCTGTTCTCGACGAGCTCGACGACGCGGGCGGCCTGATCGTCGGTGGCGGCGCCGATGAGCGAGCCGGATTCGTCGTCGAGCATCCGGAAGTGGTGGGTGAACAGCACCGGCACCTTGACCTGGCTCAGCATCACCTGATGGGGGCAGCCCGTCGTGAAGGTGCCGCCGACGAACGCCCGACCCCACTCCGGGTCGTACTCCTTGAGGTGCTGCGGCGGCTCGGCGGTGCCGCCGGCCAGCGCGACGTGGGCCTGCCAGCCGGCGAGTTCCTGCGGTGCCCCGGCGACGAAACCGTCCCAGTCGCCGATGCTCCACTGGTCGCCCAGATACTTCACGTACAGCGCGAACAGCGGACCGACGGTGGACATCAGTCCCGGGCCGATCACCGGGTCGAGCTCGGAGCTGAAGAACGGCGGATCCTCGTAGCACGCCGCCAGCACCTGGCCCGGTTCGGCGAACGCCGACAGCCACGCGCTGAGCAGCCCGCCCGACGACAACCCGCTGACGAAGGCGGGCCTGCCGATCACCCCGTCGAGGAAGCGGACCAGATCGTTGCCGATGTTGTCCAGGGTGTACCGGCGCGGGGTGCGCGTGGAACGGCCCTGCCCGCGCAGGTCCACGGCGTGCACGTGGAAGTGCTCGGCCAGCAGGCCCATCGCGGGCTCGTAACCCCACCACGATTCGGTCTGGCCCGGGATCAGCAGCAGCGGCGACGCGGACGCGTCACCGGCGACCGCGTAGTTCAGCCGGACTTCGCCGGTGTCGAAGAGCTGCTCGGGATAAGCGTGCCCGACATAGGTGGACTCGGGTGCGTGCGGACCGAAAACGCCTGCGTACCTTCCCATGAAATCAGGGTGTCACACGGCTGATCACGACTCTGGAGGCTTGACCGCGAGCACCGGTTTCGGGCACTCCAGGATCACCTTCTGCGCGACGCTGCCGAGCAACAGCTTGCCCACCGGGTTGCGGTGCCGGATACCGACGACGAGCAGCTCGGCGTTCGTGCGGCGCACCACGTCCAGCAGTTCGTCGGCCGGGTCGACACCGACCGGCTGAAGAAGTTCGTAGTCCACGCCGCATTCGTCGAGCCGCATCTGCACGTCCTGGGTCTCGGCGTCCCCGGCGAACCGCGTGTCGACGTAGGACTCCCCCGAGGTCGCATTGACCACGACCAGACCCGCGCCGCGCAAGTTGGCCTCGGCGATGCCGTGTTCGAGCGCGGCGTGCCCGAACGGGTCCGCGGTGTAGCCGACGACGATGATGGTCATGAGTGCGACGCCTTCGCTTTCTGGTCCTTGTCGTCCTCGACGATCAGCAGGGTCTCCTCGCTGCGGTGCATGAGCCGCAGCACCAGCGGAGCCAGCAGCAGCAGCGCCATCAGCACGTAGGTGACGATCGCCACGGGTTCGGTGAACAGGCTGCCCCACTCGCCGCCGCCGAGCTGAAGGCTCTGCCGCAGCTGACGTTCGATGCGCGGCCCCAGGATGACCCCGATGATCAACGGCAGCACCGGAAGTCCGAAGCGGCGCATCATCAGACCCATCAAGCCGAAGATCAGCAGCAGTACCAGGTCCAGCGGCTGCAGGTTGACCGCGAACGCACCGAGGGTG
The DNA here is from genome assembly GCF_001552715.1 of Mycolicibacterium vaccae NBRC 14118 = CIP 105934. Taxonomy (GTDB): domain Bacteria; phylum Actinomycetota; class Actinomycetes; order Mycobacteriales; family Mycobacteriaceae; genus Mycobacterium; species Mycobacterium vaccae. Next base: position 47,124 of record NZ_BCRS01000015.1, on the reverse strand, counting down.
GCGAAGAACAGGATCCCCGCATAGAGGTAGGGCCGTGGCGTGCGCAGCAGTTTGGCCCACAATGGCGCCAACGGCAGATTCAGCGCGAGCAGCAGGAAGTTGCCGATGAACAAGCTGGCGATCAGCGTCCAGATCAGCAGGGGTTCCTTGTCGAACAGTGTGGGGCCGGGCTGGATGCCGTAGGACACGAACGCCGTCAGCATCACCGCGGCGGTGGCGTTGGTCGGCAGACCCAGCGACAGCATGGGCACCAATGTGCCTGCGGCCGAGGCGTTGTTGGCCGCCTCGGGGCCCGCGACACCTTCGATGGCGCCCTTGCCGAAGTCCTCGGGATGCTTGCTCAGCCTCTTCTCGGTGATGTAGCTCAGGAAGGTCGGCAGCTCCGCGCCGCCGGCGGGCAGCGCACCGAACGGGAACCCGTACGCGGTGCCGCGCAGCCACGGCTTCCACGAACGCTTCCAGTCGTCCTTGCCCATCCACGGCCGGCCGACCGGGATGACCTGGACCGGCCGCCGCCGCAGATGCGCGGCGACCCACAGCGCCTCACCGAGGGCGAACACCGCCACCGCGATGACGACGATGTCGATGCCGTCCGACAGCAGCGGCAGACCGAAGGTGGCGCGCGGCTGACCGGTCAGTGAGTCGATGCCGACGACACCGATCGCCAGGCCGAGAAGCAGCGAGATCACGCCGCGCATCTTCGACGAACCCAGCACCGCGGTCACCGCGACGAGGGCGAACAACATGATCGCCAGGTAGGACGGCGCACCGAGGGTGACCGCGAACCGGGAGATCGCGGGCGCGAACGCGGCCAGCAGCGTGGTACCGATGGCACCGGCGACGAACGACCCGATGGCAGCCGTGGCCAGCGCCTGCGCGGCTCGGCCGGCTTTGGCCATCTTGTTGCCCTCTAAGGCGGTGATCACCGACGAGGACTCCCCCGGGGTGTTCAGCAGAATCGACGTCGTCGAACCGCCGTACATGCCGCCGTAGAAGATGCCGGCGAACATGATGAACGCCGCGCTCGGGCTGACGTTGTAGGTGATCGGCAGCAGCAACGCGACCGTCATCGCCGGGCCGATGCCCGGCAGCACGCCGACGGCGGTACCCAGCAGGACGCCGATCACGGCGTACATCAGATTTGTCGGCGTTGCCGCCTCGGCGAACCCCTGAAGGAGCCAGTTGAAGTTCTCCATCTACAGAATCCCGTCCAAGATGCCTGCGGGCAGCGGAATCCCGAGCCCGGAGTAGAACGCGTAGAAACTGGCGATTCCCAGCACCGCGCCGATGGCGAAGTTGCGCACGTAGTGCTTGCTGCCCAGCACGGTTGCGCACCCGCCGAAGAACAACGCACTCGCGATGGTCCAGCCGAGCGGCTCGACGAGCACGATCAGCAGGACGAACAGTCCGACCAGGAGTCCGACGGTGCGCCAGTCGCTGGGCATGTCGGGGTCGATGTCCTCGCCCGCGTCGGCCTCACCCTTCAGCCCCCGCGGGATGGCCACGGCCAGAACCACGGCCATCACCAGCAGGGCCGCCCCGATGAAGATCGGAAAGAACCGTGGCCCAACAGGATCGACCTCGGCGTAGCCGCCCGGCATGGACAGCGCGTCGTAGACGAGGAACGCGCCGACCAGAACCATGACGGCGCAGACGATGTACTGCGCGTAATCGGGCGTGACCTTCTCGTCGGTTCCAACCTCGGTGCTCATACCAGCCCCAGATCTGTCAGCGTCGATTCGACGCGCTGGTCCTGCTCTTCGAGGAAGCTCTCGAATTCCGGGCCGGTCATGAAGGCGTCCGTCCATCCGTTCTTCACCAGCGCCTCCTTCCATGCATCGGTGGCATGCAGTTCTTCCAGGATCTTGACCATCGCGGCGCGGTCGTCATCGGAAATGCCCGGTGGTGCAAGCACTCCGCGCCAGTTGGTGAAGGTCAGGTCGATCCCGGACTCCTTCAGCGTCGGTGCGTCGACACCTTCGACGCGCTCGTCTCCGGACACCGCGAGCACGCGCACCTGACCGGCCTCTATCTGGTCGACGTACTCACCGAGGCCGGACGTACCCGCAGCGATCTTGTTGCCCAGCAATGCCGTGAGCAGGTCGCCACCGCCGTCGTAGGAGATGAAGTTGACCTTCGTCGGGTCGACGCCAGCGGCTTTGGCCGTCTCCATCGGGAACAGGTGATCGGGGCCGCCGGGATTGGAACCGCCGCCGACGGTGACCTTGGCGGGATCGGCTTTCCACGCGGCGATGAAGTCCTGCACCGTCTTGAACGGCGAGTCGGCCGGAACCAGGATGCCCTCCTGTTCCTCGACCATCTTGGCCAGCGCGGTGGCGTCGGACGCGCGGGCGGTGGAGCCGTTGGTGAAGACCGCGCCGACGACGCCGAGCCCCATCATCATCATCAGGTCGCCGTTGCCGCGTTCGTTCATCAGGCGCGCCATCGCGACGGTGCCGCCGGCGCCGATGACGTTGAACACCTCGACGCGTCCGGTGATCTCTTCGTCCTCCATGATCTTGACAGCGGTGCGCGCGGTGAGGTCGTATCCACCGCCGGGGCTGTTGGGCACCATCATGCGCAGGCGGTGCAGGCCGGTCTCCTCCCCGCGGGTGACCCCGCAGGCCGAGAGCAAGAGCGTGGCGATCATGGCGATGACCACGCCCACGATCGTCCGGCGCCGTGCGAACATGTCGTCCCCAATCACTTAGTGGTGATGCTCAGCAATACTGGACCCCGACAGTGACCTACGTCACCTATGTGAACGCAAAGGAAATAGTGGTCATTAAGAACACGAGGTCAGCGGCCGCCGGCCTGATGCGGGGACGCAGCCTCGCCGGGCAGTTCCTGGCGTTCCAGCTGGTGGTCGTCGCGGTGGTGCTCGTCGCCGTCGCCGGGGTGTCGGTGGCCCAGTCCGAGGGCGAGTTCCGTGAGGTCCGGGGCCAGCGGATGATCGCCGTCGCCGAGAACATGGCCTCGACGCCGATCGTGCGCGAGCGCACCGAACAGCATCCGGCCGACCCGTTCGTCGCGCGCACGCTGGCGCCGGAGGTGGACCGCGCGGTCGCGTTGTCCGGCGCCACGCTGGCCGAGATCCTGGGTCCCGACGGCACCGTGCGGGTGTCCTCGGATCCGTCGCGCGGCGGTGCCCGGGTCGACCTGGGGCCCAGCCGTGCCGACGAAGGCCGCGCCTGGTTCGGCGATGCCGACATCGACGCCACGCACAGCCTGGTCGGCCAGGTGCCGATCCTGTCCACCGACGGGCAGGTGCTGGCGGTGGCGTCGGTGAGCGAGGCCTACCCGTCGATCTGGGCGCTGCTCAGCGGGGCCGGTGAAGGCCTGCTGCTCTATCTGGGCCTGGGCGCGGCGCTGGGCCTGGTCGCGTCGTGGCTGCTGTCCCGCCGGATCAAGCGGCACACACGGGGCCTGGAGGTGGCCGAGATCGCCAGCCTGGCCGACCACCGCGAGGCCCTGCTGCACAGCATCCGGGAAGGGGTGATCGCGGTGAACAACGAGGGCGAGATCACCCTGCTCAACGACGGCGCGCGCGACCTGCTCGGGGTGCCCGACGACGCGGTCGGGCTGCGGGTGGGCACCGCCGGGATCGACCCGGCGGTGGTGTCGTTCCTGGCGGCCGCCGAGGACGGCGAGGGTTCCGGCGGCGCCGGCGACACGGTGATCGCGACCAGGACGCGGGTGCTGACGTTGAGCCGGCGGCCTGCCACCAGTCAGGGCCGCCGGATCGGCACGGTCATCACGATGCGCGACAGCACCGAACTCGCTGCGCTGCAAGGCCAGTTGTCGTCCCACAAGAGCGTCACCGACACCCTGCGGGCGCAGACCCACGAGTTCGCCAACCAGCTACACACGATCTCCGGTCTCGTGCAGCTCGGCGAGTACGATGCCGTGCGTGATCTGGTGGGGACCTTGACGCGGCGGCGCGCCGAGATCAGCGACGCGGTGACCCAACGCATCTCGGATCCGGCGGTCGCGGCGCTGCTGATCGCCAAGACGTCGCTGGCCGCCGAGAGCGACGTCGCCCTGTCCCTGGACCCGCAGTCGCATCTGGCGGTGCTCGACCCCGCGCTGGCGACCGACGTGATCACCTTGCTGGGCAACCTGATCGACAACGCCGTGGACGTGTCGGTGGGTGCGCCGCACGCGCAGGTGACGGTGTGCATCGATGACCGCGACGGGTTGGCGATCTCGGTGCTCGACTCCGGACCCGGTGTGCCCGAACATCTTCGCGAGGCGATCTTCGCCCGCGGGGTCACCTCCAAGCCCGAGGTTCCCGGGGGACGCGGCATCGGCCTGGCGCTGGTGCGCCTGGTGACCGCGCAGCACGGCGGCACGATCGAGGTGGACGACGGGCCCGGTGGCGGAGCCCGGTTCCTGGTGCGACTGCAGGCGGTGTCGCACCATGCGTGACGTGCTGGTCGTCGACGACGACTTCATGGTCGCCGAGATCCACCGCCGGTTCGTGGACCGGGTGCACGGGTTCCGCGCTGTCGGCGTCGCCCGCAGCGGCGCCGAGGCGCTGACCGCGACGAGGGAGCTACGGCCGGCGCTGATCCTGCTCGATGTGTACCTGCCCGACATGACCGGCCTGGAGGTGTTGCAGCGCTTGCGTTCTGAACGCGACCGGGTGGACGTCATCATGATCACCGCGGCGCGTGAGCTCGACACCGTCCGCGGTGCGCTCGACGGCGGCGCAGCTGACTACCTGATCAAGCCGTTCGAGTTTCCCCAGCTGGAGACCAAACTGCAGGCCTACGCCACCCGGGCCGACGCGCTGCTGTCGGCGAGCGGGGCCGACCAGTCGTTGATCGACTCGCTGTTCGGAGCGCCGCAACCCGCACCGGCCAAAGTGTTGCCCAAGGGCCTCGGCGCCGAGACCGGCGAACTGGTGCTGGCTGCCGTGCGCGACGCCGGCGAAGTGTCGGCCGCCGAATGCGCTGACCTGGTCGGGATCTCACGGGTCAGTGCGCGACGCTATCTGGAGCACTATCTGAGCGTCGGCGCGCTGGAGCTTCGGCTGCAGTACGGGGTGGGCCGGCCGGAACGCCGGTACCGGATCGTCGGCTAGCGCATCGGATGACGTCTCGCGAATTCCCACGCGAGATCGCTGGCGGCCGGGCCGGTCCGGTCGGTGAACAGGCCCTGGCCCGCCGGGCCCGGGTAGGCGTGGCCCATACCCTCGACGAGGTACGACTCGACCAGTGTTTCACCCCGCGATGTCGACAGAGCGCTTCGGGTGTAGGCACGCCGGCCCGAGCTTGCCGGCACGGTCTCGGATTCTTCGACCAGGCCCAGGCTGTCGTTCAACAGGCCGTCGTCCACCAGATCGTTCACCGCCGTCCAGTGTGCGACAAGCCGCGTGGCCACCGGGGCTGGCACCACGTCGTCGGTGTCCCCCTGGATGACGAGCAGCGGCACCTGCCGGGCCCGCTCCCCCATCTGGGCCCACGCCTGGCGGGCGGTGTACACCGGCGGGGTGGCGTCGGGATTCTCGGGATCGACCTGGTTCAAACCGTATTCGCCGCCGGCGACCGACACGACGGTGGCGAACACGTCGGGATGGGTCGTCCCGAGGATCACCGCGGTGCCCGCGCCGGAGGAGGCCCCGACGACGTGCACCTGATCCGGATCCGCGTGGTAGTCCGCGACGACCTGCCGGGCCACGCCGGCGAGCAGAGCGGGTTCTCCCGTATACCGGTGCTGCTGCCGGGGGTCGCCGGAGTTCCAGCAGTTGAGCTTGTTCTGGAACATCCGCTGGGTCGGGTAGACGACGATGAACGCCTCCCGGTCGGCGACGCTGTTGAACTGCGTCGTGGCTTTCATCGAGTTCCACCCGAATCCGGTCATCCCGCAGCCGTGGATGGCCATCACCACCGGGAGTCTGGTGGTGCCGTCGTACTGGGGCGGCAGGTGCACTTGATAGCGCTGGCGGTCGCCGTCGAGGGTGTACACGTGGTTGCGGTCGCCGTCCTGCATCCACCAGGGCAGGCCCAACTGGACAGCGGCAGTGCCGAGTCCCGTGGCGGCGACGAGGATCGCCACGATCGCGGACAGGATCCACCGCCGGCGCGTCATCGTCGCGGCTCCCAGCGGAACAGCCTCGAGGCCAGCACGGTCGCCACCGCCGCCCAGGACAGCGTCGGCACCAGCAGCAGCGCGGATTCCGTCACCGGCACGCCTCCGTTCCACGCGTCGAGGATCATCTCGGTGGCGGAACCTCCCGGCAGCAGCCGCTTGAGCACCGCCATGTTCTCGGTTCCGGTGATGCCAACCCAACTCGCCACGGCGATGATTCCCAGGCTCAACGGCAATGTGGTGACCTGCGCGTGTTCGGGTGACCGGGTGACCCCCGCGGTGGCCATGCCCAGGACGAGCATCATCGCCCACGTCGAGGCCACGGCCCCCACCAGCAGCGGTACGTTCGACGGCGCGCCGCTGATCGCGGCGAACACCGCCAGGATGACGGCCACCTGGAACAGCGAGATCGCGGCCAGCGGCAGCATCAGCCCCCCGAGAATCGCCGGGTCGCCGGCCGCGGTCGAGCGCAGCCGCTTGAGGAACAGACTCTGCCGGCGAGCGGCCAGGGTGGTCACCGTCGCGGCGTACAGGGTGAACGCACCGATGGTGAAGACGATGACCGCGCTGATGTATCCGAGGCTGCCGATCGACGCGAACAGGTCGCGGTAATGGATGAAGAACGCACTGGCCGCCACGGGCATCAGGAAGCTGGTGATCAGCACGGCGCGGTTGCGGAGGAGTTGTCGCAGTTCGCTTCCGGCGATGGTGAGCATGGGAACCCCTTCTGCGGTGGTCACTGGGCGCCCGCACCGATGGCGCGGAAGACGTCGTCGAGCCGGGTGGGAGCGGCGGAGAGCCCGACGAGTTCGATCCGGTGCGCGCCCGCCCAGTCGAGAAGGTCCTTCAGGTCGGCCTGCAGGGTGAACGTCTCGATGACGTAGGTTCCGTCCGCTCTGCCGGTCGCTGCGCGCGGCGGTGCGGGAGCGTCGTGGGCGAGTGAGAACCGGATGACCGCCGGCAGGGCGCGGGTGAGCTCGGCGACTGTTCCCTCGCGGTGCAGAACTCCGCGGTGCATCAGGCCGATCCGGTCGGCCCGCTGCTGGGCCTCTTCCAGATAGTGCGTCGTGAGCACGATGGTGGCGCCGTCGGAACGGAGTCGGTGCACCGCGTCCCACAGCGCGTCCCGCGAGTGGATGTCCAGGCCCGTCGTCGGTTCGTCGAGGAAGATCAACTCCGGCCTGCCGTACACCGCGGTGGCGAAGTCGAGGCGCCGTTTCTCACCGCCGGACAGTTGAGACACCCTGACCTCGGATTTTGCGGTGAGGTCGACGACGTCCAGCACCCGCTCGGCGGAGTCCGAGCGGCCGGTGAGCCGTCCGATCAGCCGAACGGATTCCGCGACGGTCAGATCCGGGGAGAAACCGCTCTCCTGGAGCATGATCCCCACCCGGGGGCGCACCGCACGCCGGTTTGCGGGGTTCTCTCCGAAAATCCGGACGGTGCCCGAGGACGGACCGCGGTGCCCTTCGACGACCTCCAGGGTCGACGTCTTGCCTGCCCCGTTGGTGCCCAGGAGCGCGTAGAGTTCGCCCGGCCGCACGTGGAACGAAACGTCCTTGACCGCATGGAAATTGCCGTACACCAGGTTCAATGAATCGACATCGATGACGGGACTCGAAGGCATGCGCCCATTCCAGCGCCGACCGGCCCGCCGCGCCAGGCTGGTAGCGTCATTTCATCGGAGTGACATTACGGCGCGTTGCTTGTGACGCTGCGTCACTACCGGCTCGGGCGCCGGGAGCCGATGATGAGTAGTGGCCTCATTCGTCGTACAGGTGAAACCGACCGTGACAACGCACCCCGATAGTTCTGCGCCGCAGCTGTTCTCGTCTCCCAGGCCCGCGGCGGCACGCCGTAGGTTCCGCACTCTCAACCTGATGTTCTTCCTGCCCGGTTTCGCCGCGGTCGGGGCATTCCTGATCGCCAGGCAGGCGCAGACCTGGCAGCAGGCGGTGGTGCTGGGGCTGGGGGTGGCTGCGGCGCTGCTGGCGTTCGAGCGGTGGACCGCCGACGCGCTGGCCCCTGTCGCGCTGCCCTGTCTTGCCGTGGCGGCGGCGGTGTGGCCGTTCGGCGCTCTGCTGATCGACAGCGTGGAGCAGGGGGCGTTCTTCGCCATCACCATGGTGGGAAGCCTGATCGTCCCGACACTTCCCCGCCACCGCGCACTCGCGGCGTTCGGCCTGGTGGGCTATGTGGCCGCGGTGGGAGTGCTGGCGGTGGCGACCACACCGCAGGCCGGTACCGGCGAGCTGATCGCCGACGTCATCGTCCCGACCGGTGTCACCGCCACGGTGACCGGTCTGATGTTCCCCAACAGGCGTTTCTACGACGTCGTGGCCGAACTCGAGGAAACCCGCGAACGGGATGCGGAGTTGGCGGTGGCGCGGGAACGGGTGCGCTTCGCCAGTGACCTGCACGATATCCAGGGACACACGCTGCACGTGGCCAAGCTCAAGATCGCGTTGGCGCAGAAGCTGATCCACCGGGACGCCGCGCGCGCCGAGCAGGAACTGTGCGAGATCCACGATCTGATCGCCGACACCATCGCCCGGACCAAAGAACTGGCCTACGGGCAGCGGCGGCTGAACCTGTCCGTGGAGCTGGAGAACGCACGCAATCTGCTCGAAGCGGCGGGTATCGACGTGCAGGTCGACCGGTGCGCCGAGGTCACCTCCCCCGCCATCGACCTTCTGGCACAGGTGTTGCGGGAGACCACCACCAACATCCTGCGGCACTCCCGGGCCACCCGCGCGCAGATCGTGCTGACCTCGCACAGTCTCACCGTCGTCAACAACGGCGTCAGCGAGGCGGTGCTACCGGAGTTGCACGGGCTCGCCGCGCTGGCCCAACGGGTGGCGGATCGCGGTGGCGAACTGACCGCGGCATTGGACAACGGCCACTTCCATACGGCGGCAACGTTTCCGGAGCAAGCTTCGTGACCACCGTGGTACTCGCCGACGACGAGGTGCTGCTGCGCAAGGCGCTCGCCTCACTGCTGCCCCTCGAAGGCGACATCACGGTGGTCGCGGAGGCCGTCGACGGGGCCGACGCGGTCCGAGCCACGCTGTCCCACCAGCCCGACGTGCTGGTGATCGACCTCGAGATGCCCGGGGTGGACGGCCTGGCGGCGGTCGCCCAGATCCGCCGGGTGTTGCCCGACCAGCGGATCCTGATGCTCACCCGGCACGCCCGGCCGGGGGTGCTGCGCAGCGCGTTGAAACTCGGAATCCAGGGGTTCGCCAGTAAATCCGCCGAACCCGCACATCTCGCGGCGATCATCGCCGCGCTGCACGAGGGCCGCCGATGGATCGATCAGGACGTCTCGGCCGCGGCGATCGTCGACGACTGCCCGCTGACCGACCGCGAGATCGACGTGCTGCGCGTGACCAGCCAGGGCTACTCGGTGGCCGAGATCGCCGCACAACTGCACCTGGCGCAGGGCACGGTGCGCAACTATCTGTCCAGCGCCATGCAGAAGACCCAGACCCGCACCCGCCACGAAGCGGCCCGGTACGCCCGCGAACACGACTGGCTGTGAAGCACATGACGTGGCGTCACTGGCGGCGCGGCAGGCCCACTCCCATCCTGGGAACGTGAACACTTCCCGCCTGTTGCTGCTGATGCTCACGGCCACGCTGACCGCCTGCGGCACAGGCACTTCCACGACGTCGACGCCCTCCGGTCTCGGACGGTTCCACAGCCAGCAGATCGCGTGGGAACCGTGCGGCGGTTACGCCACCACCTCCATCGAGACTGCGGTCTTCGACCGGGCGACGACGGCACAGTGCGGCTATCTCGAGGTTCCGCTCGATTACCGGGAGCCCCACGGCGACACCGTGCGCCTCGCCGTGATGCGGGTGCCCGCCGTCGGTGAGGCCGTCGGTTCGCTGGTGATCAATCCGGGTGGGCCCGGCGGGTCGGGCTTGTTCGCCGCCGCCGCGACGGCGCTGTCGTTGCCGGGAAGCCGGGTCACCGACCGGTTCGATCTCGTCGGTTTCGACACGCGCGGTGTCGGCGCCTCGGAGCCGGCGGTCGACTGCTTCACCGATGCCGAGGCCGACCGGGGTGACATCGTGCTGACCACCCAGGGCACGACCGTGCAGTGGACAGCGGAGGACACCAGGCACGTCTTCGAACGGTGCGCGCAAGGTTCGGGCGGCGCTGACGTCCTCGCCGGCCTGGGCACCCGCAACACCGCGCGCGACATGGACGTGCTGCGGGCGGTGCTCGGTGACGAGCGGTTGACGTTCCTGGGCCAGAGTTACGGGACGCGACTGGGCGCGGTCTACGCCGAGCAGTTCCCCCGTAACGTCCGCGCGATGGTGCTCGACGGGGCCATCGACCCCAGCCAGCGGACCTTCGAGCGCCGCGTGGGCGCCTTCTCCGGGTTCCAGCGTTCCTTCGAGCAGATGGCCGCGTTCTGCGCCACCCGGCCCGGCTGCCCGCTGGGCACCGACCCGGCCGCGGCCACCGACAGGTTCCACGAGATCGTGCGTCCGCTCTACGCCGCGGCGATACCGGCGCTGGACTCCGAGCTCGACTTCGACGGCGCCGTCGGCGGGGTGATCTCCGGGCTGTACTCCGAGGCGGCCTGGCCCCGCGTCATCGCCGGGATCGCGCAGGTGCAGCAGCAGGGACGCGGTGACGAACTGCGGCAACTCGGTTACGACTTCGCGCTGCGCGACGCCGAGGGCAACTGGACCAATTTCACCGAGGCGCTCTACGCCACCAACTGCATGGACGAGGAGCGGCTCAGCGAGCGTGACGGGAACACGTTGCGCGCCCGCATCTTCGAAGCGGCACCGTTCATGGATCCCGGGGTCGTCCTGACCGGCGCCCGCGACGGGTGCGAGCACTGGCCGGCCGAACCGACGCTCGGCTTCCCCTATGCCACCGATATCGACGGCCTTCCCCCGACGCTCGTGGTGTCGATCACGGGCGACCCGACCACCCCGCATGCCGGGGGCATCCGGCTGGCACAGACTTTGGGCAGTGCGCTGCTCACGGTGGAAGGTGAGGGACACACCATCGTGACGGCCGGAACGAACCAGTGCGTCAACGACATCGCCGCCGATTACCTGGTCGATCTGGTGTTGCCGGACGAGGGCGCGACCTGCCGGCTGTGAGCGGTGAGCGCGACGAATCGCTGCGCGATGAGGCGGTGAGTGGCGGCATCGGGGTGCAGGTTGTCGGGCAGCGGATGCGTCGCCTCGTCGCCCGGTCCGTACAGGTCGAGACCGTCGACGTAGGACAGGTGCGGATCGTCGGCCTGTCGCTTTCCCACGATCTCGGCGAGCTGCTCACGGATGCCGCGCAGGGTCAGACGACGCAGTCCCGCGTTCGGCACGACGGCATCGCCGGGTCCCCCACCGCGACGAAGCGCACCACGCCCGCCGCCAGTGCTTCGACATCGAAACTCCCCGGTCCCGGGGTGGACTCGTGGATCGGGCAGTGCAGTGGTCCGATGACGATGAGTGGCGTTGTCGGGTGCCCGTCGCGGATGGTGTCGAGGAACCCGTGCACGGCGGGGCCGAACGCGCGCTTGCGCATCAGATCCGAGTTCACCAGGTTGATGCCGATCTTCACGCTGATCAGATCGGCGGGACGATCGCGAATCACCCTGGCCACGAACGGATCCAGCATGGCGCTGCCGGAAAACCCCAGGTTCACCAGATCGAGGTTCCCCGCCGCGGCCGCCAACGCGGGCCAGGTGGTGCTGGGGGTGTCCGCATTGGAGCCCTGACTGATCGAGCTGCCGTGGTGAACCCAGGTGGGCCGGCCGGCCGACACGGGCTCGATCGGTGCGTCGGTGCGCACGCCGACCAGTTCTGTTCGCTCGTAATGCGGCAACCACAGCTCGAGCGTCTTGTCGTGCGACGCCAGCCCGTCGAAGCGCAACGTCGCCGCCCCGCCCGACTCTGTCTCGCTCGCGCCTGTGGACGGATCGATACGCACCAGGTCACCGCCGAACACCGCCGCGTGCCGAACCCGCCGATTGTCGATCAGCAGATCCACGACACCGTCGGCACGTGGCGGCACACCTGTCAGCACCACCCGCGTGCGCAGGAGGTCGAGTTCGATCACGGTCGCGGCGGTGCGCACTGCCAGCCGCACGCCCGAGGGCTGCGCTTGCGCACTCAACAGCTGTGGATCGTCACATTGCGCACGCGCGGCGCGCGGCAGACGGTGCGGAAGCCAGCCGCGGCCGGTGTCCTCGAGTTCCGCGAGTCCGGAGAACAGCTCGGCGGTAAGCGGATGCGACATCAGATCGAGGCTCCGTGAGGTCATCCCGACACGCTACGTATCCCCGATGCTGCGACGCAGCGGCCAAGAATGCCGGAGATAAATATCGATATTAGCCGCGAATATCGTGGAGAGGTGCTAGGTTGGGGAAGCGAGTCGTGACACGCACGGCCATGCCGGGAGGAACGAACGCATGAATGAGGTTCGGCCCCTTCGCTTTCCCACCCACCGAGAAGACTGAGCATGCCGGCCATCACGACAGACACGCTCACCCTGCCCGATTCGGCGTGATCCCCGCACAACACCAGGAAGATGAGTAGATGGCACGGACAGTTCAGTTCTCCGAATACGGCGGTACCGAGGTGCTCCGGGTCGTCGACGAGCCGGCGCCGGACGCCGGGCCGGGACAGGTGCGCATCGCGGTGCGGGCAGCAGGCGTCAACCCGATCGACTCGAAGATCATGCAGGGTTTCATGCAGGAGATGATGCCCCTGGACCTGCCGGCCGGGCTCGGGTCCGATGTGGCCGGGGTCGTCGACCAGGTCGGCACCGGCGTCACCGCGTTCCAGGTGGGCGACGAGGTCATGGGAAGTTCCCTGTCCCCCGCGATTTCCGAGTACGCACTGGCGGATTCGGCCAACCTGATCGCCAAACCCGCCGAGATCGGCTGGGAGGTCGCCGGCAGTGTGGCCGGCGCAGGCGGCACGGCATGGACCGTACTGAACCGTCTCCAGGTCCACGAGGGTGAGACCCTGCTCATCCACGCCGCGGCCGGCGGGGTGGGGACGTTCGCGGTTCAGCTCGCCGTCGCACGAGGCGTCCGGGTGATCGGCACGGCCGGTGAACACAACTTCGACTACCTGAAATCGATTGGCGCCGAGCCGGTGAGCTATGGCGACGGACTGCTCGACCGCGTGCGCGCCATCGCACCGGACGGGGTGGACGCCGTCCTTGACGCCTCCGGCCGCGGCGAGATCCCGGTCTCCATCGAACTTGCCGGCGGCCCGGAGCGGGTGCTGACCCTGGTCGCGTTCGATGCCGCCGAGACCGGGATTCAGATCTTCGCCGGCGGCACCGGCGACGACCGGGGGCCGGCACTGCGAGAGATCGTCTCGCTGATCGCGAAGGGTTCGCTCACCGTCCCCATCTGGCGCGCCTTCCCGCTGGACGAGACCGCTGCCGCGCTGGAGGCCAGCAGTGCCGGGCACCTGCGCGGCAAGATCGTCGTGCTGCCCTGACCGCCGCAAGCTCTTCCGGTCGGACGTCGACACCGGCCGTCTATCGCGTTACTCCACCGTAATCTCGATACACTGGCGCCATCGACCATCATTTGAGGGCAGGAGCTGTCGCCCCATGACGCGGACCACAGAGGTGTACGACACCCTCCTGGCCGAATTGCTCAACGGGCAGCTCGCCCCCGGTCAGAAACTTCTGCTGGTCGCGATCGGTGAACGTCTCGGCGTGAGTCAGTCCGTGGTGCGCGAGGCGCTCACCCGGCTTGCCGCACAGGGCTTCGTCGTCGCGACACCGCAACGCGGGTTCAGGGTGCGGGAATTGTCGGTCGACGACATCGTCTGTCTGACCGAGACGCGGGTCCAGGTGGAGACCGCGGCGCTGCGGCTGGCCATCCAGCGCGGGGACGTGCACTGGGAGGCGGGCATCCTGACCTCGCATCACCTGCTGGATCAGACACCGTTCTTTGCTGAGGACCGGACCGTCAACGAGGAATGGAACGTCCGCCACCGCGAGTTCCACCGCGCTCTGCTGGCCGGATGCAAGAACCCCTGGATGGACCGGGTCACGCAAGCGATGCGTGACAATGCCGAGCTCTACCGGCGGTGGTACCTGGTGCTGGCCGACGGGCATCCGCACGACTTCGCGATCGAACACGACAAGCTCAAAGACCTGGCCCTGGCCCGGGACGTCGACGCCGCGGTCGCACTGCTGACCGAACACATCGAGAGGGCGCCTCGCGAGCTCATCGCGTACGCGACCGAACACGGCGTCGAGGGCTTCCAGGGCTGACGCGGTCGGCGACCTCAACCGGCGCGGCGGCCGGGGTCGACCTCCAGCGCCTCACGGTCCCATCCCGCCAGCTCCGCGGCCGCACCGTAGGTGAACTCAAGGAAGTCCAGCACACACTGATCCGGATCCTCTGCCGCCCGGGCTGTTTCGTACGGAAGAAGGTACTGGCGCAACTCCTGGTGGTAGAAGACACCCTCGGGACGGCCGGCGAAGTCGGCGTAGCCTTCCGGTTCGGGGTACGCGTAGGAGTAGAACGCCCCTTCGTCCCCACCTCCCGGCCAGAACCCGCAACTGCTCAGCTCGTGGGAATAGCCCTCGACCATCACCCAGTCGGCACAGTTCGGTGCGCCTCCGGGATGGCGGGGCGCGGGCCGGCCGGAGAACCGACTGCAGGCCAGATCGAAGGATCCCCAGAAGAAGTGCACCGGACTGACTTTGCCGGCGAACCGGGAACGGAACTGCCCGATCACCCGGTCGGCCTGCACGAGTTGCTGCCAGAACGCGTGGGCTGCGGCGGGATCGTAGCCGACGTGCTCGTCCTCGGCGAACGGAATCGCAGGATCAACCTCATTGGGCCGCTTGGTGATTCGCGTCGCGACGCCCAGGCGGTCGAGCAAAGCCAACGTCTCGTCGTGGAACTGCGCCACGGATCGGTCGCGTAGGTCCACACGGTCGGAGCCGCCGTCGCTCACCCGCACCGACAGTGTGTGGTCCAGGAAGTCGAACTCCATGTCGAAAAGCCGGGTGCCCACCGGGATGGCCGACGTGGTCAACCCTCGCGGCGAGACGTACAGCGGTACCTGCCACCAGTGGTTCAGCAGCGGCGCATGCGCCAGCCGCACCTTGCCCACGATCTGGGTCCACATGTGCAACGATCTGCGCGTCGACTCCCACTCGTCAACGCGCAGGGACGGCCATCCGCCGCCCGGTGTGGAAAGGGTCATGTCAGCCTTTCGATGGGACGGCTTCAGCGTAAGGGAAGTCGAGGTCGCCGGAACTGACATTGCGCGGCGCCACCACCACCTGCCGGGAGCCGTCACGGAACTGGGCGGCGTCGTGGCCGGAGATGCCCCGGAACTGGACCTGCAGGACCCTCGGCTGCGCCCACTCCCCGTTGGCGCCGAACCTGACGTCGCCCATCACGGTGTGAAAGGTCGCGGCTCGCGCGTACTCGGAGAGAGCGGCGTCGTCGATGCCTCCGGTCGCTTCGACGGCCCGGGCGAGCACCTGCATCTGCGCGTACGCCGGCGGCGCCATGTAGTGCCCCAGGACGTCGACGCCGGCGTCGGTGGCGCGATTCTGGTAGGTGGCGAGCATCTTCTCGACACCGGGGAACGTCATGGCGGGTCCGGGCACCCAGTACTCGTAGTTGACGAACCCGTTGAGCAGCGGCCCCAGCGCGGCGCGCACTTCGGCGTTCTGCGGGCCGATCATCGCGCCCCCGACCATCTTCGGGCGGAACCGGTGGGCGCTGATGGCGCGCACCAGCCGGATCGAGTCGTCGAGGTAGGAGCAGAGGAACAGGACGTCGCAACGGCTGTCCGCGACAGCATCGAGGACGGGCCCGAAATCCTCGGTGTCCAATGGATACGTGGCCTCGTGCACGATCTCGATGCCGTACTTCTGCGCGTTGGCCCTGGCGCCGAGCACGGGGTTACGCGAGAACTCGGCGTCGGCGGACAGCAGCGCTGCGGTGGTCGTCCGCGCCTGCTGTTCGGCGGCGAGGGCGAAGAACCCTTCGGTGAGTGCGGCATTGGGATCGGGTCCGGTGGGGATCATCGCGAAGTAGTTCGGGTAGCCGAGTTCGTTGTTGACCCCCAGTCCCATCAAGCCGACGAAGAAGCGCTGTCGCTCCATGATCACCGGCATCGCCGGAAGCAACGTGTTGGTGCCGTACCCGCCGATGACGAGATCGACGCCGTCGTCGTCGAGCAGACGCCGGTAGAGCCCGGGAACCTGTGAGGCGTCGCCCTGGTCGTCGTAGCAGAGCAGTTCCACGGGGCGGCCCAGCAGCCCGCCGCCGCGGTTGACGTCCGCCAACCAGATGTCATGGGCAAGCCGCGCCGACCGGGCGTTGCCGGCCACCGGGCCGGTCAGCGGCATGCAGTACCCGATACGGATCGGCGCCGAAATGTCGGACACTCAGACGTCCGCGCGGTCGCGGGCAGTGAGAAGCTGCGTCTCCCACGCGTAGGCGATGCCGCTGCCGCCGCCGTGCTCCAGGATGACGTCGGTGAAGCCGGCCGCGGTCTCCTCACGCGCCCAGTCCCGTTGCCACTCCGACAGCACCGCGAGCCAGGTGATCGGGACCGCGCCTGCGGCGACCATGCGTCGCACCGCCATGTCGTGGGATTCGGCGGACACGCCGCCGGAGGCGTCGGTGACGATGAAGACGTCGTAGCCCTCGGCGAGGGCCTGGATCGTCGGCATCGCCAGACACACCTCGGTCCACAGCGCGGCGAGAATGAGCTGCTTGCGGCCGCTCGCCTTGACGATGTCGACGACCTTCTCGTCCTCCCAGGTGTTGATGAAGGTCCGGTCGATCGGCTTCTGGTCGGGGAAGACATCCTGCAGTTGCTTGATCAGGTAGCCGCCGCGCTCCTCGAGCACGGTGGTCAGAATCGTCGGCACGTCAAAGGCTTTCGCCCCCTTCGCCAGTCCCACCACGTTGTTTACGATCACCGCCGGGTCATGGCTGTTGAGGTTGGTGAACTGGTAGGGCTGGTGGTCGATCAGCACGACGATGCTGTCCTGCGGACGCAGTAGGGCGTCGAGACCGGTGTTGGGCATGGGAATTCTCCTTCAGTGATTGCGCGATCAGCCCACACCCGGGACCACGTGAACCGCCACTGCAGTTGTCGTCCAAACCCATTCAGCGGACGGAGCGGCACACCGCGGTTCTCCACAGCCGGTGTCGGTGCGGCCAGCCAAACAGCATTCCGTCGATCTGTCAACGTAATATCGATATTTATTGTTTTATCGTGAATCGCATCGTAAGGTCGAGGGCAACGACGCAGGGAGAACCACCGCATGGCCGACGCCGTCTGGGCACTCGCGCAGTACCGCACCGCACGCGGTGTCGCGACCGGAATCCTCGCCGACGGTGCCCTCCTGGCCGCGCCGCGCACCCTGGCCGACCGCACCGTCATGGAACTGCTTCACGAGTGGGACCACTGGTCCGAAGCCCTGCGCACAATCGATCTGGGCGCCCTGACCCCCGTCGACGGGGATCTGGTGCCGCCGCTGACCTATCCCGGTAAGGTGATCTGCGCAGGCGCGAACTACTACGATCATGCCGACGAGATGGGGGTCGATCGACCGGATGCATCGGCCGATCCGTTCTTCTTCCTCAAGGCGCCGACCACCACGATCATCGGTCCGAGCGCCACGGTCGCGGTTTTCGACGACGCGCGCTCGCAGGTTGATTGGGAAGCGGAGCTGGCCGTGGTGATCGGCAACCGGTGCCGCGACGTCGACATCGCCGACGCGGTCGACGTGATCGCCGGATACGCTGTGGCCAACGACATCTCAGACCGTGGGTCCTTCCACCGAAGCAACGCGGTGGCCGCGCCGTTCGAATGGGACTGGCTCGCCCACAAGAGCCAGGACGGATTCTGCCCGCTCGGCCCAGGCCTGGTTCCCGCCTGGCTCGTCCCCGATCCCCAGTCGCTCAAGATCCGTCTCGACGTCAACGGCCACGTCAAACAAGACTCCACCACCGCGCAGATGGTGGTGTCCGTCAACGGCCTCGTCGCTGCCGCCAGCCGCGTGATGACCCTGGAGCCTGGTGATGTCCTCCTCACCGGAACTCCCGCCGGCGTCGGCATGCCGCGCAATGACTTTCTGCGCCCCGACGACGTGATCACCGTGGAAATCGAAGGCGTCGGGCGCATCTCGAACAAGGTGGTCGCCAAGTGAGGCCCGCGGCAGACACTGCGGTCCCGGGCTGGCCCACGCCGGCGGCGTCGATACCCGCGACGATGCGGGCGGTCACCTTCCACGAATTCGGCGGTCCCGACGTGCTGCGCGTCGACGAAATACCCACCCCCAGGCCAGGTCCCGGTGAGGTTCTGCTCCGTGTCGCCGCCGTGAGCGTCGGGCGGCTTCTCGACGTCGTGGCGCGGTCCGGCCGCCACCCGTATGCGAAGTACACGTTCCCGCACGTGCTGGGCGCCGAACATGTGGGTGTGGTCGCGGCGGTGGGAGACACCGTGACCGGGGTGGCACCCGGCGACCGGGTGGCGACGTTTCCGCTCGTCACCGACCCCGCCTGCCCGTTCGTCGCCGCGGGCCACCCCGAGTTGTCGCCGACCGGCCGGATCATCGGCACCCACCTGCCCGGCGCCTACTGCGACTACATCGCGGTACCCGCCACCAATGTGTCGGCCGTGCCCGATGACATCAGCCCAGCCGACGCGGTCGCGCTTGCACTTGCCGGCGCGGTGGCGATGAACCAGTTCACCAGGGCGGGACTCGAACCCGGGCACCGGGTGATCGTCCAGGGAGCCTCCTCGGCGCTGGGATCCACCACCGCACTGCTGGCGCGCCATCTCGGCGCACGGGTGATCGTCACCTCACGCAGTGAACACAAGCGCGCCAGGCTGCGGGCACTCGGTTTCGACACCGTTCTCGAGGGGGCCTCCCCGACCTTCGCCGCCGACGCCCGCGCCGCATTCGACGGCCACGGCGCCGACCTCGTCATCGACAACCTCGGCGACCCGCGCGTGTGGGCCAACGGAATGGACGCCCTCGCCATCGGCGGCGCCATGGTGTCCTCGGGCGCGTTCATCGGCCGGACCGTCCCCGTGGACCTGCAGCGGCTCTACACGCTCGGGCAGCGGGTCATCGGTGTCCGCACCGGCAACCTGGCCGCGGCCGACCGGGTGTGGAAGGAGGCCGCCGCAGGTTTCCGCAGCGTCGTTGACCGCACCTTCGCGATGTCGGAGGCCTCCCGCGCGCACGAGTACGTCGAATCCGACGCCGGGGTTGGTCGTGTCGCGCTGCTCACCGAACCCCCGTCATGACCCTGCCGTGGCGAGAAAGGCACCGAAATGAGCGCTGAAACACCGCCCGCGAACTCCGCGGCCGAACCCGCAGCTCCGGTGTCCAAACTCGGCTACGTCACGTTCGACACGCCCGACGTGCAGCGGATGACGTGGTACTACACCGAGGTCCTCGACTTCGAAGTCGTCGAACAGGCCGACGACTACGCGTATCTGACCACCGGCGCCGATCACCACTGCGTCATCCTCCGCAAGGCCGAACAGGCCCGCGCGCGGTCGGCGGTCGGCTACGAGGTGTGGGGTTCGGTCGCCGACGCCCACCGCCGGCTGCACGACGCCGGCTACCAGACCGAGCGCCGATCCGACGTCGCGCCGGGAACTCCGGATGTGGTCGTCATGAGTGAACCCTCCACCGGCGCCGAACTACATCTGTTCGAGAGCCAGTCACCCAGCGGTGTCGACGGACGGTCGATCCTGCGTCCGGCCAAGCTCGGTCACGTCGCCGCGTTCACTGCCGAACTCGAACAACTGCAGAGCTTCTATCAGGACCTGCTGGGCTTCAGATGGTCGGACACCATCGGCGACTTCTTCGTTTTCCTGCGGTGCAACGCCGACCACCACGCCGCCAACTTCCTGCGCAGCACCGCCAGGACGGGCATGCACCACATCGCCTACGAGATGCGCGATCCCAATCATCTGATCGCCATGGTCGACCATCTGGCGAAGAACGACTTCCGGTTGCACTGGGGGCCGGGCCGTCACGGTCCGGGCCACAATCTGTTCACCTACCACCGGGACCCCGACGGCAACACCGTCGAACTGTTCACCCAACTCGACGTCATCCACGACGAGTCCAAGGGTTACTTCGAGCCCCGTCCCTGGCACGAGCAGTATCCGCAGTATCCGCGCACCTGGGAAGTCGACATCGCCACGATCAACATGTGGGGCCCGATCAACGAAGAGGAGTTGAAGCGATGACCCGACAATCGACCGACAGCACCGGTGCACAGGTGACGGTGGACCTCGACGAATCACCACCGGTCAGCGCTTACGTCCTACGCCTGGCCGACGGAACACGGCCCGGCCGTGCTGAATTCGTCGATCCCCCCGACACGGCCGGTGAGCGCATCTTCTTCCACACCGAGGTCGACGAGGAGTTCAGCGGGCGGGGTCTGGCGGGTCTGCTGCTGCGCGCGGCGCTGGCCGACAGCATCGGCAAGAACCTCACCGTCGTCCCGGTGTGCCCGCTGTTCGCCCGCCACCTGAAGAGGCACGGCGGTGAGTTCCTCGCCGACGGCGGCCGATTCCGCCGGCCGACGAAAGCCGACCTCGCCCTCGTCAGCCGCACTGTGCGTGAGGAGGGGCATGCGGTCACCGATTCCTGACTACCTGACCGAAACACTCGGCGACATCGCGTCGGACACCTCGGGGGCACCGGCGGACTACATTCCCGAACTGGCGACGGCGGACCCCGAGCGGCTCGGCGCCGCCTTCGCGATGGTCGACGGAGCGGTCTACGGCGCCGGAGACGTCAATATCGAGTTCACGATCCAATCGATCTCCAAGCCGTTCGCCTACGCACTGGCGCTCGCCGATCGCGGCTTCGACCCGGTGCTGGCCAAGGTCGGCGTCGAACCGTCCGGTGAGGCCTTCAACGAGATCTCGCTCGAAGGCGGCTCCGGGCGTCCGCTCAACCCGATGATCAACGCAGGCGCCATCACCACGCACTCACTCGCCGGGCCCGTGGGGCTGGACGCGGCGGAACGGTTGCAGCGTGTGGTGGACGGCCTTTCGGCGTTCGCCGGCCGCCGCCTGACAGTCGATGAATCGGTGTGCGCCTCGGAGATGGAGCACGCCCACCGCAACCTGGCCATCGCCCACATGCTCCGCAGCTACGGCGTGCTCACCGAGGACCCCGCCACCGTCGTCGAGGGCTACACCCGCCAGTGCTCCCTGCTCGTCACGACGCTCGACCTGGCGGTGATGGCCGCGACGCTGGCGAACCACGGAGTCAATCCGCTCTCCGGTGAACGCGTGGTGCCCGAGCCCGTGGTGCGCCAGGTGCTCAGTGTGATGTCCACCTGCGGAATGTATGACGCCGCCGGCGACTGGGCGACCCAGGTCGGTATCCCGGCCAAGAGCGGTGTGGCCGGGGGTCTGATCGGCGCGCTTCCCGGACAGCTCGGGATCGCCACGTTCTCACCACGTTTGGACGCCCACGGGAACAGCGTCCGCGGAGTGGGCCTGTTCGGCCGGTTCTCGTCCGACATGGGTCTGCACGTGATGGAGGTTCCGGCCGCCGGCCGCGCGGTCGTGCGGTCCAATCACGTCGCCGGTGCGGGACCCGACGCGGTCCGGGTCATCGAACTGCAGGGCGGGATTCGCTTCGCCGGCGCCGAGCGGGTGGTGCGCGAGGTCACCGACACCGCGCCCACAGAGAACCGGGTGGCACTGGATCTCACGATGGTGTACTCGATCGACGACGTCGGCCGTCGGATGCTGCTGGAGATCGTCCGCCGGCTCACCCTCGACGGTCACCAGGTCGCCCTGATCGACCCCGAGGGCATCCTGCCCGTCCCCGAGGTCAGCCCCGAATCTCGTTGAGGTAGTTGTAGATCGTGTACCGGGTCACGTCGAGTCGGCCGGCGACGTGGTCGACCGAATCCCGGATCAGGAAGAACCCCGCCTCGTCGAGTTCACGGACCACGGCGGCCTTCTGCTGCTTCTTCATCTCGGACGGCTGCACACCGACCTTCGCGATCGCCCGGTCCACCAGGAATCGCTGCAGGCTGTCGACGTCCGGCGGGAAGCTCTCGTCGCGGCGTCGGACGTCCTCCGAAATCGCCTCCGATAGCTCGCTGTTCACGCACAGGCAACCGATGGCGACCCCGTCGGCGTCGCGCAGGAACAGGGTCGACGAACGGATGGGGCGCCCGTCGGGGTTGTTCGTCCGGTAGTTGATGAGGTCCTGGGTGGTCCCCCGCCGGATCAGGCCGAGTAAGAGGTCGGTCATCGGTCCGCCGACGGTGCGGTGGGTCAGATCGCCGGCGATCGCGGCGATCGAGTCGGGCAACCGCGAGAAGTCGTGCAGCAGCACCTCGTTGCCAGGGCCCAGCATCGCGGCCAATCCGTGCACGGCCGGGATCAACGACGCCAGCACGTCATGGGTGGCGGCGCCCGTCGCGGCCGGGGCCGGCCTCGAATCCGCCCTGCCCGGGGCGGCCAGTGACCTCAGCGCCGCCCGGAGCCGTTCGGCGACGTCCGGGGACGTCGACGCGTGCGGGGAGAGCCGGATGTGGTCGGGCCGCACGGTGGCCGCGATTCCGGCGGCACTCAGCGCGGTCCCCGTCTGCTCGGCCGGACAGTCGGGCAGCGCGAACGCGAGAATCCCGGCACGCCGGCCACGTTCGGAGACGATCCGCGCCCCGCACGAGAGCAGGACCTCTTCCAGTGCGTCGACGCGCTCTGCGATGGTGGCGGCGATCGCGCCGACACCGGTGTCCTCCACCAACTCCAGGGCCGCGGCGAACGCCCCGGAGGTCACCGGGCTCAGATTCGAGATCGACCAGGCTGCCGCGGTCCGGTCGGGCGGATGGATCGTGTTGTCGAACAGGCCGGGATCACGGGCACCGGTCCAGCCCGAGAGCACCGGATCCATCCGCTCCAGCGCCCGGTCGGACAGCATCGCGAACCCGGTGCCCCACCCCGCCCGCAGCCACTTCTGCCCGCCGACGACCAGGATGTCGGCGATCTCCCAGGGCTCCTCGACCACCCCGAAACCCTGGATGCCGTCGACGACCAGCAGCCGGTCTCCGACCACGTCGCGCAGCGCGGCCAGGTCGGCCCGGTAGCCGGTGCGGAAATCGACCGCACTGACCGACACCACGGTCACGTCCTCGCTCAACGCGGCGGCCACCCGGTCCGCGGTGACGTGGCCTTCCGGCAGCGCCCGCACGGTCAGCCGGCCCGCCTGTTCGGCGCGGGCCCACGGGTAGGTGTTGGCGGGGAACTCCGCGGCCGAGACCAGCGCGGTGCCGCCCGGGGCGTTGAACGCCGCCTGCATCAGCCCGAGACTGGTGTGCGGCTGCAACACGATGTGGTCGATGTCGCTGCGGCACAACCGGGCTGCGACCGCCTTGGCGCGGGTCTCTTCGCGCATGAGTTCGTCCACGGTGGAGGGACCGGCCTGGGTGGCCTTCTCCAGCAGCCGGGCGGTGGTGTCCAGCACGGCATGCGACGGCGGGCCGAAGCGGGCGAAGTCCAGATAGCCCTCCGGCTCGGAGAACTGCAGCCGGTAACGCGGGGAAAGAGGCTTCACGCAAGCACCCGGGCCAGGAACTGTCGCGTGCGCTCATGCTCGGGATCCTTCAGAACGCGCTCCGGGGGCCCGGTTTCGACCACCGAACCGTCGGCCATGAAGACGATCTCGTCGGCGGCCTCGGCGGCGAACCCGATCTCGTGGGTCACCACGACCATGGTCATTCCTTCGTCGACCAAGGTGTTCATCACCGCGAGCACCTCGCCGACGAGCTCCGGGTCCAACGCCGAGGTGGGCTCGTCGAACAGCATCAGTTTGGGTTTCATGGCCAGCGAGCGCGCGATCGCGACGCGTTGTTGCTGACCACCGGACAGCTGCGCCGGATAGGCGTCGGCGCGTGGGGCCAGGCCGACCCGGTCGAGCAGTTCGAGGCCGTCCTTGCGCGCGGTGTCCGGCGGAACGCCGAGAACGCGGATGGGGCCCTCGATGACGTTCTCCAGCGCGGTGCGGTGGCCGAAGAGGTTGAATCGCTGGAATACCATGCCGATGTCGCGTCGCTGCCTGGCGACGTCGCGTTCGCGAAGCTCGTAGAGCTTGCCGTTGCGCAACTCGAAGCCGATCGGCTTCCCGTCGACCCAGACCTGACCGGCGTCGATGGTCTCCAGGTGGTTGAGGCAGCGCAGGAACGTGCTCTTGCCCGCCCCCGACGGACCGAGCAGACACACCACCTGGCCGCGGTGCACCTGCAGATCGATTCCCTTCAGTACCTCGGTGTGTCCGTAGCTCTTCCGGACGCCGAGGGCCTGCAGCAGCGGTTCAGACACGGGCGCTCCTCATCAGCGGGATGGCGCGCAGCGCCCGGCCCGCCTGCGCGGCGGCACTGCGCTCACTTCCCCCGAACGTGCGCTCCAGATAGTGCTGGCCGACACTGGCGATCGTCACCACCACCATGTACCAGACCGCGGCGGCGAAAAGCGTCTCCATCACCAGCAGGTTGTGCGAGGAGATGTTGTTGGCCGCGTGCAGCAGCTCGGTCACCCCGATCACCGACGCGATCGACGTGCCCTTGAGCATGTCGACGAAGTCGTTGCCGGTCGGCGGGATGATCACCCGCATCGCCTGGGGCAGCACCACTCTGCGCAACGTCATCGCCGGGCCCATGCCGATGGACTTCGCGGCCTCGACCTGCCCGGAGTCCACACTGTTCAAACCGGCGCGCACGATCTCGGCCATGTAGGCGCTCTCGTTGAGCGCCAGCCCGAGCAGTGCCGCGGTGAACGCACTCACCAGCACGTTGGTCGGTTCGTCGACGAGGTATCCGCCGAACGGCAGCGGAATCGAGATCTGCGGGATCACCAGCGCCAGGTTGTACCAGATCAGGATCTGCAGCAGCACCGGCAGACCGCGGAACAACCAGATGTAGCCGCCGGCGAACCATCGGGAGACCGGGTTGGCACTGCGCCGCATCAGCGCGATCACGATGCCCAGGACGATGGCCACCGCCTGCGCGATGACTGCGAGCAGCACCGTGTTGACCAGGCCGACGAGCATCACCCGGTAGACGACGAAGTCCGGCACGGACGCCCAGTCGATCTGTGCGCGCGTCAGCGTGACGAGGACCAGCGCGAGCAGGCCGACGATGATGCCCGCGCTGAGCCACCGTCCCCAGTGCCGGAGCCGGACGATGGGCAGCGGCTCAACCGCCATTGATCGCCGTCTGGGTCAGCGCGCCCTGCTCGACACCCCAGCTCTGCAGGATCTTCAGATAGGTACCGTCCTCGATCAGCGAACTCAGTGCCTGGTTGACCGAATCACGCAGTGCGGTGTTGGTTTTCGCGAACCCGATGCCGTACGGACCGCCCTCGATCGGCGGCCCGGGAACCACGTCGAACGCGTTTCCGTCGTTGGCGGTCCTGGAGATGTAGACCGCACTGGGCAGGTCGTTGAGAATCGCCGCGACCCGGCCTGTGCGGAGCTGGTTCTGGTTCTGCGTGTCGCTGTCGGTCGCCGTGACGTTGATCGCGGGCTCGCCGGCCTGCACGCATTTCTCGCTCTGGGCGGTGGCGAACTTCTGGTGGCTGGTGCCCTGCACGACGGCGATGTTCTTGCCGCACAGTGTGTCCGGACCGGTGATGCCCTCCGGATTGCCCTTCTGCACCATGATCGTGATGCCCGAGGAGAAGTAGTCGACGAAGTCGATCTGCTGCTGACGCTCTTTGGTGTCGTTCATCGCGGCCATCGTCATGTCGATGCGGCCGGACTGCAGGCTGGTGATCAGCGAGCCGAATGCCATGTCCTGGTAGGCCATCTCCACGCCGAGCTTGGACCCGATGGCCTTGGCGAGATCGACCTCGTAACCGATCGGGGTGGTGCCGTCGCCGGCGTAGAAGTTGTTCGGCGCCGACTGGATGTTCGAGCCGAGGTTCACCGTCTTCGACTCGGCGATCGCCGGCGGGAGCGCCGCCGACAGTTCGGGGTCGGGTTGGATCTCGGCGATCAGTGCCGCGTTGTCCGGGATCGCCGCCTGCCCTTCGGTCGCCTCGGGTTGCCCGGCGCCGGTCTGGGATCCCCCGCACGCGGTGAGCCCGACGGCGAGGACCCCCGAGAGCAGCACGGTGAGTCGAAGACGACGTGTTGACGGTGATCTCATTTGGCCTCCAGGTGTGATGCCCGCAAAACTACAACAAAAAGTTGAAGTCGTCTCTACAAACAGTTGAAGCCCCCGCCCGTCCCCGCCGAAACCGCATTCCACGCGGTCCGCACGTGCTTTTTTCCACCTCAGATGCAATCTGGGCGGAAGCGGGAAGCTGCGCACGAAACGACCCGTACGTAGTCCTACCGTCGGAGCCCTCCCCCAAACAGGTAGTCGACCACCCACGACGCCTGCGCCCACCGACCCTAGCGTCGGACGGTATCGGCACCACCGGACCGAGAGGGTTATCGATGAGCATCGATGGCATCACCGCCGTGAGCATTTTCGACGCGGATCTGCCCACCGTCGACTACGAGAGCGCCGAGAGCCCGGCCGAAGCCCATCGGCGCCTCGCGGCGGCCCGCGCCCGCGCGCCCATCGCGATCGGATCGCACGGGCTCGAGGCACTCACCTACGAGACCGTGCGCACCGTACTGCGCGACGATCGCTTCCAGATCCCGAAGGGCTTCGCGCTCGCCGCACAGGGCGTCACCTCCGGGGAGCTGTGGGACATCGTCGTCCGCGGACTGCTCAGCCTCAACGGTGAGGAGCACCACCGTCAAAGGCGGCTCGTGGCAAAGGCATTCACCCCCCGTGCCGCCGGCCGTCTGCGGAACACCTGCGCCGACGTGATCGCCGAACTGGTGTTCCGGGTCGCCGGCGACGGGCGCTGCGACGCGGTGGCGGACGTCGCCAGGCACTACCCGATCCCGATCATCTGCGAGCTGCTCGGGACCCGGCGCGAGGACTGGGACCTGTTGTCCGACTGGGCCGAAGACATCTTCAAGGTCTTCGACTGGAACGTGGTCGAGGACGGTCCGGTGATCGTGCGGGCATGGCGCGCACTGGAGGCCTACCTCGACGAGATGGTCGCCGGACGACGCGGCTCCCTCACCGACGACCTGTTGTCGGACATGATGCGCGCCGAGATCGAGGGCGACCGGCTGACGCACGCCGAGCTGCTCACCCTCGGCGCGACCCTGCTGATGGCCGGCACCGACACCACCCGCAACCAGCTGGCCGCCGCGCTCGAGGTGTTCTGCGACCACCCGGAGCAATGGCGACTGCTCGCCACAGATCCGGATCTGGCAATGGCCGCGGTGGAGGAGGCGATGCGCTACTCCCCGGTCATCTTCGCGACGCTACGGGTGGCGGTCGAGGACGTCGTCCTCGCCGGCTACACGATTCCCGCGGGCACCCCGGTGCTGGCCAACATCGCCTCGGCCAACCGCGACGACACGGTCTACGCCGAACCCGGACGATTCGACATCACCCGGAACGACGCTCCGGCGATCCTGACCTTCGGCGGGGGCATGCACTACTGCCTCGGCGCGCATCTGGCTCGCATCGAACTCACCGAGGCGCTGACCCTGATGGCCCGGCGGATGCCGCAGATCCGGCGGGACGGACCGTCGTCATGGAAGCCGCTGACCGGGATCACCGGACCGGCGACGTTGCCGATCGCGTTCGGCGACGGCTTCGCTCAGAGCTCCGCGGACGGCTCCGACTGATCGACCAACTGTGACAGCGTCTGCCAATTACGTTGTGTCGCAGCGGCTGCGCCTTCGGCGTCACCTTTGCGGCACAGTGTGATGATCTGCTTGTGCTGGGCGATGGAATCGCGCCCCGACAACGACGAGAACCGCAGATACTCCACGCGCCGCAGCACCGGGGTCACCTGTTCGAGCACCTGACCGATCACCTCGTTACGACACGCCTCGACGGCCACCTGATGGAACGCGTCGTCGCTGCGCAACGCAGCCTCGGCATCGGATGCCGAGACCGCGTCGGCAAACGCCTTGTTCGCCCGGGTCATCGCGTCGTATTCGGCTTTGCCCATCAGTGGGACCGCGGTGCGCACCGCGAGCGCATGCATCGCCGCGGCGACATCCTGGGCGTTGAGCACTGCCTGGCGTTCTATCGAGGCGACCACGGTGGACCGGCCCGGAATGGTGTGCACCAGACCTGATGCCTCCAACCGGGCCAGCGCCTCCCGTATGGGCGTCCTGCTGATTCCCAACCACTCTTCGAGGTCCGGGTCGCGCAACTTCTCGCCGGGAGCCAACGTGCCGTTGATGATCGCGTCGCGGATCGAGAGGTAGGCCTGGTCGCGTAACAGCGATCGGCGGTGTTTTCCCCGCTCGGTCGGCACCGGCACGCAAAGTATCGTATATCAGCCCCGGATCAGGTCAGCGCCCTTCTCCCCGATCATGATCGTCGCGGCGTTGGTGTTGACCGACACGACCCTGGGCATCACCGACGCGTCCACCACCCGCACGCCGTCGAGGCCGTGCACCCGCAACTGGGGATCCACCACCGCGGCGGGGCCCGACCCCATCATGCAGGTGCCCACCGGGTGGAAATAGGTGCCGGTGGCGGTGGCCAGGAACGCGCGCAGCGCCTTCGGATCGGCGGCCTCGGGCCCGGGCAGTACCTCGCGGCCACGCCACTGGGCAAACGGCTCGGTGGCCGCGATCTCACGGGCCACCCCGATACCGTCGACCATCCGCCGTACGTCGGACTCCGCGCCGAGGTAGTTCGGGTCGATGAGCGGCGCAAGCTCCGGTTGCGGCCCCGCCAGACGGATCGAGCCGCGCGCCTCGGGCGCCATCACCGCGACCCCGAACGTGAAACTGTTCGCCGGTGCCGACAGGTGCGGAGGGACGAACGGCAGGTGGATGAACATCAGCTGCATGTCCGGGCCGTCGACCGAGGGACCACTGCGCCACACCAGCGACGTCTCGGCGTGGTTGTTCTGTCCGACGGGTAGCGGCTGCGCGGCTTCGTACACCACCCCGCACACCGGGTGGTCGTGCAGATTCCGGCCTACCCCGGGCAGGTCGTGGACCACGTCGACGCCGACGGCTTCGAGTTCGGCCGCCGGACCGACACCGGACAGCAACAGCAGTCGCGGCGAGTCCACCGCACCCGCGCTGACAATCACCTCCGCCTCTGCGTATGCCGACAAGGACCGTCCCGCCCGATCGAATTCAACTCCTGTGCAACGGTTTCCGTCGATGATCAGTCTGTGTGCCCGAGCGCCGGTCAGCACGGTCAGATTGGGCCGCCGGCCCCGCACCGGGTGTAGATACGCCGTCGCAACGCTCTGCCGTGTGCCGCCGGTGATCGACAGATCGTGCCAGCCGACGCCCTCGGCACATGCGCCGTTGGGATCGTCGGTGACCGGGAAACCGGCCGCGACGGCACCCCGGAGGAACACCTCGGACAGCGGGTTGGCCGCGTCCGGATGTGCCGGCGCCGGCCTCATCGGGCCGTCTGTGCCGCGATAGCGCCGATCACCGCCGTCGACCGTCTCCATGCGCTTGAAGTACGGCAGCACCGACTCGTAGTCCCAGCCGGGACAGTTCCAGCTGTCGAAGTCGTTGGGGTGCCCCCGCAGGAACACCATCGCATTGATGCTGCTGCTGCCCCCGAGAGTGTGGCCTCTCGGCCAGTCGTGCCGCAGGCCGGTGGTGCCCGCCTGGGGGACCGTGCCATAGGCGTAGTCGACCTCGGTCCCCCACAATGCCGGCCACACAGGCGGCGCGGCGATCTCGGGCCTGGTGTCCTCGGGGCCGGACTCCAGCAGAAGAACCCTGACGCCCGGGTCCTCCGACAACCGGGCCGCCAGCACGCAACCCGCCGAACCGGCGCCGACGATGATGTAGTCGTACCGAGTCGTCTCGGACCGATTCGACTCCGAGTTCAAGACAGTCATGAAATTCCTTTACTCACAGATGTGTTCGATAAGTTCCATACAAAGAAACGCGGGAAAGGAGCGGTTCGCATGCATCCAGGGCTGAGCATCGGCGAATTCGCCACGTTGACCCACCTGAGCGTGCGGACGCTGCGCCGCTATCACCAGGCGGGCCTGTTGGAGCCGGCGTGGGTCGACGACTTCACCGGCTACCGCTACTACACGGCCGAGCAGATCCCGACCGCACAGGTGATCCATCGGCTGCGCCAACTCGATGTGCCGCTGGCCGAGGTCGAGTCCATCCTGTCGACCGACGACCCCCGGCAGCGCACCGAGGTGATCTCGGCCCACCTCCGCAGGCTGGAGGCCGAACTCGACCGGACCCGCGCCGCCGTCGTGTCGCTGCAGCGCCTGCTCAATCCGGAACCGGCCGAGATCGACGTCGAGTTGCGCTCCGTGCCTGCCCGCACCGTCGCCGCCATCAGCGGCATTGCCAGCCAGGAAGATTCGCTGACCTGGTATGACTCGGCGATGGCCGAGTTGGATGCCGCCTTCGGTCCGGAGGAACGTACCGGGCCGCCGGGCGGGCACTACGACAACGAATTCTTCACCCACGGGTCCGGCCTGTTCACCGTCTTCCGCCAGGTCCGCCGTCCTCGCGCATCGGGGCGCATCGAAGTGGTCGACCTGCCGCCCGCCGACCTCGCCGTCACGGTGCACGCCGGTGCACACGATGACATCGACGTCACCTACGGCAGGCTGGGCACCTGGGTGGTCACCCACGCGCTGGCCGTCGACGGGCCCATCCACGAGATCTACTCGGTGGGCCCCCGCGACACGCCCGAGTCCGCCGACTGGCGCACCGAGATCGGTTGGCCCGTCTTCCGTCTCGCGGACGGCCCGACGGTCAGCTCGTGACGGCACCGGCCGCGGCGCCGATCAGCTCGGCGACGGCTCCGGGCTGCGACACGGTCACCGCGTGGGAGGCGTCGACCTCCACGGTCTGTGCGTTCGCGCGCTCACCCATGAACCGCCCGGCCTCGGCCGGCACGGCAAGATCCCCGGTCGCGACCAGGTTCCAGGACGGGACGCTCTTCCATGCCGCCTTGGTGGCCGGATCCTCCAGCGCGGTCGCGGCGATGGGCCGCTGGGTCGCGGCCATCGTCGTGGTGAGGTTCTCGGCGACGTCGGCGGCGAACACCTTCTGGAACTGGTCCTGCCGGATGTAGAGGTCGTTTCCGGTGCCGCCGCCGGGAAGCGGGAACGGCACGGTGTCCAACGCGGGACCCAGCTCAGCGCCGGGGAACCTGGCGGCCAGCTGTGAGGTGCTCTCCCCCGGCTCCAGGATGAAGCTGGCGACGTACACCAGCGCCTTCACATTCGGCGCGCCGTCGGCCGCCTCGCTCATCACCGACCCGCCGTAGGAATGACCTGCCAGCACGACAGGTCCGGAGACGTGGTCGACGACGCTGCGCACATAGTCGGCGTCAGGACGCAGACCGCGCAGCGGATTCGCCACCGCCACAACGGGGTACCCCTCGGAACGCAGAATCTGCACCACCCCGTTCCAGCTGGACGAATCGGCGAAAGCGCCGTGTACGAGCACCACGGTGGGCTTGGCGGCCGCGGCCTCGGGCTCGGCGGCCGCCCCACCGCACGCACTGAGCGCGGTGAGCGCCACGCTCGCGGTCGCCACCGCGAACACCTGTCTGATCTTCATCGTCATCCTCCATCGAAGTCACCAGCCCGGGGCTAGTCGCAATATATTGCATATTGCTTGCCGGGTAAAGCGCCTCCGATCCCGCGACTATTCCCCGTCTGGGAAATCCGCCCCCCGGGAGAGGTTTTCGTTCCGGCGCAATTCGGCCAGCGCGCTCTCCAGCGTGTCGGCCACCGCGTCGAATCCACCGCTGCCGAGCACCAGGCGCTGCGGCGGCGGCTCCTGCGCCATGGCGGCGAGCACGGCGCGGGCACCGCGGCCAGGGTCACCGGGCTGCTTGCCGTCGGCCGAGACCATCGCCTCACGGACCTCGCGCAACATCGGCTGATACTCGGGGATCGACTCGCCTACGGGCTCGTCGGCGAACCCGGAGTAGGCCCGGGTGCGGAACGCCCCGGGCTCCACGGCCAGCACCCGGATCCCGGTCGACGCCAGCTCGTCGCGAAGCACCTCGGTAAGCCCCTCAAGCGCGAACTTGGTTGCGCTGTAATAACCGAAGCCGGTGGTGCCGCGCAGTCCCGCCACCGACGACATGTTCACGACCCACCCGCTGCCCCGCGCCCGCATCCCCGGCAGCGCGGCCCGCAGGACGGTCGGCACGCTGAAGAAGTTCAGCTCGAACATCGCCCGCACCTGGTCTTCGTCCATCCCCTCGACGGAGCCGAACCAGCCGCGGCCTGCGTTGTTGACCAGCACGTCGATGCCGCCGAAATGGTTCTCGGCGGCGCGCACGGCGGCGCGCACCTGGTCGCCATCGGTGACGTCGGCGGTGACCACCAGCACGCGGTCGCCGTGCCCGCGGGCCCAGCTGACCAGTTCAGCGGGCCGGCGCACCGTCACCGCCACCCGGTCCCCGGCCTCCAGCGCGGCCTCGGCGAGGGCCATGCCGAATCCGCCGGGTGTACCGCCGGTGATGAACCAGGTCTTCACGGCTCGATCACCAGCCGGCCGACCAGCTCACCGGCCATGGTGAAGCGGTAGTGCAGATCGGCCACGCCGCCGGGAAAGTCACCCTCCAGGCGTTGGAGCACGTCGTATTCGCCGGCACCGGTCTTCGCGGCGGCGCGGAACTCGGTGGTGTAGGTGTACTCGCTGCCCGCGGTGGTCAGCCAGCCGGCGACCGCGGCCCGGCCGGTGTGGGTATGGCCCTCGTCGGTGACGGTGGCCTGGTCGGCGAACGCGGCCAGCGCCCCGTCCGCGTCACCGTCGCGGTGTGACGTGAGATACGTGATGACCGCCGCGGGCAGGTCTGCCCACGCGATCGATTCCGAGTGTGTGTCCGTTGCCATGTGTCCACGGTGAGGTCTCCCCTCGGGGGAGAGTCAATAATGGCTGCGTGACATCCAAGGTTCTGTTTCTGGTCAACGAGCACATCGCGACCGAGGCGTTGCTGGGCGACGCGTTCGCCGCGGAGGGATTCGACGTCGACACGTTCGAGGTGGTGCCCGCCGAGCGCGCCGACGACCCCGCCGGCGAGGTGGCCTTCCCCGACCCGGCCGGTTACGACGTGATCGTCCCTCTGGGCGCCAGCTGGCCGGTGTACGACGAGGCGTTGCGCCATACCTGGGTGGGCGCCGAGATGCAGTTGCTCCGGGACGCCGCGGACGCCGGAATCGCCCTGCTGGGAGTGTGTTTCGGCGGCCAGCTGCTGGCACAGACGTTCGGCGGATCGGTGGCGCGGTCACCGCGGCCGGAGATCGGCTGGTACGACGTGCTCAGCGACCGGCCCGAGATCGTCCCCGGCGGACCGTGGTTCCAGTGGCATTTCGACCGCTGGACCCTGCCGCCCGGCGCGACCGAGATCGCGCGCACACCGAACGCGTCGCAGGCATTCGTGCTGGGCCGCACGCTCGCGCTGCAGTTCCATCCCGAGATCGACGCCGATCTGCTCAAGATCTGGCTGGCCGCCGACCGCGACGGCGAGGTCCTCGCCGCCGGCCTGGATCACGACGTACTACTCACCCGCACAACAGAACTCGCTGAGGACACCGCGCCCCGGATCCAGGCGCTGGTGCGCGGGTTCCTGACCCACGTGGCCGGTCACCCACGTCCGAGCTGATGCGCCAGCGCGTCACCGACGTCGGGGTGGCGGAACGGATGCCCGGCCGCCAGCAGCTTGGCCGGCACCACCCGCTGGCTGGCCTCGGCCAGCTCGCGGGCACCGTCGGCGCCCAGCAGGATCCGCGGACCCAGTGCAGGAACCGGTACCACGGCGGGCCGGTGCATCACCCGCGCCAGCTCCCGGGTGTACTCGGTGTTGCGGACCGGCTCCGGCCCGACCGCGTTCACCGGCCCGTCGAAGCGCTGGTCGTAGAGCACCCGGTGGTACACGTCCACGAGGTCGTCGAGGCCGATCCAGGACAGCCACTGCCTGCCGCTGCCCAACCGTCCACCCAGCCCGGCCGCGAACAGGGGGCGTAACAGTGCCAGCGTGCCGCCGTTGGCGGCCTGGACGATGCCGGTGCGGACCCTGACCACCCGCAACCCGCCGTCGCGGGCGGGGTCGGTCGCCGCCTCCCAGTCGGTGACCACATCGGCCAGGAAGCCCTCGCCGCGCGTACTGTCCTCGGTGAGCTGGGTGTCACCGCGGTCGGCGCCGTAGAACCCGATCGCCGAGGCGCTGACGAACGTGTGCGGCCCGTCGGGCGCGGACGCGGCGGCCCTGGCCAGCAACCGGGTCGGCGCGATGCGGCTGTCCCGGATCGCGGCGCGGTGCTTGTCGGTGAAGCGGCCCGCGATCGACGCGCCGGCCAGGTGTACGACGGCGTCGACGCCTGCGAGCAGCTCCGGCGCCGGATCCTCTGGCTCCCAACAACGTTCGTCCTCACTCTGGGCGGGGCCGCGGACCAGCCGGATCACCCGGTGCCCACCGCTACTGAGGAACGCCGACAGCGCAGAGCCGACCAGGCCGGAGGACCCGGTGATCGCCACGGTCAGCGGCGCGACGCCGGCCACCTCGGCCCTGCGATGGGCGGCGAGGTCGTCGGTGAGCTGGCGCTGCCGGTAGACGAACGTGGACCGCAGTGCCGCGGCGGGCACCGGGGCCTCGACGCGGTCGCACACCCGGGTCCCGCTGCCGGCGTCGGTGAACGAATGGGTGTGCCGCCAGCGCCCGATCACCCGCGGCGGCCAGGACGCGGGCCCGTGGGACGAGAGCTCGTCGGCGAACCGGCTGCCCTCCACATACGCCGTCGGGTCATGGCGGGCCACCCACCGCAGTCCGCCCGGCAGGCCGAGCACCGCCACCCCGTCGGCCAGTGACGACGCCTCGGACACCACCGACATCGGCTGCCAGGGCGGTACCAGCCGGCGCATCGCGCCGCGACGGGAGTGCCACCGCCAGACCTCGTCACGGGGGTGGTTGACGACGCACTCGTACTCGATGCCCATAGCGCTCCCGGGTGACGGTGGGGGGTTTCGGTAACCATTCGGCGCCGCCGCGGCCGCGGATTGCCGCCGACTGCACGAGGGTATTCCGCCACGGGACGATCCGATGGCCGACAGGATGCGCACATTCCGGGACCGCCGCGACGCGGGGCGGGTACTGGCGCGCGATCTGGCCCGCCATCGCGGCGAACCGGACCTGCTCGTGCTGGGTCTGGCCCGCGGCGGCGTTCCCGTCGCCTGGGAGGTCGCGCACGACCTGCGCGCGCCGCTGGACGTGTGCCTGGTACGCAAGCTCGGGGTCCCGCAGTGGCCTGAGCTGGCGATGGGGGCGCTGACCAGCGGTGGGATAGTGCTCAACGACGACCTGGTGCGCGACCTCGGCATCGCCGACAGCGCGGTGCGGGAGGCCGTGGACCGTGAGACCACCGAACTGCACCGCCGGGAAGAGGCCTACCGCGGCGACCGCGGTCCGCTGATGCTGCAGGGGCGCACCGTGATCCTGGTCGACGACGGCCTCGCCACCGGGGCCAGCATGATCGCGGCCGTGCGCGCAGCGCGGCAGGCGGGCGCGCGGCGGGTGATCGTCGGGGTACCGGTCGGCCCCGCCTCGGTGTGCCGACGGTTGCGCACCGAGGCCGACGAGGTGGTGTGCTCGACGATGCCACCCGATTTCCGTGCGGTCGGCCAGGTGTTCGCCGATTTCCACCAGGTCAGCGACGACGAGGTGCGCGACCTACTCGCCACCCCGGCCGACGGGCACGAATCGGCCCACCGCTGAGCGAAGTCAGTTCTTCGGGGTCTGTCCGTCGGTGCGGGGCTCGGATTCGACGTCCACCGCCGCCGGATCCTCGGCAGGCGAGCCGGCGGGTGACTCGTCGAAAGACCCGTCGTAGTTGTCGTCGTAATCCTCGGCGATCGGCGCCTCGTCCGGATAGTCCTCGTAGTCGGACCCGACTGACTCCGGATCGCCGGAATCAGTTGCCGCCGCATCAGATTCGTCATCGGATTCGTCGTCCGAATCGCGGTGGGACCGCTCCCGCAGGGCGTCGACGATCAACAGGATGACGCCGATGGCGCTGGCCGCGATACAGACCCACGCGATGAGTTCGTTGCTGGTGACCACGGCCATCACCAACGCCGCCAGGCCGATGACGGCCAGGACGAGCGCGGCGATCAGCATGGGTCAGACCCGGTTCGCAGCGGCACGTGACTAGTTGTTGCCCCGGTTGAACTGATTGAAGCCACCGTCGTTACCGGCACCGGAGTCCACGGGTGCCGCCGAGCCGCGCTGACCGAGCTCCTCGAGCTGAGACTCCAGGTAGGTCTTGAGGCGGGTGCGGTACTCGCGCTCGAAGGTGCGCAGCTGTTCGAGCCTGCCTTCGAGCACCGTGCGCTGCTGGTTGATGGTTCCCATGATCTCGGAGTGCTTGCGCTCGGCGTCGGCCTGCAGGGCGTCGGCCTTCTCCTGAGCCTGACGCAGCTGGGTCTCCGACCGGCTCTGCGCATCGGCGAGCATCGCGTCGGCGCGCTGACGCGCCTCGGTCACCGTGGTCTCGGCGGTCTGGCGGGCCTCGGTGACCATCGCGTCGGCCTGAGCGCGGGCGTCGGCGAGCATCTTCTCCGACTCGGCCTTGGCGCTGTTGGTCAGACGGTCCGCGGTGTCCTGGGCCAGGCTGAGCACCTTGGCCGCCCGCAGATGCTGGTCCTCCATCGCGGGAGCTGCGGCCTGCGCGGGCGGAGCCTCGTAGGCCGGCTCGGGCGTCGGAGCCGGTGCGGGTTCGGGCTCCGGCTCGTAGACTGGCAGCGTCTGGGTCGGCTGGGAGGCGCCTTCGCCGGCCCTGGCCTGAGCCAGTTCCTGGTCCAGCTCAGCAACCCGCTGACGCAGGTCACTGTTCTCCTCGATGAGGCGGGACAGCTCGTTCTCGACGAGGTCGAGGAACGCGTCGACCTCGTCCTCGTTGTAGCCGCGCTTACCAATAGGTGGCTTGCTGAATGCCACGTTGTGCACGTCGGCAGGAGTGAGCGGCATTGTCTGCCCCCTTGAAGTCTGGACCGTCAACTGAATTCGAAGTGTAAAGCCTTGCTTGCAACGTAACTGGCGTCCATCCTGTCACACCTGACCCGGCGGTTGCAGGCGAGGTCGATAATTAATATCCGAACCCGACATTCCGCTGGTGACGCCCAGCGTCCGGTGCCGCGGTTTCACCACGCCGCCGGCCTGCGGTCAGACCGCCGCCCCGAACGCGAGCTGCATGCCGATGAACGCGAGCAGCAGCAGCACCATGATGGACAGGTCGAAACGCACCGCACCGATCGTGAGCTGCGGAATCAGGCGTCGCAGCAGCTTCACCGGCGGGTCGGTCAGCGACATGATGATCTCCAGGATCACGACCGTGGCGCCGCGCGGATGCCAGTCCCGGCTGAACGAACGGATGAACTCGACCACGACCCGGGCGATCAGCAGGAGCCAGAAAACGAACAGCGCGAAACCCAGGATCTCGAAGAAGAGCGCCAACGAAGCCGACCTCACTCAGGCAGATGTGTGACTTTGACTACAGGCTGCGGACGCAGCCCGGGTCGCTTCGAGCCGACAACGCCCGCGCGACGCCGCCAGCCTACCCGGGGTGCCCGGGGTGGCTACTGGTAGGCGTAGAAGCCGGCCTCGGCGATGCGCCTGCGCTGCTCGGCGGTCACGTCGACGTCGGCCGGAGAGAGCAGGAAGACCTTGGTGGCGACCTTGTCGAACGAGCCGCGCAGCGCGAAGGCCAGCCCGGCGGCGAAGTCGACGAGGCGCTTGGCGTCGGCGTTGTCCATCGAGACCAGATCCATGATCACCGGAGTGCCGTCGCGGAAGCGCTCGCCGATGGTGCGCGCCTCGCTGTAGTCCTTGGGCCGCAGCGTGGTGATCTTCGCCAACGGGCTGCCGGCCTCGAACAGCTCGGCCATCCCCCGCGGGTCCATCGCGAGTGCGCCGCGCGTCGAACCCCGCATCCCACCGAAACGCGGTGGGGTGCGGTCGAATTCGCGCGGGCCGCGCAAACGCGGCTCGAAGCGGGCGTCGTCGAAGCCGACCCGGTAGGGAGCCGGTTCGTCGTATTCGCGACGCCGCTCGTCGGCCGGTCCTTCGTAGCCGCGCGCGTAGCCTTCGTCCTCGAAGCGGTCCTCGCGGGGACGCCGGTACCCGCGCCCCGCGGCGCGGTCGTCGTCCTCGTAGTAGTCGTCCTCGTAGTCGTCCAGCGGCGCCATACCGAAGTAGGCCTTGACTTTGTGCAGTGTGCTCATTGTGAGGACCCTTCGTGCGGAGAAGACTCAGGAAAGTTCGGCAAGTTTGGTGTCTGTGATGACGGTGTGACTGGTGTGACTACTTCCGGTGACGTTAGCGGTCGCGATCCCAGGAGCGCGGTACCGACACGCACACAAGTAGATCCGTGTCGGATCGCCGTTTCGAGATCGCCGGACATGCCGGCGGACAGCCCGAGACGTTGCTGATAACCGCGTTGTACCCGGTCACGCTCCTGCTCCAACCGGGCGAACGCTTCGCCGGCATCGGAGTTCAGCGGCGGAACCGCCATCAGCCCGACGAACTCCAGACCGGGCGCGGCGTCGATCGCGCCGCACAGGTCGTCGACCCGGCCCGAGGCGGCGACGTCGACGCCGCCCCTGCTCTCGTCCCCGTCCAAACTGATCTGTAGAAACACCCGCAGCGGCGCGGTCCGCAGCCCGTCGTCCAGCGCCTCTGCGGCGGCCCGGTCCAACGCCGCGATCACCTTGGAGCTGTCCACCGAGTGCGCCGCGTAGGCCCAGCGGGCCACCGACCGCGCCTTGTTGCGCTGGATCCGCCCGATCATGTGCCAGCGCAGCGGTGCTCCCCCGACGAGTTCGCCGACCTCCGCGATCTTGGCGGTCGCCTCCTGGTCGCGGGACTCCCCGAAGGCCGAGCACCCCAGTCGGTACAGCGCGACCACGTCGGTGGCCGGGAAGAACTTGGTCACCGGCAGCAGTTCGATCTCGCCGGCGTCGCGACCCGCGGTCTCGGCGGCGCGCGCGACCCGGTCCTGCAGCCCACGCAGCGCTCGGCCGAGCTCCTCCTCGCGCGTCATGGCGCGGGCTCCAGCCAGATCACCGAGGCCATCCGCCCGGTCGGCGCGTCGCGACGGTGACTGAACAGTTTCGCGTCCTCAACCGTGCACCGGGGGTCCACGTCGACCGACCGGACGCCGAGCGCGCGCAGCTGGGCCGCGATGCCGGCACGCAGATCGAGCCCCGGCGTTCCGCGGTGCGTCGTGGTGCGGCTGCCCGGCAGTGCGCGCTCGACCTCGGCGGCCATCTGCTCGGGCACCTCGTAGTTGCGGCCGCTGACCGCGGGGCCGAGCAGCACCGACACGTCCTCGACATGGGCTCCGAGGCGGGTCATGGTGTGCAGTGCCCGGGCGACGATGCCCGCCGCGGCGCCCACCCGGCCCGCGTGCACCGCGGCGACGACCCCGGCGCGCGCGTCTGCCATCAGCACCGGCACGCAGTCGGCGGTCACCACCGCCAGCCCCAGTCCCGGGGTGGTGGTCACCAGCCCGTCGGTGGCCTCGACCGTCTCACCGGCGCGGTCGACCACGGCGACGTCGGCGCTGTGCACCTGGTTCATCCACACGATGCGGTCGCCCAACCCGAGGGTGGCGGCGAGCCGGCGCCGGTTGGCCGCGACCGCGGCCGGTGCGTCACCGACGTGGTCGCCGAGGTTGAAGGTCGCGAACGGCGGTTTGGAGACACCACCCGCGCGGGTGGTGGTCACGCGTCTGACCCGGAATGTCACGGGCGGGACCCTCCGGCCGCTCAGTGGCGCATGAACGGCGGCACGTCGACGTCGTCGTCGGAGATACCGCCGTCGTCACCGCCGCCGATCCGCACCGTCGCGCCGTTGGTGTGCCCGGCGGGCACGCTCGCCGGATCGGCCGGATCGAAGATCGACGAGTTCACCCGACCGGCCTTACCCGGCGCGATCGGCTGGTTCGGCGCCGCCGCGGCGGCGGCCTCACCGGTGACCGGCTTGCGTCCGGGTCCCGCGGCGTCGAAGCCCGCGGCGATGACCGTGACGCGGACCTCGTCGCCGAGCGAGTCGTCGATGACGGTGCCGAAGATGATGTTGGCCTCGGGATGGGCCGCTTCCTGCACCAGCGAGGCGGCCTCGTTGATCTCGAACAGGCCCAGGTCGCTGCCGCCGGCCACCGACAGCAGCACGCCCTGGGCACCCTCCATCGAGGCTTCCAGCAGCGGGGAGTTGATCGCGATCTCGGCGGCCTTGAGCGCCCGGCCGTCTCCGCGCGCCGAGCCGATACCCATCAGCGCGGTGCCCGCGGAGCTCATGACGCCCTTGACGTCGGCGAAGTCCACGTTGATCAGACCCGGGGTGGTGATCAGGTCGGTGATGCCCTGCACGCCGTTGAGCAGCACCTCGTCCGCGCTGCGGAACGCGTCCATCAGCGACACCGCGGCGTCACCCATCTGCAGCAGCCGGTCGTTGGGGATGACGATCAGCGTGTCGCAGCTCTCGCGCAGCGACGCGATGCCGTCGGCGGCCTGGTTGCTGCGCCGCTTGCCCTCGAACGAGAACGGACGTGTCACCACACCGACGGTCAGCGCGCCGAGCTTGCGGGCGATCGACGCCACCACCGGCGCGCCGCCGGTGCCGGTGCCGCCGCCCTCACCGGCGGTCACGAACACCATGTCGGCGCCGCGCAGCAGCTCCTCGATGTCGTCCTTGGCGTCCTCGGCGGCCTTGCGGCCCACTTCGGGGTCCGCGCCCGCGCCGAGACCGCGAGTGGAATCGCGGCCGACGTCGAGTTTGACGTCGGCATCACTCATCAACAGCGCCTGCGCGTCGGTGTTGATCGCAATGAACTCGACGCCCTTGAGACCCTGTTCGATCATCCGGTTGACGGCGTTGACGCCGCCGCCGCCGATGCCGACCACCTTGATCACAGCGAGGTAATTATGCGGGGGGGTCATCGAACGCCCTTCCTGCCTGGTTTGTAGGTCCTTGAAGCGGATAACCGCTGGAGCAAACCCTCAACCTCAACAAGAGGCTTAGAGTTATGTCAAGTTGTTCCGCGCAACCAGAACGTTAGGGGTGGTCACCGCGCACGCTGGGCAGGCGCGCCGAAACGACACGACAAAATTCAGTGATTCCGGCTGCGTCACTACTTGACCGTCGGCAGATCCGGGCTGGAGACGTCGTAGACCTGCCCGGGCTGGGTCAGCAGCGCGGCCAACTTGAGCGCCTTCTCCTCGGTGCGGTCGGTGGTCCCCCACACCACCGTGCGCCCGTCGACCAGCGTCAGCGTGATCGCGGCCACCGACGGCGCCGACACCCGGCCGACCTGGACGGCGACATCGGGCCGCAGCGAGGTCATCACCTGCAGCGCGGCCATGGTCGCCGGATCGTTGGGCCCGGGGTTCTCGGCATCCAGGTACGGGATGCCCGGCGGCGGCGGACCGACGGCGAAGTCGACCCCGTCGCGGTCGAACAGGTGCACCCCGTCGGGATAGTCCCTGAGCACCACGGGAACCCGTTCGACGATCGTGATCCGCAGGGTCGACGGATACTGGCGCTGCACACGGGCGGAGGCGATCCGGCGGATGCCGGCCACCCGCTCGGCGACGGTGTCGGTGTCGACCTGCAGCAGCGGCGTGCCCGACGTGACGCCGGCCGCCGACACCACCTCGTCCTGGGTGACCGCCCCCACCCCGACCACCACGACACTGCGCACCGACATGATCGGCGTGAAGTACAGCAGCAGACCCATCCCCACCACCAGGACCGCGGCGACCACGGTCCACATCAGCACCTTGAGTCCGCGGACGGTGCCCCGCCCGAGCGTCCTGGTCTCCGGCGCCGGGGTGCCCATCGCCCGCCGCTTGGCCTCTCTGCGGGCCTGCTCGATGGCCGTGGCCCTGGCCTGCGCGGCCCGGCGCTCCTCGCGTTCGCGCCTGGCCTGTCGCCGTGGGCCCTCGAAATCCTCTGCGGCATCCGGGGTCTCGGCCGCAGTTTCGGTCGGTGGAATCGCGGGGCCGTCCTCGGTCGGCTCGGTCATGCCCTGGCGTCCACCTCGGCCAGGATTTCCCGCCCCAGCAGCGTCACGTCGCCGGCGCCCATCGTGACCACCACGTCGCCGGGGCTGACGATCTCGGCCACCCGGGCGGCCACCGCGGAGAAGTCCGGGATGTAGGTGACCGGGGCCGACACCGCGTCGGCGACGGTGCCTCCACTGATCCCGGCCAGCGGTTGCTCCCGGGCCGCGTACACGTCGAGCACGACGACCGCGTCGGCAGCGCTCAGCGCCTCGCCGAATTCCGACGCGAAAGCCTCGGTGCGCGAATACAAATGGGGCTGGAACACCACGATGGCACGGCCTCGACCCGCCTGTTCGACGACCGCGCGCAACGCGGTCAGCGTGGCCCGGACCTCGGTCGGGTG
Organism: Mycolicibacterium vaccae NBRC 14118 = CIP 105934; assembly: GCF_001552715.1. Classification (GTDB taxonomy): domain Bacteria; phylum Actinomycetota; class Actinomycetes; order Mycobacteriales; family Mycobacteriaceae; genus Mycobacterium; species Mycobacterium vaccae. Next base: position 4,535 of record NZ_BCRS01000015.1, on the reverse strand, counting down.
GTGGGCGTAGTCGTCGAAGACCCGGACCCCGCTGGCGGTGCCCACCAGCTCGAAACGCCTGCGCACACCTTCGAATCCGGCCAGCCCGTCGAGGACGGTGTCCAGGTCCGCGCCCGCCTCCCGGGCCGCCAGCAGCGCGCCGAGCGCGTTGAGCGCCATGTGCCGGCCCGGGACCGACAACCGCATCGTGCGGACCCGGTCCTCGCCGGCCAACCGGATCTCGGCGACCGCGCCGGTCCCCTGCTGGGTCCACTCCACCAGCGTCGCGTCGAGATCCGCGGCGCTGCCGTAGCGCAGTACCCGCACCCCGGTGGCCGACACCCGGTCCGCGAGCGCGCGGGCGCCGGGGTCATCGTCACAGACCACAAGCGCCCCACCGGGTTTGATGCGGGCCGCGAACTGGTCGAACACGTCGGTGTAGGCCTCGACGCTGCCGAAGAAGTCGAGATGGTCGGCCTCGATGTTGGTGACGACCACGATGTCGGGGCGGTATTCCAGCAGCGATCCGTCGCTCTCATCGGCCTCGGCCACGAAACAGGAGCCGCTGCCGTGATGGGCGTTGGTGCCGGCCTCGCCGAGATCTCCGCCGACCGCGAACGACGGGTCGAATCCGCAGTGCTGCAGCGCGACGATCAGCATCGACGTGGTGGTGGTCTTTCCGTGCGTGCCGGTCACCATCAGCGTGGTGTGCCCGGCCATCAGCTTGGCCAGCACCGCGGGTCGCAGGATGACCGGAATGCCGCGCCGGTGCGCCTCCACCAGTTCGGGATTGGTCTTCGGGATCGCGGCGTGGGTGGTCACCACCGCGGTGGGCCCGCCGGGCAGCATGTCCAGCGCGGTCGGGTCGTGCCCGATGCGGATCTGCGCGCCCCTGGCGCGCAGCGCGATCACCCCGCGCGAGTCCTTGGCGTCCGACCCCGACACCAGCCCGCCGCGGTCGAGCAGGATGCGGGCGATGCCCGACATGCCTGCGCCGCCGATGCCGACCATGTGCACCCGGTGCAGTTCCGGGGGCAGGTCGCCGGGATGGCGGTGCGTGGTCATCGCCGCACCCGCCGGTCGCCTGCGTGGCGCGCGACCTCCAGGGCCACCTCGGCCACCCGTCGCGCCGCGTCACGGTGTCCGGCCAGCGCGGCCGCCGCGGTCATGGCGTTGAGCGTATCCGCGTCATTGAGCAGCCCGGGCACCGTGCCCGCCACGAATTCCGGTGTCAGCGAACGGTCGTCGACGACGATGCCGCCACCGGCCTCGACCACCGGCAGCGCGTTGAGCCGTTGCTCACCGTTGCCGATGGGAAGCGGGACATAGATCGCGGGCAGCCCGACGGCGGTGACCTCGGCGACGGTCATCGCCCCCGACCGGCATATCGCGAGATCGGCTGCCGCGTAGGCCAGGTCCATCCGGTCCAGGTACGGCACCGCGACATACGGCGGCTCCCCGGACTGCGGCGTGCGCAGCTCGAGGACGTTCTTCGGCCCGTGCGCGTGCAGCACCGAAATGCCTTGTTGAGCAAGCTTTTCCGCGGCACCCGAGACCGCCCGGTTGAGTGACTGCGCGCCCTGCGAGCCGCCGAACACCAGCAGCACCCTGGCGTCGGGCGCGAACCCGAAGTAGGCCCTGGCCTCCGCGCGCAGCGCCATCCGGTCCAGCACGGTGATCGCCTCCCGCACCGGCACGCCCACCACCTCGACGTGCGGCAGTCCCGGATCGGGCACCGCCGAGAGCACCCGCTGGGCCGAGCGGGCGCCGACCTTGTTGGCCCAGCCCGCACTGGCGTTGGCCTCGTGCACCACCACCGGGATCCGCCGGCTGGGACGGGTGCTGCGGGCGGCCAGATATGCGGGCAGCGCGACGTAGCCGCCGAAGCCGATCACCACGTCGGCGTCGACGCCGTCGAGCACCGCGCGTGTCTCGCGCACCGCGCGGCGGACCCGCAACGGCAACTTGAGCAGGTCTGCCGACGGCTTGCGCGGCAGCGGCACCGGGGTGATCAGCTCAAGGTCGTATCCGCGTTGCGGCACCAGCCGGGTCTCCAGGCCGCGCGCGGTGCCCAGCGCGGTGATCCGTACGCCCGGGTGCAGTGCGGTCAGCGCGTCGGCCACCGCCATCGCGGGTTCGACGTGGCCCGCCGTGCCACCACCGGCAAGAACCACAGAGATTCCCCGGTCGCTCCGCTCCTGCCCCGCCGGGACCGAGATCCCTGTCACCCGTAACGCTGACCTTCCAATGCACGGGCCCGACGGCCCTGATTACGCCGGGTATCACCGTAGCCGCCGGAGGACCTGCCCGACCGCACCGGGTGCCCGCCGGCGGCCCGGCCGGACCGGCGCTCCTGCCGCTCGGCGGCCTTGCCGGATTTGCCCGCCTTGGCTGATTTACCTGCCTTGGCGGACTTGGCGGACCTGGCCGGCTTGCTGGATCCGGCGGGCGCCTCGGTCCGGGGCCGCCTGCGCAGCCGGTCACGCAGCGCTTCGGTGCGGGTCGGCACATACGGCGCAGGCAACGGCAGCCGCAGCAGCCGGTTGACCCGGTCGTCCCGGCCCGCGCGCAGCGCCGCGACCGCTTCCGGTTCGTGCCGGGCGGCGTTGGCCATGATCCCGATCATCAGCAGGGTGGTGGCCGTCGACGTGCCGCCCGCCGAGATCAGCGGCAGCTGAAGGCCGGTCACCGGGAGCAGACCCACCACGTAGCCGACGTTGATGAACACCTGCGACAGGATCCACAGCGTGGCCGTCGCGGTGAGCAGCTTGAGGAACGGGTCGGCCGAGCGACGCGCGATGCGCATGCCGGTGTAGGCGAACAGGCCGAACAGCAGCAGCAGACCCGCCGCGCCGACGAACCCGAGTTCCTCGCCGATGATCGCGAAGATGAAGTCGTTGTGGGCGTTGGGCAGATAGTTCCACTTCGCGGCGCCCTGGCCCAGGCCGTCACCGAACACCCCGCCGTTGGCCAGCGCGAACCGGGCCTGGCGCGCCTGATATCCCGCGCCCTGGGTGTCTGCGCCCGGGTTCAGCCAGGACTGCACTCGGGCCGACCGGTAACCCTCTGCGAGTGCGAGCACCAGACCCGAGACCATCACCGCGCCCAGCGAGGTGAGGAACACCCGCAGCGGCAGGCCCGCGTACCAGAGCAGACCCAGCAGGATCACACCCATCGACAGCGTCTGCCCGAGGTCGGGCTGGGCGACGATCAACGCCAACGCGATCACCGCGGCAGGCACCAGCGGCACCAGCATCTCGCGCAGGCTCGCGTGCTCCATCCGGCGGGCGGCCAGCAGGTGCGCGCCCCAGATCGCCAGGGCGATCTTGGCCAGCTCTGAAGGCTGCATGGACAGCCCTGCCACCACGAACCAGCCGCGGGAACCGTTGGCCACCTGGCCGATACCGGGGATGAGCACCAGGACCAGCAGCACGATGGTGAACGCGAACCCGGCGAACGCGAACCGCCGCATCACGGCGATGGGGGTCCGCAGTGCGACATAGAACGCGAACAGGCCGACGATCGTCCAGAGCACCTGCTTGGCGAACACCGACCAGGGCGAGCCGTCCTGGTCGTAGGAGTACACCCCCGACGCCGAGAGCACCATGGTCAGGCCCATGGTGATCAGCAGCGCGGTGACGGCGACGATCAGGTGGAACGAGGTCATCGGCCGGCCCAGCCAGGCACCGACGCGGGTGCGCGGGAGGTGCAGTGCGGCGGCGGCGGAGGTTCCGCCGGTCACCGTCTCGGGATCGGTGGCCGGGTTCGCGCGACGGCTGCGCAGCCGCTGCAGAATGCTGCTCACGTGCGGTCCGCCCGCTACCTGAGTGCGGCGCGGACCGCGGTGGCGAACGCGTCACCGCGATGGCCGTACCCGGTGAACTGGTCGAATGACGCCCCGGCCGGCGCGAGCAGCACCGTGTCCCCGGGCCCGGCCAGGTCGCGCGCCGCGGCGACCACGGCCCCCATCAACGCCTCGGCCGGTGCCTGCTCACCAACCGGTTTCACTCGAGTCACACGAGTAACACCTGACTCATCTTTCTCAAGCATCACAGAATCCTCCCCTGTCACAACCTCCGCGACGGGGACATCCGGCGCGTGTCGCGATAACGCCTCGGCGACCACCGCGCGGTCCCGGCCGATCAACACGACTCCGGCCAGCCGGTCGGCGGTCGCGGCGACGAGCTCGTCGACCGACGCGCCCTTGAGCATGCCGCCGGCCACCCACACCACCCGCCGGAACGCGGTGATCGACGCCTGCGCGGCGTGCGGGTTGGTGGCCTTGGAGTCGTCGACGTAGGTGATGTCCTCGGCGACGGCGACGACCTCCGCGCGGTGCCTGCCCACCTCGAAGGTCGCCAGGGCCGTGGCGATCGCGGCGGCCGGAACGTCGACCGCCCTGGCCAGCGCAGCGGCGGCGAGCGCGTCGAGCACCCCGACGGGCCCGGCGACCGCGATGGTGTCGGCGGCGGCCAGCACCACGCCGTCGCCGAACGCGTTGTCGATCAGCAGGCCGTCGCGGACCCCGAGCTCGCCCGGGCCCGGCTCCCCCAGCC
>NZ_BCRS01000014.1 GCF_001552715.1 Mycolicibacterium vaccae NBRC 14118 = CIP 105934 | reverse complement strand
GGCGGCAAGCCGCACCCCCCCTGGGGCATGCCGTTGCGGCTGAGAATTCGTGACCAACGGCCTAGATTGGGCGCACATGGGGGGCGGTCGCGGCAGAGGCAGGGTGACGTTGCGTGATGTGGCGCTCGCCGCGAACGTGTCGACGACGACGGTGTCGGATTCTCTGAACGGCAGTGGTTCGCTGCCCGAGAAGACCCGGCAGCGGGTGCGCAAGATCGCTCTCGAGCTGGGGTACCGCCCCAGCGTCGCGGCGCGTTCGCTGCGCAACGGGCGCACCGGAATCCTGGTGATCACGATGCTGCCCAGCGATGTCGACGTCGAATCATTCTGGCATGTCGACTATTTCATGCGCGTCATGGCCGGAGCGGCGATCGAGGCGAACCAAAGCGGCTTCTTCCTGGCAGTAGCGCCGGCACACATGCAGTTGGACGTCGCGCACGACGGACTCATCGCCGTCGACCCGGCCAAGGGAGATGAGCTGCTCGAATCCGCGCGCCGGCGCGGCACCCCGGCGAGCACGGTGGGGCGCACCGACTCCGCCGCGGCGAGCTGGGTCGACAACGACTGGGCGGGGGTTGTCGCCGACGTGCTGGATCATCTCGCGCGCGGTGGATCGCGTCGTCCGATGCTCCTCGCCCCGGACTCCCCTGCTTCGTACATCCATTCCGTCGAACGTGAGTTCACCTCATGGTGTGCCCAGCGAGGATTTGCGGCCCGCAGTGCGCGCATCCAGGGCGCCTTCAATCCCTCGGTGGCCCGCGCCGCCGTGCGCGACATCCTCGACAGTCCCGAACCCCCGGACGCGCTGTTCGTCGGCCTGGATCAGCTCGCGCTGGCCGCCGAACTGGCCGCGATGGACCTGGGCCTGCGCGTTCCGCAGGACCTCATGCTGATCAACCTCGGCGATGGTGCGGCGGTCGCGCTTGCGCCCGTGCCGATCTCGGTCGTGGAACTGCACGCCGAGGAGATGGGGCGCGCAGCGGTCCGGATGTTGGTCGACCAGATCGAACGGGACGCCGACGCGCGTCACGAGGTGGTGCCCGGAAAACTGGTTGTCCGGGCGAGTTCTCGACGCGACGACCAGGAGCGCGTCATCAGACGGTAGCGCGCGCTAACAGGAACGTTACTGTGGCGGCCACTCCACGACACAGGACGTGCCTAACTTCTCCCGGTAGCGACAGGAACGTTCCTGTACGCGCAGCAGCACCGCCGAAGGAGCGCTTGTGGAGGATCTCGAGACCCGTCCGGTAGTGGACACAGCCACCGCCAGTCCGATGCGAAGGGAGTTCACGACGTGGTCGGCGGGGATGCTCGGCTTCGTCTTCGTCTCCCCGATCGTCGCGATGTACATGGTGTTCGGGCTGGGTCTGGCTGCCGCCGGTCCCGGCTTCTGGTGGGCGCTGGTTGTCGTGCTCATCGGCCAGGTTCTCATCGCGGTGACCTTCGGAGTGCTGGCATCGCGGTGGCCGATGGCCGGCGGCGTCTACCAGTGGTCGCGACGTCTGCTCGGTTCGGCCTACGGGTGGTTCGCCGGCTGGGCGTACATGTGGACGCTGATTGTGACCATGACAGCCGTGTCGTACGGGGGCGCGCTGTTCGCCGCAGCCGCTTTCGGCCTCGATGCGGGCAACCAGAAGCTCATGTCCGTGGTCGGAGTGGTCATCCTCGCCGGGGCGGTGCTCGTCAACGTGCTGGGCCGCGCGGCAGTACGGGTGGTGGGCTTCCTGTGCCTGATCGCCGAGGTCGTCGGATCTGTGGGCATCGCGGTCTGGCTGTTGTGCTTCCACCGGGTCAACAGCGTCGAATCCCTTGGCAGCGCATTCACCTGGCCGTCGGACACCGCCTTCATGGCCACCCCGTTCGTGGTCGCGGTCATGTTCGCCGGCTGGTCTTTCCTGGGCTTCGAGAGTGCGAGCACTCTGGCCGAAGAGGTCGCGCAGCCCAAGCGTGACATCCCCAAGGCGATCGTCGGATCCCTCGTCGGCGTCGGAATCGTCGTGCTGTTCACGTGCTTCGCCTTCTTGATGGCCATGCCCGAGTCCGCCGCCACTGAGGCCGACCCGGTGGCGGCCACGCTCACCGCATACCTGCCGGCGCCTGCGTTCAAGGCGACGATGGTCCTGTTCGTCATCGCCTACTTCGCCACGGTCGTCGCGGTCAGCTCCGCGGTCTCACGCATCGTGTGGTCCTACGGACGCAACGGTGAGCTGCCCGGAAGCCGTTACCTCAGCAGACTCCATCGGCGCATCAACACCCCCACGACCGCTACCGTCGTCACCGGCGCGATAGGGATCGCGTTGTACGTGCCGTTCCAAAGTGAGCAGATCTACACGCTGCTGGTCACATTCGTCACCGCCGGATTCTTCATGTCGTTCGCCTTCCCCGTCGTCGGGCTGGCGATCAGCAAGATACGGGGCACCTGGGACCGCACCGAACCGACCTTCCTGGGCCGCGCCGGACACGTCGCGGGATGGCTTGCGCTGGTGTGGGTGATCGTGGAGATCGTCAACGTCCTGTGGCCACGCACCGGTGAGCCGTTGGTCGACTGGGCACCTTTCATCGTCACCGTAGTTTTGTTCGTCGTCGGCCTCGTCATTCGTTCGCGGTTGCGACTCAACGCAGCTCCGGGCGTCACGAGTGCCGAGCTCGAACCACAGCCCTGACCCTCGATCGAAACCGCAAGACACCCACCATTTATCGAGAAAGCAGTGATTCTCACGTGAAAGACAAGAAATTTCATCTCGGCTGGTTCATGAACTTCACTTCCGACATGTGGACCGGGCCGTTCGAGCAGAGCGGCGGGACACCGTGGGACGGCCAGTTCTATGTGGAGATGGCGAAGAACCTGGAGCGTGCGGGCTTCGACTTCATCATGATGGAGGACAAGCTGGCCGTCTCAGAAGCGTTCGGCGGCACCAAAGAGGCCGTGCTCAAGCATGCGGTGGGCATGGTGCCCAAGCATGACCCGGCGCACCTGGCCACGCTGATCAGTGCCTCCACACAGCATCTCGGTGTCGTGGCGACGCTGTCGACACTGGGTTATCCGCCGTTCCTGCTGGCCCGGATGTGCTCGACCATCGACCACATCTCGCATGGACGGTTCGGCTGGAACATCGTGACCAGCGCCGAGAACGCAGCTGCGCAGAATTTCGGTCTGGACGTGCTGCCACCGCGGGAGGACCGCTACGCAATGGCGGACGAGTACATGGATCTGGTCTACCAGCTGTGGGATTCGTGGGAGCCCGACGCCGTCGTCGTCGACCGCAAACGCGGTGTGCACACCGACTTCACCAAAGTCCACGAGATCAACTTCCACGGCAAGTACTACAAATGCCGCGGTCCGCTCAACACCGCACCCTCGCCGCAGGGCCGACCGACCTTCCTGCAGGCAGGTGGGTCCCCGCGCGGACGTGACTTCGCCGCCAAGCACGCCGACGCGATCATCACACTCGCCGACGGGGTCGACGGCATGCGGGCCTACCGCGAGGACATCCGGGGCAGAGCGGTGGCCCAGGGCCGCAATCCCGACGACATCAAGGTCATGTACCTCGTGGTTCCGAACCTGGGTGAGACCACCGAAGAGGCATTGGCGCGACGCGCGCGGATGACGGCGTCACAGGCGTTCGCTGACCAGACGATGTCGTTGATCTCGTCGATCACCGATATCGACTTCGCCCAGTTCGACCTCGACGCACCGCTGCCGCATCTGACGACCAACGGCGAACAGGGCTCGCTCGACAAATTCCAGCAGCCAGGGTCGGGCAAGACCCTACGTGAGCTGATCTACGACTCGGCCGACTTCTCTTCGTCGTATCCGTTGATCGGCACGCCGTCCTCGATCGCCGACGAAATGGAATGGCTCATGGACGAGGTCGGCGGCGACGGTTTCCTCATCACCCTGCACAATCAGGGAGTGAGTCGCAGACACGTCATCGAGGTCACCGACGGCTTGGTGCCCGAACTGCAGCGGCGCGGCCTGGTGCGGACCGAGTACACGCAGCCCACGCTGCGCGAGACGCTGCGGGAGTTCTGAGCTGACCGCGCGAGTAACCGGCATGCGCACCCTCGATGTGGCAGTTGTGCAGGAGCCCGCGGTGGTCGGCGACGTCGCCGCCAACTCGCGACGCGCGGTGGCGATTCTCGCCGAACACCCGGGGGTGGACATCGTGGTCCTCCCCGAGCTGTTCCTGTGCGGCTACCGCCTGGACACGGTGGGGACCGCAGCAGTGGAGGTGTCCTCCGCCGCCGTTGCGGAACTGTGCGGTGCCGCCGCCGCGCACGGGACGGTGGTGCTCACCGGATTCGCCGAACGTGCCGGCGATGCGGTGTACAACTCGCTGCTGTGCATCGATCCGACGGGTGCGGTAGCCGGGGTCTATCGCAAGACGCACCTGTTCGGCGCCGAGGCCGACGCCTTTGCGGCCGGTGACCGCATCGAGGTGATCGAGGTGGCGGGACTGCGGCTGGGCCCGATGATCTGTTTCGATGTCGAGTTCCCCGAAGTCGCGCGCACACTGGCACTTTCGGGCGTGGACCTGTTCGTCGTCGCATCGGCCAACATGGAGCCCTACCACCGTGATCACCGGGTGGCGTGCCTGTCGCGCGCACTCGAAAACCGCACTTCACTGGTCTATTCCAATCTGGTGGGTGCCGAGGCCGGCCTCACGTTCGTGGGCGGCTCCCGGGTCGTGAGCGGTGACGGAGACGTGATCGTGGAGTGTGGCGGTGCAGTGGCGACGGCACAGTCCCGCTTGACGCTGGGCGCCGGTGTCGACGAGGACGTCGACTACCTGCGTCACCGGCGGCCGGAGTTGTACCGCCTGTCGTGACCGGTGCGGCGGGCACGCGGTCGCAGCGACGCACGGCTAGGTTTATCGGGAATCAGGAAAGGAGTCGGTCATGGGCACACCGACACGTGCCACCTACCGCACGATGGCCGAAGGCACCGCCGAGGACTACGCGCTGATCAGTCGCGCCGAAGAGGTGAACAACGCTGCCCTGGTACCCCGCGTCCTGTCGCTGGTGGAAGTGCTCGCCGACGGCGAGCAGGCCTATCCGATCAGCCGGTTGGACCACTCACTGCAGTCGGCGACCCGTGCCTTCGACGACGGACGGCCGGTTGACTACGTCGTCGCGGCGCTTCTGCACGACATCGGTGACACCTACGCACCCCATGCCCATGGCGCGTTCGCCGCGGCAGTCCTGGCGCCCTACGTACCGGAGCGCATCGCCTGGATCGTGAAGGTCCATCCCGAATTCCAGCAGTACTACTACGCCCCCCACATGGGTGGCGTCCGAGACGCCCGGGAACGGTATCGCGGCCACCAATGGTTCGACGACTGTGTCGAGTTCTGCGAGAAGTACGACCAGAACTGTTTCGATCCGCACTTCGCGCATCGTCCGCTCGAATTCTTCCGCCCGATGGTCGAGCAGGTCTTCGCTCGCGAACCGTGGACCGTCACGCACTGATCCGAAGTCGGCGGATTGCATCTCTGATTCGTGTGATGCCCAGCGCATTTCAATAATGGGCGCGGCTACCGACGAGTGTCGTCCTCGATGGTGCGACGGACCGTGGTGAGTGCGTCGGTGAGCGTGCTGAGTTCGGTTGAGCCGAGGGCCAGGCGTATTGCCTGCGGCGGATTCTCGGTGATCGCGAAGGGCTCGGCTGTCGATACCGAGATCCGGTGTGTCGCCAGAGTGGCAGCGATCCGGTCGGCGCGGGCGCTTTCAGGTAGTGGCAACCAGGTGAAGTAGGACGTCGGATAAGCATGCTGCTGAAGGGGTTTCAATGTCTCGTAGGCGATCGCCTGCCTCAGGGCGGCGTCGGTGCGTTTCTCGGCTTCGAGGCGGGCGACCGTTCCGTCCTCGAGCCAGCGCGTGGCGATCGCAGCGGTAAGGGCGGGTGTGTTCCAGGTGGTTGCGCGAATCGCTCGTTCGATGGCGGGCATGCGTGCCAGCGGTGCGGCGATGAACCCGACTCGCAGTCCGGTGGCGACATTCTTGGATAATCCGGAGACATACACGGTGATGTCCGGAGCGGTGGCGGCCAACGGTGGCGGGGGCCGGCCAGCAAGGTAGGCGTACGAGGCGTCTTCGATGATGAGTAGCTCATGTTGGCGGGCGGTGGTTGTCAGATGTCGCCGGGCATCCTCGTCCATGACCCACCCAAGCGGGTTGTGAATTGTGGGCATGGTGTAGATGGCACGTACCGGCCGGTGCTGGCACAGGCGTTGCAACGCGTCCAAGTCGGGACCGGCGGGATTCGTTGGGATGGGTGCGAGTTCGAGACGCAAAGCTTCGGAAACCACTTTGAACCCGGGGTAGGTGATGGCGTCGGCAGCGACCAGGTCACCTGGCCGCAATGCGGCGAGGGCGGTGACGGTCAGCCCGTGCTGAGCGCCGTTGACCACGGCGACGCAATCGGGGGTGAGGTCGAGTCCGCGGTTGAGCAGATGCGTGGCCACCGCGGCCCGGTCGCGTTCACGTCCGCCGTGGGGTTGGTAGCGCAGCAGCGCTTCCAGGTCGCCGGAGCCCGCCAGCTCGCGCAACACCTGGCGTAGGTCGTTGGCCTGCCCCGCAAGCGTGGGGTAGTTGAAGTTCAGGTCTATGGCATCGGCGGCGAGGGCGCGCTGGTCGATGCCGTGCCCGGGGGGAAGCGCCAGATCACGAACGAATGTTCCACGGCCTTGTTCGCTGCTGACCAGCCCCATCGCTTCGAGCTCGGCGTAGACGCGCGAGGCAGTGACGACGGCGATGCCCTCCTGCTGCGCGAGGTGGCGATGGGTGGGCAGCTGTGTCCCGGAGCTGAGCTGACCGGCCCGAATCTTGGCAGCGAAAGTGTCAACGATTCGCTTGTATCGAGCGGCGGGCACTTGCGGATTGTATGCATAACAATTCTTTGACCGTCATGCATATGGGTTCCTACGGTGGCATCACCACACGGAGAGGACACGGTTTATGCACATCGCCATCTTGACCTTCGAGGGCTACAACGAGCTGGACTCCCTCATCGCACTCGGCGTGCTCAACCGCATCCAGAACGACGATTGGAAGGTCACGATCGCCACCCCGACTGCGCAGGTGACCTCGATGAATGGCGTCACCATCAGGCAGATGTCCAGCTTGGAGGAAGCGGTCCAAGCCGACGCAGTCATCGTGGGCAGCGGCATGGCCACTCGCGAGGTCGTGGAAACCCCGGGCATCATGGAGGTTCTGCGGGGCCTCGACCCGCAGCGTCAGCTGATCGCCGCGCAGTGTTCCGGGGCGTTGGTCCTTGCCGAGCTGGGCCTGCTGCGCGATGTGCCCGCCTGTACCGACCTGACAACGAAGCCTTGGGTGATAGCTGCCGGCGTGGACGTGCTGAATCAGCCGTTTTTCGCCAGAGGCAATGTCGCCACCGCCGGCGGTTGTTTGGCGTCGCACTATCTCGCTGGCTGGGTGATCGCGCGGCTGTGCGGGAAGGACGAGGCCGTAGCGGCGTTGCACTACGTCGCCCCGGTTGGCGAGAAGCAGGACTACATCGACCGAGCCTTGCGCAACATCGGGCCGTATCTGCCAGCTGAGGTTCCCGCTCTCGTCTAGCGGCCAGGTCGCTCGTATCGTCGCGGCCAGCGTCGAGGATCCGAACTGGACCGATGCTCGAACGTGTTCTCATTCCTTGTATGTCCAGTTCAGCGGCGGGGCACGCCGACCCTGCGTTTGCGGAAGTGAGAGCCGTCTTTGAAGCAGGTTTAGCCAGCGGCGACGACCTCGGCGCCGCGGTGGCGGTATTCGTCGACGGTCGTGCGGTGGTGGATCTGTGGGGAGGTATTGCCGACAGACGGACCGGACGTCCATGGACGCGAAACACCGCTTGCCCGACTTTTTCCTGTACCAAGGGGGTGACGGCGACTGCGGCCCTCATGGTCGCCCAGCAACGCGGCCACGGTGCCGACGAACCAGTGAGCGCCTGGTGGCCAGAATTCGCACAACACGACAAGCACGAGACCACACTGAGTGACCTGATGGCCCACCGGGCCGGGTTGCCCGTCTTGGAGCGCCCGGTCTCGGTGGCCCAAGCCGCGGATCCCGTGGCGATGGCCGACCTGTTGGCGCGCCAAAGCCCGCTCTGGCGGCCCGGGACCGAACATGGGTATCACGCTTTGACTTTCGGATGGCTGGTCGGTGAGTTCGTGCGCCGCCACACCGGTATGACAGTCGGCGAGTTCACCCGGCGCCGCTTGGGCGACCAGCTGCTCATCGGTGCTTCCGGTGCGGCGGTGCGCGAGGCTGCCCGGATCAGTTCGCCACCGCCCGAGCAGCGTGTATGGAGCGTCGAGAACGCGCCGCCGATACCAGACGACACGGTCGCCGAGATGGAGGCCGCGATCGGCGATTCAGAATCGCTGTTCATTAGGGCTTCATCGAATCCCGTTGCATCCTATAACGATCCAGAAGTACTGGCGGCCGGCTGGCCGGCAGCTGGCCTAGTGGCCACCGCTCGTGATCTGGCCAATTTCTACGGCGACCTGATCGGCGGAACCCTGGTCGCTCCGGGTTTTCTGCGGGAAGCGATCACAGAACGCGTACGCGGCTGCGACCGGGTGCTGCGCCTGGAAAGCGCATTCGGCCTCGGCTACATGCTGCCGTCACAGAACTTCGTGGTGCCCGAACCTGCGCAACCGACCGTTTTCGGTCACCCGGGGGCCGGTGGCTCGGTGGGACTGGCAGATCTCGAACACAAGATCGCTTTCGCCTTTGTGCCCAACCTGCGTCGCGACTGGCTGGCCGGAGATCGCCGTGCCTATCGGCTCATTGCCGCGGTGTACGACGCGCTGTGACACCGCGACGCAACTGCCCGCGCGGTGTCCGATTCCACGCCGGTGCTTCACCGTCAAACGGTGCTATGGGGCACCCGGGAATGCGCGTGTATCGGGCTGTCATCGCGCACACTAGGACACGCATCCGACGGCAATGGAGGAATGGTGCGGAAATGAGCCCTGTGGCCGAATTCGACTACATCATTGTGGGGGCGGGCAGCGCGGGCTGCCTGCTCGCCAATCGGCTCAGCGCCAACCCTGATCATCGTGTGCTCCTGATCGAGGCCGGCGGCAAAGACAACTTGTTCTGGATCAAGGTGCCGGTGGGCTATCTGTACACCATCGGCAACCCCCGCACCGACTGGTGCTTCACGACGGAGGCCGATCCAGGTCTGGCCGGGCGCAGCATCCTCTACGCGCGCGGCCGCGTGATCGGCGGCTGCTCGTCGATCAACGCGATGATCCACATGCGTGGGCAGGCAAGTGATTACGAACAGTGGGCGCAGGCCACCGGTGACGAGCGATGGCTCTGGGGTGGCGCAGACCGTCCGGGCGAGACACTGGAAATCTACAAGGAGTTGGAGAACTACTTCGGCGGTGCTGACGACTGGCACGGCGCCGATGGGGAGATCCGGGTCGAGCGGCCGCGGGTGCGCTGGAAAATCCTGGACGCCTGGCAGGCGGCCGCTGCTCAACTCGGCATCGAGCCGATCGAGGAGTTCAACCGCGGCGACAACTCCGGCAGCGCGTACTTCCACGTCAACCAAAGACGCGGTCGGCGCTGGTCGATGGCCGACGCTTTCCTGCACCCCGTCGCCCACCGCCCCAATCTCACCGTGTACACCCACTCCCAGGCCGTGAAACTACTGATGGACGATCAGGTCGCAGAGGGTCAGCGCCGCGGCGCCTGGACCACGGCGCAGCACCGTGCCAACGGCGTGCGGCTGCTCAAAGACGGCCAACTCGTCGACGTTCGAGCCCGCCGGGAGGTCATCCTGGCCGCGGGTGCGGTCGGGTCGCCGCATCTGATGCAGGTCTCGGGGCTGGGGCCAGCAGGGCTGCTCGCCCAGCATCAAGTCCCGGTGGTCGTCGATCTGCCAGGCGTCGGCGAAAACCTCCAGGACCATCTACAGCTCCGAACGGTCTACCGCGTCCGGGGCGCGCGCACGGTCAACACGCTCTACCGGAACTGGATCACCCGCGCGGGCATGGGAATTCAGTACCTGCTCCTGCGGTCCGGGCCGCTGACGATGCCGCCGTCCACGCTGGGGGCTTTCGCCAGAAGCGAACCCGCACTGCCCAGTCCGAACCTGGAGTGGCATGTGCAGCCCCTGTCGCTGCCGAAGTTCGGCGAACCCTTGCACCCCTTCGGGGCCATCACACCGTCGGTCTGCAATCTGCGGCCCACGTCGCGTGGCCATGTGCGCATGGCCGATGCGGATCCGCTGACCCACCCGAAGATCCTGTGCAACTACCTGTCCACTGACGCCGATCGTGAGATCGCCGTGCGTGGCCTGCGGATGACCCGGCAGATCATGGCGGCACCGGCGCTGGCCCGCTACCAGCCGGAAGAGACACTTCCCGGCCCGCAACTGGTGAGCGACGACGACCTGCAGGCGGCAGCCCGTGAACTGGGCACCACGATCTTCCACCCGGTGGGCACCGCTGCGATGGGTGCGTTCGACGGACATGGTCGGCCGCGGTCGGCCGGCACGGTGCTCGACACCGACTGCCGTGTATTCGGCGTCGCCGGGCTTCGAGTGGTCGATGCTTCGGCGATGCCCACCATCACCTCCGGCAACACCAACGCGCCGGTCATGCTGATCGCCGAGCGCGCAGCGCGGGCGATCATGGAATGAGTCGGTCCGCCGTTCGCCGGTCGGCACGCGCAATTACAGGGTGGCTACGCGGTTGAAGAATTGATGGGTGAGGCCACTCGGGGTGGCAACGGACTCGACGACGAACCTCCCCCGCAGATCGCCCAGTCCGTCCCACAGAGCGACGCCGTGCCCGAGCACTACGGGCACGATCACCAGGTGCATGAAGTCCACCAGATCAGCTTGAAGGAACTGACGTACCGTCGTCGGCCCACCGCCGAGGCGAACATCGCGGCCGTCAGCCGCGCCTTGGGCAAGGCGCAGAACTTCTTTCGGCGACCCGCTGACGAAGTGGAAGCTGGTTCCATTGGCGAACTCAATCGGCGGATGCTCGTAATGGGTCATGACGAAAACCGGCGTCTGAAACGGCGGTTCGTCTCCCCACCATCCCTGCCATCCGTCGTCTGGCCATTCACCGGTTTGAGGCCCGAACTTTCGCCGTCCCATTATCTCGGCGCCGATGCCCTGACTCCACATACTGGTCAACGCGCGGTCGACGGTAATAGGCTCTTGCACCTTGTCGACGCCATGGATGACGCGACCGTCGAACTGCTCGAAAAGTTGACCGGCATCACCGATCGGATGGTCGAAAGACACGTGGTCGCCGGCGGCATAGCCG
Organism: Mycolicibacterium vaccae NBRC 14118 = CIP 105934; assembly: GCF_001552715.1. GTDB lineage: Bacteria > Actinomycetota > Actinomycetes > Mycobacteriales > Mycobacteriaceae > Mycobacterium > Mycobacterium vaccae. The sequence goes on along the minus strand of NZ_BCRS01000014.1, from coordinate 49,366 downwards.
TCCAGAGACACATTGAGGTTATGGACCCGGGTGCGCGGCATCGACGCTCCTTCATGGAAACTGAGTTTGTTCGTACAGATGGGGTGACCTCTATTGGCGCCCAATGTCATCGCTGCACGCATTCAACAGGATGCCGACGACCGACGCGTACGATCGTCGGTGATTGACAGTTGAACGATGGGGACGGGCGCGCGTGACAATTGAAACGGGCAAGACGCTGCGCGTCGCCTCGCTGTCTGAAATCCCTGAAAACGTCCCGTATGCGATCGTCGCAGCAGGTGTCGACGTCGTGCTGATCCGTAGGGGCGACGACGTATCGGCGTTGTCCGGCCGGTGTGCGCACCGCGGCGCGCTGATGTCGGACGGCCGCGTCGAAGGCGGGCTCGTGGTGTGCGGCGTACACGGGTGGCGCTACGAGATCGATTCCGGTGTGTCACCGGTCAACCCCGCAATCGCACTGGCCACCTTCCCCGCGTGGGTGTCCGACGGCTCGGTGTACGTCGACGAGTCGGCCATCGCCGAGTTCGCACGCAGTAATCCGCAGACCTACGCCGACGACGGTTACCAGGGCCGGTGGATCAGCGCGTCCGATACCGCCGAGGAACCGTTCGTCACACAGATTCACGAACTGGCCGCACATGGATTGAGCAGAGTGGGCCGGCATGGGCCGACGGCGGCCATGGGCGTGCCACGCGAGCTCCTGCCGTCGTGGGATTCGATCCAAGTGGTCACCGCGCAGCTCGCCCGGCTGCCGCTGATCGACGACGAACCCGTGAGCACCACGACGGTGATCGGCCCGAACGCGGCACGTCCGCTGGTGCTCGACATTCCGTTGTTCGTCAGCGACATGAGCTTCGGCGCTCTCTCCCAGGAAGCCAAGACCGCGCTCGCGGCCGGTGCTGAACTAGCTGGGACGGGAATCTGTTCGGGTGAAGGCGGCATGTTACCCGAAGAGCAGCAAGAGAATTCGAAGTACTTCTACGAGCTGGCATCCGGCCGGTTCGGCTGGAGCTTCGAGCACATGACCAAAGTCCAAGCCTTCCACTTCAAGGGGGGCCAGGGCGCCAAGACCGGTACCGGCGGCCACCTCCCCGGCCCCAAGGTGGTGGGCCGTATCGCCGAGGTCCGGGGCCTTCCGCCGGGCACGGCGGCGATCTCCCCGGCACGGTTTCCCGAATGGACGTCCCTGGCCCAGTTCCAGGATTTCGCCGCGCAGGTCCGCGACGTCTCCGGCGGAATCCCGATCGGTTACAAGATGAGTGCGCAGCAGATCGAGCGCGATATCGATGCCGCACTCGAGATCGGCGTGGATTACCTCATCCTCGACGGCCGCGGCGGCGGCACCGGTGCGGCGCCCACGCTGTTCCGGGACAACATATCGGTGCCCACGATCCCGGCATTGTCACGTGCCCGGCGGCATCTGGACAAGGCGGGCGAGCTCCACGTGACGCTCGCCGTCACGGGGGGCATCCGCACACCGGCGGACATGGTCAAAGCGTTGGCGTTGGGCGCCGACGCCATCGGTCTGTCGAACGCGGCGCTCCAGGCAATCGGCTGCGTCGGGATGCGCGCATGCAACACCAACACCTGCCCGGCCGGCATCGCCACGCAAGATCCACGCCTACGGGCCCGGCTTCCCGTGAGCGCAGCAGCAGAGCGGTTGAACCGGTTCCTGCGGGCGACGGTCGACCTGATGGTGGTCCTTGCCCGGGCGTGCGGTCACCAGCGTCTTGCCGACTTCGAACTCGACGACCTCGTCACCTTCGACCGCGACTTCGCCTATCTGAGCGGGGTCCCTTACGCAGGAGCCATACCGCTGTGACTGATCAAGGTCTCACCTGGCACAAGGCCGTCGACGCCGGCGATCTCGACGAGGGCGAAGTGACCACCTGCCCGGTCGGACTCAAGACAGTCGCGCTGACCAGACTCGACGGTCGTTACGGTGCCATCGACAACCGGTGTCCCCATCAGGGTGGCCCGCTCGGTCAGGGCACCCTCGAGAACGACAAGATCCGCTGTCCGTGGCACGGTTTCGACTTCGATCCGTTCACTGGCGAGGCCGCAGGTGGCCCCGACTTCAACGTCCGCACCTACCCCGTCGATGTCCGCGCCGACGGCGTCTACGTCGGTGTACCTGAACCTGCCCCGCACGTGCGGACGGTCAGTGACGTACTGGTCGAGACCATGACCAACTGGGGCGTCGACACGGTCTTCGGCATGGTCGGACACTCGAACCTCGGCATCGCCGAGGCCATGCATCGCGCCGAAACCGCCGGGAAGATCCGGTATTTCGGCATCCGCCACGAGGGTGCCGCAGCATTCGCAGCTGCCGCGTACGGGAAGCTCACCGGTCGGCCCGCCGCATGCCTGGGTATCGCCGGTCCAGGCTCCACGAACTTGCTGACCGGCCTCTATGACGCAAAATCCGACCGCGCACCAGTTCTGGCTCTATCCGGGAACGTCGATTCCTCCGTGGCGGGCAAGGGCGCGTTCCAGGACATCGATCTGCTCGCGGCATTCGCCGACGTGTCGGTGTACTCGGCGATGGTGCGTTCTGGCTCCGACCATGCGGAGCTGATGACGATGGCCCTCAAGCACGCCATCATCGATCGCGGGGTAGGCCATCTCGTGCTGCCCGACGAAGTGCAGATCCTCGCGGCCCCCGCCGCATCGACCTCCGGCCCCGAAGGCCGCATGCCCGACCTTCGGGTGTCTCCCCCGCCGGCTTCGGTCGACCAGGCCCTCGCGTTGATCAGCACCGCGACCAGACCGCTGGTCGTCGTCGGTGCCGGAGCGAAGTTCGACATGCCGGCGATCATCGCCCTGGCCGAACGGCTGAATGCGCCGGTGGTGACCACTTTCAAAGCCAAGGGACAGATCTCGGACGCCCACCCGCTGGCCTGCGGAGTGCTGGGCCGCTCCGGTACACCGGTCGCATCGTGGATGATGAACAAGGCCGACCTGCTGCTGGTATTCGGCGCGTCCTTCTCGAATCACACCGGGATATCGCCTTACAAGCCGATCATCCAGGTGGACACCGACCCCATGATGCTGGGCCGCTTCCGCCCCGTCACGGTGCCGGTACTCGGTGACGCAGGGGTTGCCGCCGCCGCCCTTCTCGACGGCCTCCGTCCGAACCCCGTGCTGGTGGATCAGCGTCCGGAAATTGCCGAACGTTGGTCGGTGTGGCGCAAGGAAAAGACCCGGCGTGCGGTCAAGCGTCTCGACGGACGTGTCGCTGCCGCAACCGTATTCGAGGAGCTCGACCGACTGGTACCGCCGAATGCGGTGCTGACGGTGGACGTCGGCAATCACGCCTACTCGTTCGGTCGGTACTTCGAAGCCGCAGAACAATCGGTGCTGATGTCCGGGTATCTCGGATCCATCGGCTTCGGATTCCCCGCGGCGATGGGCGCCTGGGCCGCCGCACCGGACCGTCCCATCGTCGCCATCACCGGCGACGGCGGCTTCGGTCAGTACCTCGCCGACTTCACCACCGCGGTGAAGTACGACATGAACATCACGCACATCCTGCTCAACAACGGCGAACTCGCGAAGATCAGCGAGGAACAGCGCAGCGCCGAGTACGCGGTCTGGCAGACCTCCCTGCAGAACCCGGACTTCGCCGCGTACGCCCGCAACTGCGGCGGCTACGGCAGACGCGTCACCGATCCACGGGATCTCGGTCACGCGATCTCGGAAGCGCTCAGCCACCCGGGGCCGGCCATGGTCGAGATCCTGACCGATCCGGCCACCCACTGAGACCCCGACTCCGACGGGCCGTCACGTACCGATGCGAGCTCGACCAGAGGCGCATCTAACCGGACCAGGCACGCACCTCGGTGACTGCGAGATAGGCGGCACGGCCGATCGCGGTATCGACGATCGGCAACGACAGATCCGAGCGTGCTGCGCGAGTGAACACTGATACGGCTATGGGTACCTCACCTGGAATCTTGACAACGGCTGCCTCGTTGCGGATCGGGCCGATCGTTCCGGTCTTCCCCGCCACAACGACGTCGGCGAACGGAAATCCCGAACGGATCCGGTGTGGCCAAATCTGCTGGGCAAGAATGGTCCTCATCTTTTGACAGCTAGTCGGCGCGGCTGCCTCATCGGTCCAGATTGCGCTCAGCGTGGCGTTGATGTCGGCAGCGCTCGTGGCAGTCGGGTAGGCAGGATCGAACGCGGCGCGCTCGTGAATCCTTTTGTTGACCTCATACGACAATGAGTCGCACGGACCTTCCCCTCCTGTGTTCGCCCGATGAAGCCGACGCCGCGGGCAGCGATCGCCGAGGGGCCGATCCGACTGCCCTTTACAACCCTCCGAACCGGTGTGACAGTGGACGTCGGGGATCACCGCTGCGGACCGCAGGTCGCCCCTCGGCCGCCCCCGTTGATTTCGGGCGGGGGCGTGAAGATGCAGCAGGCCGACGACGCGTTGTCCAAGAAGCCGCTGGAACAGGTGTTGAGCGAGTTGGACAGCTCGGCGCACGGGCTGACCACGGCCGAGGCGCAGCGGCGACAGCAGCAGTACGGGGCCAACGAGATCGCCGAGCGCCGCCGAAATCCGGTGCTGGCATTCCTCGCATACTTCTGGGCGCCCATCCCCTGGATGATCGAAGCGGCACTGGTGTTGTCGCTGCTCGCGCGGCATTGGGCCGACGCGGCGATCATCGCCGTGCTGCTGGTGATGAACGGGTTGGTCGGCTTCGTCGAGGAACACCAGGCGGCCAACGCCATCGACGCGCTCAGACAGCGTCTGGCCACCTCGGCGCGGGCATTGCGGGACGGCGTGTGGGTGACCGTGGAGCTGCGGGATCTGGTGCCCGGGGATGTCGTGCGGGTTCGACTGGGCGACGTGGTGCCCGCTGATCTGCGGGTGCTCGACGACACGACGGTGGAGGTGGACCAGTCCGCGCTGACCGGGGAGTCACTGGCGGTGTCCCGCGGCCGCGGTGAGGTGCTCTACTCGGGGTCGGTACTCGTGCGCGGTGAAACCGACGCGGTCGTCTACGCGACCGGGGCCTCGTCGTTCATGGGGCGCACGACCTCATTGGTGCAGACTGCGGGCACCGTCAGCCACTTCCAACAAGCGGTGCTGCGCATCGGCAACTACCTCATCGTGCTGTCGGCGGCCCTTGTGGCACTGACGGTCGTGGTGTCGCTGATCCGTGGCAATGCGGTGCTGGAGACACTGGAGTTCGCCCTGGTCGTCACGATCGCCTCGGTGCCGGTCGCGCTCCCCGCGGTGCTGTCGGTCACCATGGCCGTCGGTGCCCGGAAGCTGGCCCGCCACCAGGCCGTCGTCAGTCACCTGCCCGCGGTCGAGGAACTCGGCGGGGTGGATGTGCTGTGTTCGGACAAGACCGGCACGCTGACCGAGAACCGCCTGACGGTCGCGGAATCCTGGGTGGCACTTGCGACCGACGAGGCCGACCTGCTGCGGACCGCAGCCTCGGCGTCGCGCGCGGAGGACAACGACCCCATCGACATGACGGTGCTGGGGACCGCCGGCCAGACGCCCCCGGCGGTGGTCGAGGACTTCACGCCGTTCGATCCGGTCAGCAAGCGCACCGAGGCGACGATTCGCGGTGCCGACGGCCGCTCTGTGAAGGTCAGCAAGGGGGCCCCGCAGGTCATCAGTGCGCTGTGCGCGCAGGACGCTGCGACGAGTCAGGTCGGTGACGTGGTGGAGCGCTTCGCTGACCGCGGGTACCGATCGCTGGGGGTGGCGCGCACCGACGGCCGGGGCGACTGGCGTCTGATGGGCGTGGTGGCCCTGGCCGATCCGCCCCGGGACGACTCCCCCGACACCATTCGCGCGGCGCAGCGGCTCGGCCTCGAGGTCAAGATGGTCACCGGCGACCAGGTCGCCATCGGCCGCGAGATCGCCCGCCAGGTCGGTTTGGGCGATCACATCGTGGACGCCGCCGCGTTGGACACCGCCAAGGACGACGATGCCTTGGCCGCGCAGGTGGGCACGGCCGACGGCTTCGCCCAGGTGTTTCCGGAACACAAGTACCGCATCGTGCGACTGCTGCAGGCGCGCGGGCACATCGTCGGGATGACGGGCGACGGGGTCAACGACGCGCCGGCCCTGAAACAAGCCGACGCCGGCATCGCGGTGGCCGGGGCAACCGAGGCCGCCCGCGCCGCCGCCGACGTGGTGCTGCTGGCGCCGGGACTGTCGGTGATCGTGGAGGCGATCCGGCAGGCCAGAGAGATCTTCGCCCGGATGACCAATTACGCCACTTACCGCATCGCCGAGACCATCCGGGTGCTGCTGCTGATCACGTTGTCGATCGTTGTCCTGAACTTCTTTCCGGTCACCGCGGTGATGATCGTGTTCCTGGCGCTTCTCAACGACGCCGCGATCCTGACGATCGCCTACGACCGTGTTCGGGGTTCGGACCAACCTGTCTCCTGGGACATGCGTCGTGTGCTCACCATCGCCACCACGCTGGGCGTGATGGGTGTCGTCGAGACCTTCCTGCTGTTGGCGATAGCGCACTCCGCCTTCGGGCTCGACGAGGACCTGATCCGCACTCTGATCTACCTGAAGTTGTCGGTGTCGGGACACCTGACGGTGTTCGTCACCCGTACCCGCGGGACATTCTGGTCGCGGCCGGGCCCGGCGCCGGTACTACTTGTCGCGGTGATCGCCACTCAGGTGATCGCCACACTGATCGCGGTCTACGGAGTGTTGATGACCCCGCTGGGTTGGGCGTGGGCCGGGGTCGTCTGGGGCTATGCCCTGGTCTGGTTCCTCGTCGAGGACCGGGCCAAGCTCGCCGCGCAGCACCTGCTGGATCGCCGTCACGCCCGAGCGGGGCCGCGATGACGCCGGGCGCGTCGTCCGGGAGCCCGACGAGCGTGCGCCGAATCCCGTTGTGGCCCGGTGTGTTGGCCGCAGACACGCACGCTCGCGACTAGAGGGCGAAGGCTTGGGGTGGGCCGGCCAGCGTTGCCTTCGCTTCGACGGCCATGGGGTCCAGGATCTCGATTTCGCCGGCCTCGAGTCCGTCGAGCGCCAACCGCACCAGATCGGCGGGATCGATCACGGCGCCGTCGGGAAACTCGATGCCATTGCGCTCGGCAAAGTCGAAAAGCGTTTGGGTACCGACCAATCCGGGCACCAGGGCGGCGACCAGCGTGCCTTGACGTTCGAGTTCGACGCGCACGCCGTTGGTCAGCCCCCACTGCGCGGATTTGGCTGCGGCATAGGCGGTGTTGCCGTCGACGGTGTTCCACGCGGCCGCGGACAACACGTTGAGGATGGCGCCGCCGCCGTTGCGGGCCAGGATCGGTGCGAACGCCCGGATCATCGCGAGGGTGCCGTAGTAGTTCGAGTCCATGGTCGAGCGGATGGCGGCGAGATCGCCGGTGACGAGGTTTCCGCCTGCGGTGTCGGCGGCATTGTTGATCAGGACGTCGACGTCGCCGGCACGTTCGGCGACCGCGTCGACCGAGGACTGGTCGGTGGTGTCGAGCCGCAGCACCTCGGCGCCGGACAGGTCCACCGACTCGGGTCGCCGGGCCGTCGCGTACACCTTCGCTCCGCGGCGGAGGAGTTCCGACGCGAAGTGGTGCCCGATCCCCCGGTTCGCACCCGTCACCAGGGCTGTGGAGCCTTGTAACTTCATCTGTCCTCCAGCTGTTCTCGACATTTCAACTAAGATGACCGTGCGGTCAACTTGTCTTCGCGACGATGCCAGAAGATGACCGATCGGTCAACTTGGTAGTCTGGGGCGGTGATTCTGCGTGCGGATGCGGCCCGTAACCGCGAGCTGTTACTGGCCGCGGCCGAGGAGGAGTTTGCCGAGCGGGGTCCGGCCGCCTCGGTCGCCGACATCGCCCGCCGGGCGGGCGTCGCGAAGGGCACGGTGTTCCGGCACTTCGCCTCCAAAGAGGATCTGATCGCGGCCATTGTCTGCACCCATACCGCTGCCCTCACCGCTGCCGCCCGGCGGCTGGCGGACGCGCCCGATCCGGGGTCCGCGCTGCTGGAGTTCCTGACGATTGCAGCAGACCAACGCCAACGGCACGATCTGACATTTCTTCAGTCGGCCAGCGAGAGTGATCCACGGGTCACGGAGGTGCGCAAGGAGCTGCAGACCGCACTGGGGACGCTCGTCGACCGGGCCCACGACGCGGGCGCGCTCCGGCCCGACGTCACCATGATGGACGTCTTCCTGTTGATGTGCGCGCCGGTGCACGTCGTCGAGAACCTCGCTGCCCCAGCACCTCTGCTGTGGCAGCGCTATCTCGCCATCATCTTCGACGGGTTGCGCCCGGAGGGGGCGCATCCACTCCCCCAACCGGGCCCCGCGCTTCCCTGACGGCGACGAACGTCCTGCGATCAGGCAGGCCGCCGCGCGATGGCCTGCCGGTACAGGTCTGAGGCTGCGCCCATCGCGGCTTGAATGGTCCTGTAGTAATGAGTCCCGACGCCACCGTTGCGCTTGCGCAGTTGCGGGTTCTGGGCGAGCGTGGCCGCTTGCACGTGGTCGCCGGCGATGCCGTGCTTCTTGTACGCCTCGAGGAACCGTGCGATGAAGCGGGTGATCGACGTGTTCGGGTCCTGGCGCTCGGCGACGGTGCCGAAGCTGGCTTTCTCCTGGAACAGGCCGATGACCTCGTCAGCCGCGGTGCCGCGTCCCCCGTAGGCCTGCACACCACCGGATACGGCTGGGCGGAAACTCGATTCGATCTTCGCAGTGGCGATGACTGTGGTGATCTGCTCTTCGCTCAGACCGGCGGCGTGACCATGGTCGACGATGGCCTTGACGATGTCCTGCGCGTTGGAGTCTTTGTGCACCACCAACGGCGCCGCGGGCACGACCGCCGGTGGCTCGGGCACGACCGCAGCTGCATCGGCTACAGCCACGGGTGCCTGGGGGGCGGCTCCAGCCGTGGTAACCGCTGCATCATCCGCCGGACGCTGCTCTACCGCGACCTCTGTATGCCGGTGCGCCGGCGAAAGAACCACAGCTGCACCGCCGAGGCCGGTGATGACGAGAAGGGTTGTGACGATCTTCGTTCCGTGCTTCTGAACTCGGAACATCGTGGTGGATTGGCCGACTTTCGGCATGGTCTTGCTCACTTCGTTGCGTTCTGTACTTGTGGAACCGTGTCGGACACGGTCCCTCCCTCTCGGCGCTGACGACGGCAGCGTTGAACTGCCGACGGGGTGGGCTGGGGGCGACTGAGCGCCAACCCGGCCGGATGCACGCCAGAGAAAGTTTGCTGTGTGCGCTACCGCTGCGATGGCGCCAAGTGGGCCTCTCGGCGGCAGGTCACGCGTGTGGCGACTGACTCATCTGTTGCTATATTGTGATATATGCCATCTACCTGGCGATACTGCTCGGTAACAAGCTGGTCTAAGCATATTCCAGTTTTCGTTATCCGGCAAAGTCCGGGGATTGACTCGCCAGCAGCGGTGTGCCCACGCGGGAGCGATCGCCGGGTTGGTGTTTGCTGGCTGGCGGCGATGCTGCATCGGTTGGGAGAACGTAGTTCAGTTCAGTCAGTGTCGGGGGTCACGTGACAGCGGACTCAGGCGAGGCGTCGTCGCGGCCTCCCGACTGCAGTTCTGCGGACTGCCTCTCCCTCGGTTCGGGGTGTGTAGAGGAATCGAACGTCCTCGTGCCGCCGGTGTGCGATCCATATTGTGCAGTCCGACAACGGTGTTCGACGACATGCTCAGAGGGTTCTTGGCACTGCCGGTGATGAGCCAGGATGATCGGACGGCGCCTTGTCCGCCAATTCGACTGGATTGCAGGCGCATAGCCCCACAGGTCGAGCGATCACGAGAAATCGCGGCGATGCGATCCTGCTTCTTCAGGCGGTGTGCGATAGCGCCATCGCAGTGAACAAGACGAGGCGCACAGTCACGCGAGATGCGTGTAGTCGATGCCGCCGCGGGTACTCTGACCGTCGTGCCTACCCCTGAGACGTCCTTGCTGCGCCGCCACGCCCGGGGCTGACGAGTGGCGAAATCCGTGTTGGGGCGGGGTACCGCCCGCGCTCGCGTGCTGGAGTCCGCGGTGGCGCAGTTCGCTGAACACGGTGTCAGCGGTACCACCTTCCAGATGATCGCCGACAGCATCGGCGTCGGTAAGGCGTCGGTCTACTACCAGTTCCGCTCGAAGGAAGACATCGTCGCGGCCGCCGCTCAGCCCATGTTCGACGATATGGCTCGCGTGGTGGCGATCGCGGAGGCTGTTCCGGATACCGGCACCCGCCGGGAGATCACCATCAGCGGGCTCATCGAGACGATCGTGCGGCACCGCCGGCTGGCAGCCGTCCTCAACGGTGATCCGGCCCTTGAGCATCTGATCCAGTCCCGCGGGGATCTCACTGATCTGGTCGACCGTCTCACCGACTTGCTCCTCGGCGGCGATCAGGGGCCGGCCGGCCGGGTAGTCATCTCCATGGTCACCAATGGGATCTATGCTGCCGCGACCGACAAGTTTGTCGAGGATGTCAGCGACGCCGACCTACGCCGCACTCTGCTGGAAGCCGCGCAGCAATTGCTTCGCACCGCATCGTATTTCGAGTGAGTCGGCCGTCGTCACCGGCCCGGACTACCACGTCCAGACGCCGGGATCGGCGGGCGGATACTTCGCGCAGTTCTTGGTGCCGTGCGCGACAACGCCCTTGTTGTTGAAGAACAGTTTGGCCCAGTTCGGCCAGTTCCAGGCGAGCTGCTCGTAGAAGGCGTTGGTGGCCGTCTCCTCCGAATAGGCGCGCCGCCCCGCGTAGTCCATCGAGAAGAACCAGGTGATGCGATCCCGCGTCCACCGCTGCACCTCGGGGGACTTGTTCTTGTAGTCGATCATGTAGCGCTCGTAGTACACCGGGTTGGTGTCGCGCACGGCGGCCATGTACTGGTCGACGGTGCAGGTGGTTCTGAGCATATTGCTCGGGATCGGATACTCGTCGGTGGCATCGGCATTCGCGAGGGCCGGGGTCAGCGTCAGCGTGGCGACTGCGGCGATGACGGCCAGGCCGGCACCGGCGAATCTATTGCGTGACAAGGCGTAGCCCCTCGATCTGCTCCGGGCAGTAGGTGTTAACCGCGCCGCCGACGAACTGCCAGGCCTGTTCGGTGGTGGTGCCGGTGTTGAGTTGCGCGTGGACGAATTCGGCCGATTTGAAGGGGTCTGCATCAAGGCCGGTGCGCAGGCGTTTGCACATGATCTTGGCAATCCAGGCGTTGTAGTCCTTCTGCCCGTAGATGCCGTAGGTGTGCAACTGCGCGGCGAACGCCGTATCGGGATCGGCGTGCGCCACGGGCGCAGCGGCGACTGCCGACGCCATCACACCGACGATCACTGCGGACGTCACCTTCGCCATCCTCGTCACAGCAGGGCCTCCTGCGGCTGACGCTGAATCGGTGGCCAGGGCTGCGGTTTCGGCCGGGACCGGACGTGTTGCGGCCACCAGAACCATCTGCCCAGAAGTGCTGCGACAGAGGGCATCATGAACGAGCGGATCACCAGGGTGTCGAACAACAGGCCCAGGCCGATGGTGGTGCCGACCTGGCCCATGATCGTCAGGTCGCTGACCGTCATCACCATCATCGTGAAGGCGAACACCATGCCGGCCGCGGTCACCGTCGAACCGCTGCCGCCCATCGTCCGGATCATGCCGGTCTTCAGTCCGGCGTGGATCTCCTCCTTCAGGCGGGCGACGACCAACAGGTTGTAGTCCGCCCCCACCGCCAGCAGGATGATCACCGCCATCGGCAGCACCATCCAGTGCAACTCGATGCCCAGGATGTGCTGCCACAGCAGCACCGATACGCCGAACGATGCGCCCAGGGAGAGGATCACGGTACCGACGATCACCGCGGCAGCCACGATCGCACGGGTCAGGAAAAGCATGATCAGGAAGATCAGGCCGATCGCGGCGATCCCGGCGATCAACAGGTCATATTTGGTTCCGTCGGCCATGTCCTTGAACGTGGCCGCGGTTCCGCCCAGGTAGATCGTCGAGCCTTCGAACGGCGTGCCCTTGATCGCCCGCGCGGCAGCGGTCTTGATCGCATCGATCCGCTCGATGCCCGCGGCCGACATCGGATCACCCTCGTGGTTGATGATGAACCGCACCGCATGCCCGTTCGGCGACAGGAACTGCTCCAAACCTCTTGCGAAATCCGGGTTGTCGAACGCCTCCGAAGGAAGGTAGAACGAGTCGTCGTTCATCGCATCGTTGAAGGCCTTGCCCATTTCGGTCGAGGTTTCCTGCATGATGCGCTGTTGTTCCTGCATACCCTGCTGGGTCTGCTGCATGGTCAGCATCATCTCTTTCATGCTCACCATGGTCTGCTTCATCTCGGGCATGATCGCGACCATCTGCGGCATCAGCTCGTTGAGCCGGTGCATCTGCGGCATCATCTCGTTCATGTCCGAGGTCATCACGTCCATGCCGTCGATGACGTCGAATACCGAACGGATCGACCAGCACATCGGGATGTTGTAGCAGTGCGGTTCCCAGTAGAGGTAGTTCCGTATCGGGCGGAAGAAGTCGTCGAAGTTGGCGATGTTGTCGCGCAACTCTTCGATGTTGAGCACCATGCCGTCCATGGACGACACCATCTTGCTGGTGGTGTCCGCCATCTCGACGGTGATGGCGTTCATCTTGTCCATGTTCTCGATCGTCTTCTGCATCTCCGCGACCTGGTTGGACATGTCGGCGGTGCGGTCGGCGTTGTACTTTTCGTTGAGCCGCTGCAGGGTGCCCTGCTGGCTGATCGCATACGGGATCGTGGTGTTCTCGATCGGGGTGCCGTCCGGCCGGGTGATCGTCTGCACCCGTCCGATGCCGTCGACCTGGAAGATGGCCTTGGCGATTTTCTCGATGACCAGGAAGTCGGCCGGATTTCGCAGGTCCCGGTTGCTTTCGATCATCAGCATCTCGGGGTTCAGCCGCGCCGGGGAGAAGTGCCGCTCGGCGGCCGCGTACCCCTGGTTGGAGCTGATGTCATCGGGCAGATACAGCCGGTCGTTGTAGCTGGTCTTGTAGCCGGGCAGTGCCAACAGACCGATCAGGGACACGGCGATGGTGGTGATCAGAATGGGCCCCGGCCACCGCACGACGGCCGCACCCACCTTGCGCCAACCCCGGATCCGCATCGAGCGCTTGGGATCCATGAACCGACCTGCCACGGTGACCATTGCCGCACCGAACGTCATGGCCGTGACGATCAGTACCAGCATGCCGATGGCCAGTGGCACGCCGAGGGTCTGGAAGTACGGCAACCGGGTGAAGCTGAGGCAGAACGTGGCACCGGCGATCGTCAGACCGGAGCCGACGATGACGTGTGCGGTACCGCCGAACATGGTGTAGTAGGCCGACTCTCGGTCCTCACCACTGCCCCTGGCCTCCTGATAGCGACCGACGAGGAAGATGGCGTAGTCGACAGAGATCGCGATCGCCAGGGTGACCAGCAGGCCGGTTGCGAAGGTGGAGAGACCGATGATGTCGTGGTATCCGAGGAAGGCCACCGCGCCGCGGACCGTCAGCAGGCTGACCACGACCATGCCGATGATCATCACCGTCGTCATGATCGACCGGAAGATGATCAGCAACATGATGATGATGACGAGGAAGGTCAGCGCCTCCACCAGACGCATGCTGCCGTGGCTGGCTTCCTCCTGTTCGGCCGTCATCGCCGCGGAGCCGGTGACGAACACGGAGACACCGTCAGGCGCCTGCATGTCCTCGACGATGTTCTTCACCGCCGCGATGGACTCGTTGGCCAGCGCCTCGCCCTGGTTGCCCGCCAGGTTCGCCTGGACGTAGACGGCCTTGCCGTCGCCGCTCTGCACGCCCGACGCGGTCAGCGGATCACTCCACAGGTCCTGGACATGCTCGACGTGGACGGTGTCGGCTTCCAGTTTCTCGATCAGCTCGGAGTAGTAGCGCCGGGCGTCGTCACCCAGCTTCTCCTCCCCCTCCAGCACGATCATCACCGAGCTGTTCGACTCGTACTCTTCGAAGACTTCACCCATGCGCTCGGTGGCGATGACCGCGGGCGCCTCTTCGGGACTCATCGACACCGACCGCATCTTGCCGACGGCTTCCAGCTGTGGCACCGAGATGTTCAGGAAGGCGGCGATGGCGATCCAGACCAGGATGATCGGGATCGCGAGCTTGCGGAAGACGCGGGCGATGCGGCCGAAATGCGCTGTCTCGTGGGGTGCGGAACCGGCAGTGACGATAGGGCCGGTGCGCGCATCGGCGCTGTGCGCGCTCACGCGGACTTCACGATGCAGAAGGTCTGGACGTTGGTGCCGCGGACGCTGCGTTCGTCCTTCAGCTCGCCGTCCACGAGAACCCGGCAGCCGAGGAAGCTCGTCTTGCCCTGGGCCACGATATTGGCCGCAGCTGACGGCTTCATCGTCTCGAGCGTGAGCGACCAGGGCAGGACCGCACCGTCAACGCGTTGCGGCTCGCCCTCGAGGTCCACGTAGTTCACATCCACTGCCGCCCCTTCCGGGCCAAAGATCTCGTAGGTCACCACTTTTGGATCGAAGGGCTCGGGATCGTTCGCGAACTCGATCGGTGTCACCAGGGGTGGTTCGGACCCGAAGACGCCTCGCACACGGTCTACGGCGAACGCCGCGACTGCGACCACGACGGCCATCACAAGAGGCAGCCACACCCGCTTGAGCAGTTGCATCCCGAGGTTCCTCCTGCGCTGATATGCCATCGACCGACCCAAGTTATACAGATGGTCTACTTAAAACAAACGAGCGGCTAGGTGGCGGTAGTCACATGGCGTAACGGTCGCGGACGGAGTTTCGAACAGCCGCATCGCCGGAATGCCGCAGCGACGGGACGGGGCGACACGGCCCGCAGCGCGCATGGCGTCGGTGCGCAGAGCCGCAGGGAAGCGATCCTCCGGCCTATTAGGGCGCTGATGCACGTCGTCGAAATCCCCTCTGGCAGAGGCGGTTTTCAGCGGCAGCGGGGTGCGCGACCGTCTTTGATGTGTGCGTTCCGCCGCTCCGAGTCTCGGCCCCGGCCGAACTGAGCGGTTGCGGGTCCGGCCCCGGTGTGGCCTGGGCTGACAGCCCGCGCCCTGTCCATCTGAGAAAGATCGTCGGGCGCGGCCGCCGGCAACGTGCGGCCACCGACTCATTGATTGCCGGGTGTGGCCTTGGCCTCTCGCCTCGTCCAGTGTGGTGGCGGCCATGGCATCGTCGACCTCCGAGCGGTGGCGCTCGCAGAAGTTACGGTGGTCTGATGCACACGGCCAGCAGAGTGCGGTGACGACGGCGCCGTCAGCGACGGCGCACAGCCGAATCGGTGCCGATCCGGCGGGATCCTGCATGGGGCGGCACCTGATCGATACCTGCGGACGCGTCCGCTGCAGCCAACACGCAATCGGGGTGTCCCGTGGATGAGGTCCAACCGTTCACACCGTCGGTCGACTGGAGCAACGCCCTCGCCGACTCCCTGATCTGGATCGGCGAGGCATGGGCGATCGCCGCGTTGAGCACGGTCACCGCCTTGGCGCTCGTCGCCAGGTTCACCGTCTGGGGCCGGCAGTTCTGGGCCGTCACCGGCGCGTACTTCACGGGGCGCCGCAGCGTGCGACCCTGGCTCTCACTCGCCGCGATGCTGTTGTCAGTGGTCATCGGTGTGCGATTGAGCGTGCTGTTCAGCTATCAGGGCAATGACCTGTACTCCGCCGCGCAGACCGCGGTGGAGGGCCACGCGCTCGGCAATCAGGCGGTGAAAGGGTCTGGGATATCCGGCTTCTGGCTCTCGCTGCTGGTGTTCTCGGTGCTGGCCGCAATTCTGGTGACCAGAATCATGGTCGATCTGTTCATCACGCAGCGTTTCATGCTGGCCTGGCGAGCGTGGTTGACCGACCGGCTCACCGACGACTGGCTGGACGGGCGCGCCTACTACCGGCTGAGGTTCATCGACAACACCATCGACAACCCCGATCAGCGCATCCAGTCGGATATCGATGTCTTCACCGCGATCTCCGGACCGCAACCCAACACCCCGCACCAGACCAGTAACGGCACCCTGCTGTTCGGGGCGATCTCCTCGATCGTGTCCGTCGTGTCGTTCACCCAGATCCTGTGGAATCTCTCGGGTTCGGTGTCTCTGCTCGGTGTGGAGCTGCCACGCGCCCTGTTCTGGTCGGTGTTCGTCTACGTCACGTTCGCGACCGTCATCGCATTCTGGCTCGGACGTCCGCTGATCCGGCTCTCCTTCAACAACGAGAAGTTCAACGCGGTGTTCCGCTACGCGCTGGTCCGGCTGCGCGATGCTGCCGAAGCCGTTGCCCTGTACCGAGGTGAGAAGCCGGAACGCCGCGAGCTTCGCGCCCGGTTCTCACCGGTGGTGTCGAACTACAAGAGGTTCGTCAACAGGACCATCGTCTTCACCGGATGGAATCTGTCGATGAATCACATCATCATTCCGCTGCCGTGGCTGATCCAGGCACCTCGGCTTTTCGCCGGCCAGATCCAGCTCGGTGCAGTGATCCAGTCGGTGTCGGCCTTCGGGGCCATTCAGGACGCCCTGTCCTTCTTCCGCAATTCCTACGACGTCTTCGCCGGCTACCGCGCCGCCATCCTGCGACTCCACGGACTGGTGACCGCCGACGAGCAGAGCCGGGAACTGCCGGTGCTGGCGGTCGTCGCCGATGATCGTGATGGTGTCGATCTCAGCGCCGTCGAGGTGCGCGATCCAGCGGGAAGACAATTGCTCAGCGACCTCGACCTGAGCCTGAGCCGCGGAGAATCGCTGATCATCACGGGGAAATCAGGCACGGGCAAATCCACGTTGCTGCGCAGCCTGGCTCAGCTGTGGCCCTACACCTCGGGCACCATGCACTGCCCGGGCGGCGAGCACGAGACCATGTTCCTGTCCCAACTCCCCTACGTGCCGCTCGGAGACCTCCGGACGGTCGTGTCCTATCCGCGGGAGTCCGGAGACATCCCCGACGGCGACCTGCAGAGCGCGCTGGAGGACGTGGCGTTGCCGCGCTACACCAGTCGGCTCTCCGACGAGTTGGACTGGGCCAAGGTGCTCTCCCCCGGCGAACAACAACGCCTCGCGTTCGCCCGGGTGCTGTTGGCCAAGCCCAAAGCGGTGTTTCTCGACGAGGCCACCTCGGCGCTCGACGAGCCGCTCGAATTCATGATCTACAGTCTGGTGCGCCACGAACTCCCCGACACCGTGCTCGTCAGCGTCACCCATCGCAGCACCGTCGACCGACATCACCAGCAACGCCTGGAACTGTTGGGCGAAGGACGATGGCAGTTGAGTCGGGTGGACGGTACCGGCCCGCAGTAGCGGTGAAGTACTTGCGGATGCACTCAGATGCCGGCCCGCGGGCGCGTCATACGTCGACACGGCCGACGGGCCGGGCGCACACTGGTGCCATGGAGGTAGACCCGACACCGACTCGGCGGGCGTGATCGTGGCGGGTGGACCGGGCGACGGGCCGCGTCCCGTGCTGAGGGGTCTGTCGGACATCCGCGCTTTCTTCCACACCAACACCACACCGCTGTACTTCATCTCGCCGACTCCGTTCAACCTGCTGGGTATCGACCGTTGGGTGCGAAACTTCTTCTACCTGAACTACTTTGACTCGTTCGAGGGCGAGCACCCGCGGGTGTTCGTGCCTCGTCGGCGCGAGCGCATCGATTTCGGGTCGATGGGTGACGTGTGCAACCACCTCCTGCGCGATCCGGAAACACTGGATTTCGTCGCGCAACAGGGTGGCGGCAAGGCCTGCTTCGTGATGCTGGACGAAGAGACCCAGGCCCTTGCTCACGAAGCCGGGCTGGAGGTGATGCACCCACCGGTGGAGTTGCGCCATCGCCTGGACTCCAAGCTCGTCATGACGCGCCTGGCCGACGAGGCGGGCGTGCCGAGCGTGCCTCACGTGATGGGGCGGGTGGGTTCCTACGATGAACTGGCGACGCTCGCGCACAACGCCGGGCTGGGCGACGACCTCGTCATCGAGATCCCCTACGGCAACGCCGGAAGCGGCACCTTCTTCGTTCGCGGGCATGGCGATTGGGACCGGTGCGCCGGTGACCTCGGCGGGCGCGACATCAAGGTGATGAAGCGTATCCGCAACGTCGAGGTGTGCCTGGAGGGCGCCGTCACCCGCCACGGCACCGTGATCGGCCCCCCGATGACGAGTCTGGTCGGCTACCCGGAGGTGACCCCGGGCAAGGGCACCTGGTGCGGGAACGACATCTGGCGCGAAGTACTGCCGCCTGCCCAGACGCGCACCGCCCGGGAGATGGTCGGCAAACTGGGCGACGTTCTGCACCGCCAGGGGTACCGCGGCTACTTCGAGGTGGACCTGCTGCACGACCTGGACTCCGACCAGCTGTACCTCGGCGAGGTGAACCCGCGCCTGAGCGGCGTGAGCCCGATGACGAATCTGACCACCGAGGCCTACGCCGACATGCCGCTGTTTCTCTTCCACCTGCTCGAGTACCTGGACGTCGACTACGAAGTCGACATCGACGAGATCAACGCACGCTGGGAGCGTGGCTACGGCGAGCACGAGGTCTGGGGTCAGCTGATCATCTCGGAGACCTCACCGGAGGTGGAGCTCTTCACCGCCACCCCGCGCACCGGTGTGTGGCACCTCCATGACGACGGGCGCGTTTCCTTTGCGCGCCCCGGCAACGACTGGGCGACGCTGCTCGACGAGTCCGAGGCCTTCTACATGCGGGTCGCCGCGCCCGGCGAAATTCGTTGTGTGGGAGCGCAGCTCGGAGTGCTCGTCACCCGCGGACACCTGCAGACGGAGGACTACCAACTCACCGAGCGTTGCCGGCACTGGATCAACGGGATCAAGGCACAGTTCGCCTCGACTCCCCTGACGCCGGCCACGACGATGGTGTCGCGGCTCGTCGCACGAGCGTGAGCAGCGCCCCGGCCGGCATCTCCCTGGCCAACTGGCTGTCGCAACCTTACGCGCACTGGTCGTTCCAGCACGTCGAGGACTTCGTGCCGACCGCGGTGATCTCCCGCGGCACCGGGAAGGTCGCGGCGTTGCGCTCGGTCAGTACGCCGATCGCCGGCATCGAAGTGACCGACAGCGAGGCCACGCACACCACCGTCGGCGCGGTGCTGGCCCGCACCGCGACCGACGGATGGGCCGTCGCGCACCGCGATTCGATGATCACCGAGGCATATTTCGACGGCTTCACCGCCCACACCCGGCATCTGCTGTTCTCGGTGAGCAAATCGCTGGTGGCGGCCGTGGTGGGCGCCCTGCACGGCGGCGGCGCGATCGATCTCGACGCGCCGGTCACGTCCTACGTTCCCGCATTGGGAACCAGTGGCTACGCCGGCGCCACGGTACGCCAGCTGTTGGACATGCGGTCGGGTATCGCCTTCTCGGACAACTACCTTCACCCGACCGCCGAGATACACCTGCTCGACCAGGCGGTCGGATGGGCACCGCGCAGAGATCCGGAAGCCCCGTCCACGCTGCGTGGCTTCCTACTCACCCTCCGACAGAAGTCAGCTCACGGAGGGCCGTTCGAGTACCGCTCGTGCGAAACCGACGTCCTCGGCTGGATCTGCGAAATCGCGGGAGGTCAGCGGATGCCCGAACTGATGTCGGAACTGTTGTGGAGCAGTCTCGGCGCCGGAAGTGACGCCACCATCGGTGTCGACACCGACGGCACCGGCTTCTTCGACGGCGGTATCAGCGCGTGTCTGACCGACCTGATCCGGTTCGGGACGCTGTTCCTGCACGACGGTGTCTCGTTGACCGGCCGCCAGGTGGTTCCGGCGGCGTGGATCGCCGACACCCTGCAGGGTGGGCCCGACTCGCGAGAGGCGTTCGCCGCCGGCCCGGGCGAGAACACGATGCCCGGCGGGATGTACCGCAACCAGGTGTGGTTTCCCTATCCGGGCAACAACGTCGTGTTGTGCCAGGGTATGCACGGGCAGATGATCTACGTCAACCGCGCCGCCGAGGTGGTCGCCGCCAAGTTGTCCACCCAACCCGACGCCGGGGACCCGCGGATGCTGTCGGACATGTTGCGGGCGTTCGACGCAGTGGCACAGCAACTCTCCGGGACCACCGGCTGATCTGAGCTGCGCCTGCGTCAGCCGTTGAGGTCCAACTCGGTGTTGGGCGGGAACGGCTCGCCCCGGTGTTCGGCGCGTGCCTTCTGCCAGCCCAGCCGCCACATGCGGGCGGCGGCGAGGTGACCGGCATACGGGTTGTCGAGTGTGTCGGGGCAGGCCGCATGCCCTTCGCGGTACGCCCGAAGTAGCACGTGCTCCATGTCCGGGATTCTGTCAGTTTCCCGCGCCAACGTTTGTTTACGGGCCGGCTCCCTACGTCGGCTTGGGTCTCTACTCATACGCCACGCGGAACGGTGACCCCGGCGGACAATTGATGGTCCGACCGTCACACCTCGGAGGGAAGAAGCAATATGAGAATTCTGATCGTCTTGACCTCGCACGATGAACTCGGTGACACAGGGCGTAAGACGGGGTTCTGGCTCGAAGAGCTTGCTGCCCCCTACTACGCATTCAAAGACGCCGACGCCGAGATCGTTCTGTCCTCCCCGAAGGGTGGCCGGCCCCCGCTCGACCCGAAGAGCAATGAACCCTCCTCCCAGACCGACCTCACGCGTCGCTTCGAGTCCGACGCATCAGCCAACGCCCAGCTCGCCTCCACGGTGCGCCTGGACAGCGTCTCGGCCGAGGATTTCGATACCGTCTTCTACCCCGGTGGTCACGGGCCTCTCTGGGACCTCGCGGAGGATCCGGATTCGGTCGCGCTCATCCAATCGTTCTTGGCCGCCGGCAAACCCGTGGCGCTCGTCTGCCACGCGCCCGGCGTCCTTCGCCATGTGAAGAAGCCCGGCGGAGAGCCGCTCGTCGAGGGCATGAAGGTCACCGGTTTCGCCAACTCCGAAGAAGAAGCAGTCGGCCTCACCGACGTCGTGCCGTTCTTGGTCGAAGACGAACTCAAGGCCCTGGGGGGCGTCTACTCCAAGGGGCCGGATTGGGGCTCGTACGTCGTGACCGACGACCTTCTGATCACCGGGCAGAACCCCGGGTCCTCAGCGGAAGCTGCCGCCGTACTGATCAAGCGGTTGGCTTCGCAGAAGGGTTGATCGGATTGGGGCGGTGCCGTACCGGGTCTTTCGCCGAGGCCCGCAAGCACGACCACCGTCCATTTATCGGTCGCGAAAATGCTTGGCGCCAAGGTGATTGCGACTGCATGCGAGAGAGAGTGAGAATTCTTCGGAAACCTCGGTGCCGACGAGGTCGTCGATTGCGCCGCGGCGACTTCACGAAGAACGTCAGCGACATCGCATCCAAGTAGAGCAGACGTTCCTGCCCTAGGTAGTTCGGCGGCTCAGCTTGCGCCACACCCAGCTGGAGGGCACGTACCGTCCGTGTACGACGTACTCCCTGGTGGCGTCGACCAGGAGCGTGGCGTCGAGCAGGCGACGTGCAGACGGCCAGCCGACCAGCAGCAGCTCGTCGTCCGGAGCCAGCACGACATCATCGTTCGGTGCCAGCACAAAGCCCGCCTCGTCGCCACCCCCGGCTGCGCGGGCGAGCAGCAACGGGACCGCGTGCAGCGGTTCATCACGGTCATCCGGGTTGCGCAGCAGGTCCCCCAGTCGCGCCCCGCCCTCGGCGAGCCACATCGTCAAGGCCGGGGCCTCCGTCGCGGTCAGCCGTACTTTCCACACCGCCTGCAACCGCTCTCCGCACAGCAGCGTCAGTCGGTCGACGATGGCGGCGGCCCAGGCATCGTCGTGCCGGGGCACCTCACGCAGGAACCGCCACATCAGGGGCGTGGCCAGAAGCGCGTACACCTCGCGCGCGACAACGTCGGCCGGGACGAGTGTCGAGTCGACCTGCACGGCTGCAAAGAGCGGCGCACTGGCCGCCTTGTTCTGCCTCGCCGCGACGAACAACGTGGGGTTGGCCCGGCGGGCCGAAGCGATCAGCGAGAGATTGGTGGTGTCGTTGTCGGTGCCGGCCACGAACCCCGCGGCGCGTTCGATCCCTGCCCGGGTCAGTACACCTGGTTCGTAGCCGTATCCCACGACGGTGTCCGGGCCATGCTCGGCCACGTCTTCGGGCTCGACCACCGTCACGTCCAAACCCTCCGCGCGCAGGTCCTGGGTCACCTCCCGGCCGAAGCGCCCGTAACCGCAGATCACCCAGTGCCCCTTGGAAGGTGGGGAGCCACGGGGTGGCAGGCGGGCGCCCGGTCCGCTCTCCAGCCAGGTCATGAGCTGACAGGAGGCCGGGGCGCGCAGCGCCACCCGGAGGTGATCGCCGAATCGGTCGAACGGATTGACGACCGTCGGCGTGCCGAAAGCGCGCATCCGTTCCGCGGTCGTCGGCGAGACCGCTCGGCTGATCACGAGGAGGTCGGGCCGCAGCAACGCCGTGGCCTGCACGACCGCCAGATTGGCTTGATCGTCGTCGGTCAGCGCCAACACGCCCTCACAGGACGGCAGGTCCAGGCCGGCGACCGCGAGGTGTCCGGGGTCGCCGGCATCGGCAACGAGGCCGGGCACGTCCGCCCGGTACGAGTCCATGTCGAGGTCGTTGATTCGCTCGTCATCACTGTCGATCACCACGAAGCGCCGCCCCAGCGCATCCAGGGAGCGGGCAAGGAGTTCACCGGTGCGCCCGTACCCGACGATGAGCAGGAACGGTTCTCGCATCCGATCGACCTTGCGCGTGAAATGTTGCAGAGCGAGCGCCTGCCGGAAGCCACGTTCCTGCAACAGGGCCAGAAGTGACCCGATTGCGTACGCCCAGCCCACCACCGTCAGGTAGATCGAGATGGTCAACCACATGCGCTGGTTGTAGGTGAACGGGTACGGGATCTCACCGAAGCCGATCGTGGAACCGGTATAGCTCATCACATAGAAGGCGTCGAAAAAGCCCATGCGCCACGGGCGGCCCTGCGCATCCTGGCCGGGAATCAGTGTGAGGCCCAGCGTGGTGATCGCGAAAATCACGATCAGAACGATCAGCGGCACCCGCATCCGGCGCATCACCAAAAATATTGTGGCCGAGGCATTCCTGGAGGTCGCCATCGGCACCCGCCAGCGCGGCGCGCGACGCGCCGGCTCGGTGCCGAACAGGCGATACCAGAACAGCAGCAGCGGGTTGCTCACGGCTGGTTCCTAACGGCGCTGAAAAGACACGGTCTCGACCACCAGCAAGACGACCGACACTATGTTCGCGATCAGCGCGCCGCCGGACAGCGAAACCACGCTGGCGGTGGCCTCCCTGGTCAGTCCCTCGGTGGCGACGTAGGAGGCATATCCCCACACGAGCGCTGCGGAGATGAGCTGGAGGTCGGCGACCAGGCTTGTGGCCAGGTGTACGGCCCCGATCTGGGTACGGTCACCGAACTTGAGCACGGTCGCGATGAGGTTCACGACCACCGCGGCGTAGAGCTCGTAGCTGTTGTGCAGTGCGGGGTCGCCGATGTCGCCGATGAAGAAGCCGAAATTCAACGTCGCGGCGAAGAGCACGAAGAATCCGAAAACGACCTTCTCGAGGTTCATTCGCCCTCCTACGGTGCGCAGCCGTGATGGCACCGGAACGCATCGTAAGCACACACGTGGCTGGAATGGGCGGGGTTTGCGTGTCCGGGAAATCAAGAGCGCCCAGGAATAAACCACCGAGGGCAGCGTTGCGCAGGCTACGTTCAACTGAGGAGACGATTGATGGCACGACCGATCCGAGTCGGTGTGCAGCTGATGCCGGCGGGCACTCCCGATTATCGGACCTGGCGTCAAGCGGTGTTGTATGCCGAAGAACTGGGCACGGACGTGATCTTCGGGTACGACCACTTTCACACCCCGAGGGTGGCGGATCCCGCCGAGAACGACGACGTGCAGAACTTCGAGGGCTGGACCGCGCTGGCGTCGTGGGGCGAGATCACCACTCGTGCCGAGATCGGCCTGCTCGTCACCGGGATCGGCTACCGCAACCCAGACCTACTGGCCGACATGGCCCGCACCGTCGACCACATCAGCGGCGGTCGAGTGATTCTCGGCGTGGGTGCCGGTTGGTACGAAAAGGACTACAGCTCCTACGGCTATGACTTCGGCACGGTGAAATCGCGGATGGACCTGTTCGACGAGAGCCTGCTGCGGATCGAGAATCGGCTCACGCGATTGAACCCTGCCCCGGTGCGCAAGATCCCCATCCTGATCGGCGGCTCCGGCGCCAGTCGCACACTGCCCGCTGTCGCGCGACACGCCGACCTGTGGCACGCCCTGCTGCCGATCGACGACTACCGCGTCGCTACGGCACGGCTGGCAGAACTCGCGGACGAATCGGGTCGCCCCGACAGCGACATCGAGCGTTCAGTGAACTGGCAGGACGAGCGCGGCGCCGAGGAGTACCTGGCCGCCGGCGCGACGCTCTTTCTCACCGAGATCTGGCCTACGGAAGAGGGTTACGACTTCTCCACATTGGAGAAGATGCTGAGGTGGCGCGACGAGCAGGGCTGACTGACGCTTCCGGGAAGTCGCGGTACACCACGGAATTCACGCCCGGCACACGACTTGGGGAGCTCGGTCAGGACGAGACCTCGGCGGCAAGTCGGGCCAGGGTGTCGGACAGTTGATCTTTGGTGACCAACGGGAACTTCACCTTCTCGAGCAGCTTCTTATCGGTGACCTTCGACCAGTCGTAGGTGTGGCGCACCAGCGTCTCGTCGGGGCCCTGGGCCTCCAGCTCCCACAGCCACTCCCATCCGGGCGGCTCGGTGCCCGCGGGCGCGGTCTTCCAGGCCAGCAGCTTGTCCTTCGCATAACCGGACACGTGGTTGTCGGTCTTGTACTCGCCGCCCATGTGGTCGCCCTGCATGTTCATCGTGAACACCTCGCCGACCTTCTGTATCCGATCGGCGTGGTCCACACTGCGCACGAACCCGGAGCCATCGAGGGCCGGGTGCCGAGTGGGGTTGGACAGCACGTCGAAGATGACGTCGACGGGCGCCGTGATGGCTCGTTCGACAGTGACCTTTGCATCGTCGCTCATGGTCTCCACACTGCCGAAGGTTTCCCGATACGGCAACGTCGCCGGTCGCAGTCACCGGAGGACGCGGAAGCGCAGATGCGCAACGCCGGGTGCCTGAAGGACCCGTTCGAGCTCGAGATCGGGCTCGCCCGGCCCGAAACCATCGAACAGGCGCTCGCCGGAGCCGAGAATCACGGGGTTGACCTGCAAATCGATTTCATCGACAAGACCGGCTTTGATCGCCTGGCGGGCACAGGACGCGCCGCCGGCGATCGAGATGGCCTTGTCTGCGGCGGCCGCCGCGGCCTGGCGGTACGCGGATTCGATCCCGTCGGTGACGAAGTGAAAGGTCGTTCCGCCGCCCAACTCGACGGGGTCGCGCGCGTGGTGGGTCAGCACGAACACCGGGCAGTGGTAGGGCGGGACCTCACCCCACCACCCGTTCCAGTCTGAATTCCCCCAGTCGCCGCGGACAGGGCCGAACATGTTGCGCCCCATGATCGTCGCCCCGATGCCGTCCATCATGTCCGACACCACCTGCCGATTGACCGGGTGGTCCTTCTCAGGTCCGAGGTGCCAGCCGTGAAGTCTCTGGCCGCCGACCCCGAGAGGGTGGTCTTCGCTTTGATCGGGCCCAGCCACATATCCGTCGGCTGAGATCGACATCGAAAGATTGGTTCTGGGCACAGCGTCTCCGATCCGTTGGCGATCCCGGTGACCCTCATTCTGACTGCGGTGCGCCGGTAAACTCATCGGATTGTCCGGGCTACCTACCGGTGGGTTGGCTGACTCGGTACCCACAACGACGGAGGGAACGATGACCGCCGACACCGGGACCCGGGAACTGATCATGGACGCATTCGGCGACCAACTCGCGGCCACGGGCTACTCGGGCATCTCGCTGGCCGGCGTCGCCCGCACCGTCGGGATCCAGAAGCCGTCGATCTACCATCACTTCCCCGGCGGCAAACAGGACCTCTACGTGGCGGTCGCCGAGCGGTACATCGACACGCTCCACCGCCGGGTGCAGGTCGCCGTCGACACCGAAGGCGCCCTCGGCGATCGGCTCGGCGCGCTGGCGCGCGCATGAGGAGAGCATGCGCGGTCGAATGTTTCTTTCGAACAACGGATCTACGACGCGCTGGATCATGTGAGTGAACCGGCCAGGGACCACATGTCGCAGCTCTACGTCAGCAGGATCCTCGATCCCGTGGTCGGAATGTTCTCCGACGCGGTGGACGCGTGCGAGCTCGTCGGTGATCCCCAGTTCCTCACCAACGCATTCCTGCATCTCGTGCGGGCCACGGACATGGCGCCCGCCCACGCCGGTGAGCGTTGCCGGTGGTCAGGAGGTGGCCGCGAGTACTTTTCGAGCTTGTCGAGCTGTGCCTTGTAGCCCCATTTCAGGCCGAACGCGGCCAGCTTGGCCCCCGTTCCTCGAGTGGGCGGCGCGGGTCATCCGGGCCCACATCGATGGGGTGTAGGTCCCCGTTAGGGGCCGCGAGTGCCCCGGTATCTGACCGTCGCTTCGCCGGCCTCCGTGTCCGACGAGAAGCGTGAGGGCTGTCCGCCCGATGGGAGGCCAGTGCTCACGCTCCGGTTATCTCCATGCTGCGGCCGGCAGGTTCGGCCTTCGGCCGGCCCACAACCGATATGAGGTAAGACATCCCGAGCCGGCCACACTGAACTTGTACGGCGACTCACACTACGGGGAGCTGACGCGGCGACCTACGAATCTACTGGGCCGCAGCATTACTCAATCGAAACCATGCTGACTGGGAAGAGATGACAAAGTGTTGCAGGAGACAAGACAAGGCGAAGCTCAAATTCAGATCCCGCTGAGGTTACATCTGCGTATCCATTGCCGCCCTATATGTTCCAAGACGCACGCATGTATACCGCGTCGATTCGTGTCGACGCACGCGACTTGAAGGGCATCCTGCCTCAAGACCTCCATCCCCTACCCGGCTTCGAAGATGTTGTGACCATCGGTTTCAACAAGTTCGCGGCGCCCGAAAGCAACATCAGGCCCTACAACGAACTCACCATCGGGACGCCGGCGATGCTGAGAACACCAGCGCGAAAGGTCACCGGGCATTACGTGATCCAGATGTTCCTGGGCAGCGCCGCACCAGAGAGCGCTGTTTCCCCCATCATGGCGGGTCACCATCTCCTCGGAATGCCAAAGCGAGAAGGCGAATTCACTGTCAATGGCGACTTCGACGAGGCGGTGGCGATCCAGGTCAGGCGTCACGGGATTGACATCGTCAACGCCGATATCGTCAAGGGCGGCGCGCCGGCTGAACCCACGGCCTTGGCCAGAATGGTCGAGGAAGTTGCCTTCGTCCTCAAGGCGATTCCGAAGGCCGACGGCCCGGGATGGGACGTATTGCAGCTGGCGGGCCAACCGCTCGAAACGTCGGACAACTATGACGTTCATGACTGCCGAGGCGCACACATCACTTTCGCAGACAATCGGATAACTCTCGATACAGGACGGGCCCTTCACGTCAAGGAGGTCCTGAGCGCAACATTCACCCACATGGACTTCATGCTGGGATGGAGAGGGATAGTGCACGACTACCTCACGAAGTAGCATTGGGCGAGCCGGCTTATCCATTCACCCACGCCTATGCTGCTCCCCCGATCGCGCAACCGCCGGGAGGCTCAGATCTCGGCGCGAATTACCGCGGCGCATATCGCCGTGCGGCCACGCGGGTGCGCCGTGCACCCCACTGAGCTCAACGTGGGTCGGTCAGCGCGGGACCATCGACGTCGAATCCGTTCGCTGCCAGGAATCTGCGGATCTTACGGCGCGAGTCGAAGATGGTTTTGTACAGGGTGTTTCGTGACATTCCGTACTTGTCAGCAACGACGTTCGGCGGCTTTCCCTCGACTACGGCTTCGATGAACACGTCCCGCTGCCGGTCTGTGAGCTCGGTTGTCACCGCCTGTGTCACCGCTGTCATCATCTCGCGAGCCTCCGCGTAACGGCTCGGATTGTGGTGGACCCGGTCGGGAAAGTTGTCCCAGTCGTCGCGGTCCATCGGCGCGCGGGGTGTCCACGAATGGCGACGACGGCACTTGAGCTTGTTCGACAACTCGAGGGCAGCAAACGTGTATGCCCACGTGGTGAGCCGACTTTCGCCTCGGAAGCTGGGCAGCTTCGCCAATAATGCCAACAGCGCATCCGCTGCCACTTGATGGGCGAGGTCATTGACCTCCTTGCCGGTGAAGGTCCCACTTCTGCGATACAGCTCGCGACGGGCGGCGGTGAACAAGAACTCATGCATCCGCGTCACGGCGGAGCGGTGCCCGGGGCAGCTCTGGTCCAAGAGCTCTTGCAACCATTTCACTGAGTCGCCGTCGCGGCGCTCTGTAGGTAGGTGGCTACTCATTGCCTCTGAACCCCTTCGCTTCTCACCCGGTCGTCTCGCCTGCGGGCGTTGTAGACGGGTGCGAACCACCGATTGACGCGCATCGCTATCAGAAGCCCACGTGTGTTGGGCGCTGATCAAAGGTGAACTATCGCCCATTTTCGGACCTGTGAACGTCAGTTCGATATGCAATATATTGGACGGCCTGGGCGTATGTCAACGGCTGCGCCGGCACACTCTGGCTTCCAGCGGCATTCGGGCCGCGAAAAATGCAGGGCTGCGTGGGACTCGGGGACGGTAATACATCGACTGCCGGCGACACTCAGCCAGCGGACAGGCCCGGACCCACGTAGCCCGAGTTCTGCTGTCCGCCGAAGGATTCGTCGGCACAGTCTGCGAATCCAGCGGAAGGCACATCGACTGTGATCACTCAAGAATTGGAGCGAAATGTTCTCTGACAAGGCTGCCACGTCCGTGGACCGTCACGTGAGCGGTAACGGCGTAAGGCGCGCGATGCGTTGCGTAACTCGTTCACAAAGAAGGCGCCGCCGCAGGCATCTTTCGGTACTGATGACGGCGTTCGCGCTCGTCGTCGGATGCGCGGGAGGGAATGGCGCCGACTCTCCCGCCAGCCCTGCCGGCCGAACCCCCGGCGAGGTGCGGATATCCGGCGACGTCTACACGCCCATGACGCTCAGCGTTGCCACCCTAAAGAGCTACCAGCACCACACGCAGCCGGTCACAGTCGCGACAGATGGCGGAACGCGGCGCCATGTTTACATCGGAGCCACCGTGGAGTCGTTGCTGTTCACGGCAAATCCGCGCGGCGTCGATGGCAGGTCGCATCCGTTCTTGACCATTGCAGTCGTGGCAACCGGTGCCGACGGATACGCCGCAACTCTCGCGTGGACCGAGGTGCTAGCGGAGGACACTCCGTCACCAGCGCTCATTGCCTGGGCCGAGGACGGCACACCACTTGAACAGCCCCGTCTAGTTGTGCCCGGCGATCGCAACGGCGTGCGCCACGTCAAAGACCTCACCGAACTGAAAGTGGTTCAACTGGGATCGCCCGATCGTTCCTTTGGTGGCGATCGCCATCGCAAGAGGCAAAGGGGCACCGAAACGGGATAACGGCAAGGAGATCGAACGATCCGAGCCTATCGAGCGGCGCAGCCGCGGACCGGTTCAAAAGGCAGTAGGTGAGACCTGCCTGGCTCCCGTCGGCGGGATGACGACTCGCCGGCGCGGTCGGTAAGAACTCAACAGTCGACGACGCCAAGAAGCGGGATGTCCTGATGAAAACGTCAGAGGTACAGCGCATTACGGCGCCATCGTGTTCCGGCATGTAAGCACCGAGAGAGCTATCGCGAGGAGTGGAACGGTATGGCTGACAACAGAGGAGTAGAAGACCCGCGCACCGGTGGCTTGATACCGGAACGCGAGATCTTCGGGATCAGTGCCCGTTCGGCGGATCGAGGATTGGCACAACGTATCCGGGTCAATCAGGCCAAACTGCGCTCAGCATTGAAGGCGCAGTATGACTTTATCGTCTGTGGATCAGGGTCTTCAGGCTCGGTGGTGGCCCGTCGCCTCGCCGAAGACCCAACTGTGAGTGTGTTGCTACTCGAAGCAGGCCGTGACGATGATGTGGAAGCTGTCTCGCAGGCGCATTTGTGGCCTCTGAACATCGGCAGCGCGACGGACTGGAACTACACCGCCGAACCCAGCCCCAACCTCAACGGCCGGTCGATTCCGATGAACATGGGAAAGGTTCTTGGTGGCGGCTCGAGTATCAACGTGATGATGTGGGCACGTGGGCACAAGAACGACTGGGACTACTTTGCCTCTGAGGCGGGCGACGAAGCCTGGGGATACGACGCGGTGCTCGATATTTATCGGCGGGTCGAGGACTGGCGCGGCGCGCCTGATCCCGAACGTCGCGGTACCGGCGGCGTCGTGTACGTACAGCCGGCACCGGACCCACACCCGGTAGCTCCCGCGCTCGTGGCTGCCGCGGCGGAGGTGGGTTTGCCAACGTTCGACAGCCAGAACGGAAGGATCATGGAGGGCGGGGGTGGAGCGTCGCTCGCTGAGATTCGCGTCTGTGATGGTCTACGGCAATCGGTATTCCGTTCGTACACCTACCCGTACATGGACCGGCCCAACCTCACCGTGCTGACCCATGCCCTCGTGACGCGGGTGACGCTGAAGAATAGTTGTGCAATCGGCGTGGAGTTCCGCTACCGAGGCACGACGCACCGGATCCGGGCCGGTTCGGAGGTCGTCCTGTCTCTCGGCGCCGTCCAGACGCCAAAGGTATTGATGCTTTCCGGCATCGGTGATTGCCCTGAACTGAGTCGCCTCGGTATCACTCCCGTCCGACACCTTCCCGGTGTGGGCCAGAATATGCAGGACCATCCTGCCGTAGCTTCAGTGTGGGAGTCGCCGGAACCGGTGGTGCCCCGCAATAACGCGGGAGAGGCCGTCTACTTCTGGAAGAGCGATCCGGCTCTCGACACGCCAGATATTCAGACCTGCCAAATCGAGCGCGCGATGGCCAGTCCGGAAGCCGCCGCGCAATTCGGTCTCCCCGAGAACGGGTGGACATTAGGCGTAGGCGTTGTGCGGCCAGAGAGTCGAGGTAGCGTGCGCTTGACTGGCGCCGATCCGACCGACCCCGTTCGCATCGACCCCAACATGTTGTCCGCTCCCGCCGACATGGCCGCCGCGGTGGCCGGCGTGGAACTATCTCGCGAGATCGCCTACGCTGCCCCGCTACGTTCGTTCGTTAAACGCGAGGTGATGCCAGGGAACTTGAAGGGCCGGGAACTTGAACGGTTCATCCGAGACGCTACCTCTACCTACTGGCACCAGACATGCACCGCCAAAATGGGGCGCGACGAGATGTCGGTAGTCGACGGCCAACTGAGGGTGCATGGAGTGGATCGGCTGCGCATCGCCGATGGTTCGATCATGCCCCGCATCACCACCGGTAACACCATGGCACCTTGCGTGGTCATTGGCGAGCGCGCAGCTGAACTGCTCAAGGATGCGCACAGGCTTTAAGTCGTACCTGAGGACGACCCGCTCCGCGACGTTGAGGCTGACGCGCGGGGCGGGTCAACCTGGTGTTCTTTGTGGTAGCCGGGTGGCAGCTTCGTCCGCCGAGACTCATTGACCGAACTTCATTGCCGGCGGCTGACGGCCTGGCGGCATCATCCCTGCCAATGGCGTTGCGTAGGCGTGGTTCTGGGTGAGAACTGAAGTCTTCTGCGTCGATCAGGACGTGGCATGGACCCCGACGTGGTGCGTCGGAGCCGTGCCCGCACCCCCGCGGCTGTCGCCGGGCACATCGGAAACAACGACGTCACCATTCGAGGTGAGCTGTGAGCGCAGATGCCTGCGTGCCCGATGAAGGCGCGACGCCGCTGTACCCACCGGAATGCGCTCGATCGCAGCAACTTCGCTGATGGGATATTGGCAGACATCCGCGTAGAAGACGACCGTCTGAAAGCTCCTCGGTAGCCCAGCGATGCACTCCTTGAGCGAATCGTCCCCATGGCGTTGCAGCGCGACTGCTTCTGCGGATTGCGCAACGTCCACACCGTGAGCCGCATGCCCGTCCCAGGATCCGACGAGCGTTTCCTGCGGCCGCCGCGTCGCCCGTCGATGCATGTCGATCCAGATGTGCCTCATGATTCGCGCCATCCAGGCCAGGACGTTTGTTCCGGATTCGAACGATGAGAAGCTTGTCCACGCTCTGAGGTAGGTCTCCTGGATGAGGACCTCCGCGTCATAGGTGTTCCCGGTGTAGCGGAAGGCGATCCGCAAAAGGTCCTCGCGTACGGGTATGGCTTCGGCGCTGAAGCGTTGCTCGACCGAGCCGCGGCTCCGATCCTGACCTGTCGGTGTGTTTGACGCCGCGACATCCTGTTCTCCCCCACCTGCCACATCAACGGAATGATTGGCGCTGTCCATTGTTGTTCTCCTGTTCGTTTCGACGTCGGCGCGCGCCGGCATCCCTGATCGCCGGCGTCGTAGCGCCAGTTGTCGAATCGGGGATCCGGCCGCTGCACCCGTTCAAAGGGTCACGCGTGCCAGAACATGCCTTGTGTCGTCGAGCTCGTTCAGTTGGTCTCGCATTCGAGGCCGCGATCAGATGAGGACCAGCGGAAGGGCGGAGTCTCTGACCACGACATCGCTGCCTTTGGCCCCCGTGATATCGCTGTAGGTCGGTGAGGCCTCAACGACCGGGATTCGAACCCTTTGCAGCCGTGGCCCTGCGGATCTTACGACGTGAGGCGAAATCTCTTCTTACCCCACCCGCCCCTGACCCGCGGGCGTCGGACGTCGTTGTGCGGGAACGCACGCGGCGGTAATACATCGAGACGCGGCGACACTCTCTTCTACGGAGGGTCCCTCGGGTCCACCCTGAGCATCACCTGACGGTGTCCCGCAGTCCGCAGGGATCCACCGGAACATCCCGGGTTCTGTCCCGCTCGTAAGAATGGAGCAAAATGTTCTCCTACGACTCGCTTTTCATCGGCGGTGGCTGGATGAAGCCTTCGTCCAATGAGACCATCGCACTGGTGTCCCCCAGCACCGAGGAAGCCGTGGGGGTGGTGCCGTCCGCCGGTCCACGTGACGTGGATGCCGCGGTCGCCTCCGCTCGCGCTGCATTCGACGATGCCCAGGGGTGGTCCAGTTGGGAACCGGCGCGGCGGGCCGCTGCTCTCGAACAGTTGGCCGATGAACTGGCGGCACGCGCCGATGAACTTTCGCGCCGTGTCTCGTCACAGAACGGGATGCCAATCACTTTCTCACGCAATGTAGAGGCGGTCACACCCCCTCTGATACTGCGCTATTACGCGAGGACCCTGCGCAATAGCGATTTTGAGACCGCGCAGCCTCATTTGATGAGCGGGACCACGTTGGTCCGGAGCGAACCGATGGGAGTCGTAGCGGCCATCGTGCCATGGAACTATCCGCAATCCCTCGCTGCGTTCAAGTACGCCCCAGCGCTTGCCGCGGGTTGCACCGTGGTGCTCAAACCTTCCCCTCAGACGCTGCTCGACAGCTACACCTTCGCGGAAGCCGTTTCGGCAACCGATATTCCACCGGGTGTGGTCAATGTCGTGGGTGGTAGCGCCGAGGCGAGTGCTCACCTCGTCGAGCATCCCGACGTAGACAAGGTGGCGTTCACGGGCTCGACAGAGATCGGACGCCAGATCGGCCAGGTGTGTGGTCGCCTTTTCCGACCGGTCACTCTGGAATTGGGGGGAAAGTCGGCAGCAATCATTCTTGACGATGCCGACCTCGACCTTTCCGTGATCGGCGAGCGACTCTTCGAAGCGATGCTGCTGAACAACGGTCAAACCTGCTTCCTGTGCACGCGCATCCTCGCCCCCGCAAGTCGTTATTCCGAGGTCATCGACACTCTTGCCGCCTTAATCTCATCGCTTCAGGTGGGAGACGCACTCGATCCCGCTACTCAGATCGGACCCATGGTCTCTAGCGCACACCGTGACCGGGTCCAGCGCTACATCGAGAAGGGCATACACGAAGGGGCGCGGTGTGTCGCAGGCGGAAACTCCGGAGACTATGAGAGCGGATGGTTCGTTCAGCCAACACTTTTCGCTGATGTGGACAATAGCGCGACGATCGCGCAGGAGGAGATCTTTGGGCCGGTCCTGTCGGTCATCGGCTATACCGACATCGACGACGCCGTGCGCATCGCCAACGACTCGGCCTACGGGCTCGGTGGGACCGTTTGGACCTCCGATCCAGACCGAGGCAAGGCCGTCGCCCGCCGGATCCGGACCGGCACCGTCGGCGTCAACCGCTACCAACCCGATATCGGAGCACCGTTCGGTGGCGTGCGCAGCAGTGGGATTGGACGCGAGTTGGGCCCTACCGCAATGGATAACTACATGCACGTCAAGGCGATCTACGCATAACCGGTGTGGCAGAACAGCGCCAGGCCAGTGTTGCGGTGGCGATCGATCCGCAACCAGATATGAATTCGACAGAGGAGTTTGGATGAAGAGTTATGCCACTGGCGCCGTCGCCGACGTGTTCGCAGATCCCACGGCGTACGCCGACGAGGACCGCCTGCACGCGGCGCTGACTCACCTGCGGGACAAGCGCCCCGTGGCGTGGGTCGACAAGGCGCCGTACCGGCCGTTCTGGGCGGTCACCAAACACGCTGACATCAGTGGTATCGAACGCGACAGCGACCTGTTCATTTCCTCATCCCGCGCCGTACTGGCCGCCAGCCAGGAGGACGATCTCGCTGCAGCTGACCTCGAGGCCGGCATCGGTCTTCGCACACTGATGCGTATGGACGGTCGGAGCCATCGCAAGATGCGGGCGATCGCCGCCGACTGGTTCCGACCGAAGGCCCTGCGTGACCTCGAGGAGCGCGTCGACACGCTCGCCGCACGCTACGTTGACCGCATGCACGACATCGGCCCCGAGTGCGACTTTGTCCCCGACATCGCGGTCAATTTCCCTCTCTACGTGATCATGTCGCTGCTCGGCATCCCTGAGCGCGACTTCCCCCGCATGCTCCGACTGACCAGGGAGATGGTCGGCGGGGACGATGCCGAGTACCGACGCAACAACAATCCTCAGGGACGAGTAGCGATCATCGCCGACTTCTTCCAGTACTTTTCCGAGCTGACGCTGTCGCGACGAAGAACTCCGACCGGGGACATGGCATCGGCGATCGCCAACGCGCGCATCGACGGCGCGCTGCTGTCGGACGCTGACGCCGCGTCCTACTACCTACTCATCGCCGTCGCCGGCCACGACACCACCAAGGCCGCCCTGAGCGGCGGCCTGCTGGCATTGATCGAAAACCCCGGCGAGCTGGCCCGGCTCCAGAGTGACCCGGGGCTGATGGGCACCGCCGTTGAGGAGATGATCCGATGGTCCACGCCGGTCAAGGAGTTCATGCGGACCGCGGCCGCCGACACGATGGTTCGCGGAATCCCGATAGCCAAGGGAGAATCGGTGTATTTGGCATACGCGTCCGGCAACCGCGACGAGGAGGTCTTCGACGATCCGTTCCGGTTCGACGTTGGCCGCGTACCGAATAGACACCTTGGCTTCGGTAGAGGCGTCCACTTCTGCCTGGGCGCGCCGCTGGCGCGCATGGAGATGAATAGTCTTTTCAGTCGGTTGATCCCCCGGTTGGACCACATCGAGTTGGCGGGCAGGCCCGAGTTCTTGGCCACCACCTTTGTCGGGGGCCTCAAGCACCTACCGATCCGCTACTCGATGCGCTGAGGTTGCGCAGGATGTACGAATCAGCCCGATGTGGTGTTCGCCCTGCCTGCACATCGGCCACATCGCCGGCCTGCTGGTCGACGGGTCGAGGAATCGGACGCCCGCCTCCGACGGGGTGAGCCGGCTGGTCGCCCTGTTCCTGGATGGCGCCCGCCCACGCTTGTGAGCGTTGCCGGTGGTCAGGAGGTGCCGGCGAGGTACTTCTCGAGCTTGTCGAGCTGTGCCTTGTAGCCCCATTTCATGCCGAATGCGGCCAGCTTCGCCTTCGGGCCGATCTTGGTGATGGTTACGCGAAGCCGCACTGTGGTGTTGCCGTCGTGCTCGGTCAGTGTGACGTCGTTGGTGTGCTGGATCGTGGAGCCCGCTTCTTCGCCCTCGGTCCACGAGCGGGCGTCATAGGTCAACCCGGTGCCGGTATCGATGCGGGTGAACGTGCCTGCCATGGGCCAGCGGGTGCCCTGGTACTTGCCCATCTCTTCACCGGCCTCCATGACGATGTAGATCTCACCCCCGACGCGCAGATCGACGCGGCACTCGGGCACGACTGTCTTCTCCGGACCCCACCATTGCCGCAGCATCTCGGGATCGGTCCACGCCCGCCACACCGTGTCGACCGGCGCGCGGTAGGTGCGTTCGAAGTTGAGGTTCTTGGGTTTCAGCATCTGCAAGAGCATGGTGATCTCCGATCTGTCTGTCTGTGGCTGTGCGTGTCATTCACTCTGCGGCACAGCGTCATTGCTGTCATTGAGCGATTCGAGGTAGCTGCCCAAGGAGTCCAGGCGGACGTCCCAGAGGGTCTCGAAGGACTCGACCCACTGGGCGATCTGCTCGAACGGCTCCGCGGTGAGGTGGTAGATCCGCTGCCGGGCCTGTGCTTCCGCGGTGACGATCCCCGACTCGCCCAGTACCCGAAGGTGTTTACTGACCTGCGGCTGACGAATGTCCAATTTGTCGGCGATCTCCCCGACCGACAGCGGCCCGGTGCGCAGCAACTCGACCATCCTGAGACGGCTCGGCTCACCGAGCGCCGCGAAGACCGTGGACTGCATACCGCCGAACTTAAACCGCTGACATATTCCTGTCAAGGAATACGTCTAACGGGGAGTTCGGATCACGCTGAGAAGCGTCGCTCCGGCCAGCCCGGCGACCATGATCATCGCTGCGGTGGCCGTGGTCGTGCGCCAGCCGAAGCTGCGCGCCACCATGGCGATACCGGGAAGACTGACGGCCGGCAAGGTGATCAGCAGTGCACCCAACACACCTGACGAGACGCCGAGCAGCGCTAGCCCGTGCAGGATGGGGATCTCCCCCGCCGTCGGGATCACCATCAGGGTGCCGAGTACCGCCGCGACCACGACGATCAGCACGCCCCGATTCGACGGCTCGATCAGCGTGAGCAGCCATCCGCGTCCGGCGCCGATCACCAGCACCATCACCAGATACTCCGGGACCAACACGACGCACAGCCGGACGAGTGCGGTGCCGAAGCGTGCCACGCCTCCGGCGTCGCTGCCCGGGTCGACGGGTGCGGGCTCCGGCGGCGCGCCGTCGTCGCGCTGTCGTGTCACCAGAGCCACGAGCGCGGATCCGCCGACGACCGCCGCCACACCGACGAGCACCCTGGTCGCGGTCCACTGCCAGGGTGCGACCAGGGCGAGAAACACCAACACCGCCGGGTTGAGCAGCGGGTTGCCCAGCCAATACGCCACTGCGGCCGCCTGATTGACGCCTCCGCGGCGCAACGACACCGCCACGGGAGCCGCGCAGCACGCGCACATCATCGACGGCGTACTCACCGCCCCGCCACTGGCCGCACTGGCGAACGGATTTGAGCGGTTGAGTAGCCGCGGCAGCCAACTGCGCGGGATGAACGCCTGCACACACGCACTGAGCAGCAGCGCCACCAGCAGTGCGGGCCAGACCGCGCCGACATAGGCGTGGAAGAACGTCGTCGCCGCGTGCCAGCTGGGAGCGTCGCCGGCCGCGACCCCACCCGCCGTCAGGATGTCCGAGCCCGCCCACTCATGGGTACGAGCAGCGTCGAATGCCTTACCCACATACGGCACCCACTTCGCCCAGGTCAGGCCCGCCACGCCGACGGCCGCCGTGACGATGACCCCCGCCGCCGTGGCCCACCTCGAACCGGCCGCCACCTCGGAGTCCTCGGATGTCACCATGACCGTCAGTGTTGACCGTCGTGGCGGGACTGAACCGTACCGGTCAGCTGCCGGTCGGGGTCGTCCGCAGGCGCCCCGCGTCGGATCCGCTGATAGTGACCGCGGCGATGACGATGCCGGTCACGATGCCGACGGCGGTGTCGAGCACGCGGTCCACCGCCACCGCCGGCGCCAGCCCGGCCTGAAGTCCGGTGAGCAGCAACGCCATCGGCGTCACCGCCAGCGACGTGAGCGCATAGTTCACCGTCGAGGCGATCTCGGCGGCGGTCTGGAAGACGACGATCGCCGCGACCGCGCCCCAGTATCCCAGCGGCAGGGCCAACAGGCCCGCCGCCAGCGCGGCGCCACCGACATTGCCGAGCAGGCGCTGCACGCCCCGGTGCACCGTGAGGTGGTAACCCACGCCCTGCATGGTGGCCACCGCGCCCATCG
This sequence comes from Mycolicibacterium vaccae NBRC 14118 = CIP 105934, assembly GCF_001552715.1. Taxonomy (GTDB): domain Bacteria; phylum Actinomycetota; class Actinomycetes; order Mycobacteriales; family Mycobacteriaceae; genus Mycobacterium; species Mycobacterium vaccae. The sequence goes on along the minus strand of NZ_BCRS01000014.1, from coordinate 11,046 downwards.
TGGCCCACAGCGGATGCTCGAATCCGAGGCCCATCGCGAGCGCCGCGGCGGCAGCGCCTGCGACCGTGATCCGCAGGCTCCTCGACGCCAGCGTGCGATGCGGTGCCCGGGTCAGCGTGGTCCACAACGATTCCCGCTGTGGTGGAGCGGGTTCGGCGCCCTCGCGTCGCAGTGCCTGAAGCAGCCACGGGGCGAGTGAAGCGATCGCGCCGATCACGGCTCCGGTGGCCGTCGAGGTCACCGCCCGGATCGCGTCTCCACCGTCGTGCGCGAAGGCCTGCGCACCCGCTGCACCGAAGACGAAGACCACCGCGCCCGGACCCACGATGTGCAGGGCCCACATCAGGTATGCCGCAACCCCGGCGAGCACCGATATCGTCGCGGTCTCGACCAGCACGCCGCTCCCGCCGACACCCAGTGCGGCGCCGATGCCGATCGACGCGGTGATGCCGGCCCCGAGGACGGCCAGTCGTCCAGCGCGCACCGGGTAGGGATCAGGTCTGCAGAACGCGGCGATCAGTGCGCCCAGCGCTGCAAAGCCGGCGACATCGCGCTGCCCCGCCAGGCCGCCGGCGACGAACACGAACATCGCCGCCGCGCCGACACGTAGCGGGACCGCGAGGCCCACGCGGTGTGTATCGATCCGCAGCGCCCCACGCCACCCCGTCGGCGACGCCGCGTGGGTCAACGCCGCGTATCCATCGCTGAACCGTCGGGAAAGGAAGGAGGCACGCACCGAAAAAACTTTATCACTAATTTACTAGTGAACTAAATGCGGGTAGGCTCCCGCCATGACCAGCCGATCCGACGAGACGCCGATCGCCGACACCGTGGATCGGGTCCGGAGTGAGTGGGCGCAAACACGCCCCCACCTCGACACCTCCCCCATCGACGTGCTCGGCAGAGTGCAGCGCATCGCGTCGATCTGCAACCACCGGCTCGACCTCGACCTGGAACAGCACGGCATCACACGCTCGGAGTTCGGCGTCCTCAGTGCCCTGGCGCGTGCCGATCGGCCGCTACGCGCCAGCGAGGTCGTGTCCACCACGATGCTCAGCGGGGCGTCGATCACCAAGATCGCCGAGAGCCTCGTCCGGCGTGGCCTGCTCGTCCGGCACAGGTCGGAACGCGACGGGCGGGTGGTCCTGCTGGCGCTGACCGACGACGGTCGAGCAGTCGTGGACGACGAGATGCCCCGCCGCCTGGCCGACGACGAACAGCTGATCGCGGGGCTCACCCCGGCCGAACGCGAGACCCTGACCACTCTGCTGCGGAAAGTCTGTGCGGCACTGGGCGAATGACAGGCCGCCGGTGCCGCGTCCAGCGTGCCGGCACGCAAACGGTAGCGTGACGACGGTGACTTCCCTTCGCCTGCGTCCGTCGATCGTCCTCGCCGTCGGTGCCGCGGCCTCCGCACTGACCCTGTCTGCGTGCGGCTCCAGCGTGGTGCCCTCCTCCGGGGCGCAGGCGCCCGGCTGCCCGACGGCGCTGCCCGACGCCGCCGCCACACCCGAGTGGACTCTGTCCGGTGCGACCGGCAGCGTCGCCGTCACCGGGTCGACCGACACTGCGGCGCCCCTGGTCACCGTCACGCCGCCGTTCAGCGTCACCGAGACCCAGGTGCACACCCTGCAGCCCGGCGGCGGACCCGTCGTCGCGGACACCGCGACGGTGTCGGTCTGCTACATGGGCGTGAACGGTCGCGACGGATCCGTGTTCGACAGCAGTTACCTGCGCGGCGCCCCGGTGGCATTCCCGCTCGACGGCGTCGTGCCCGGGTTCCAGAAGGCCATCGCCGGCCAGAATGTCGGGTCGACCGTCGCGGTCGCGATGACCTCCGCCGACGGCTACCCCGACGGGCAGCCCGGCGCGGGCATCCTGCCCGGCGACTCACTCATCTTCGCGATCAAGATCCTCGAAGTCACCGGCTGACGCCACGCGCTGAGCCCCGGAGAACACCTGGTCCACGACTCGGTCGACATACGTGTCGGACAGGCTCGCGCTGCGGTACGGAACCAGGAACCGGTGATAGATCGGTCCGTAGAGGGTGTCGAGGAAGACGTCGGGGTCGAGGTCGCTGCGCAGTTCACCGCTGACGATGCCCCGCCGGACAAGCGCGCGCGCCGCTTCGCGGCGAGGCTCCACCCATCGGTTGCGGACCTCCTCCCGCAGCACGTTGTCCACCTGGGCGCGGCCGATGACCGCCCGGAGCAACTCGCCGGTCGGGCCTCGATAAGCCTTGGCCAACAAGCGCATCGAGGACCGGAAGCTCTCGCGCACGCTGGCCTGCTCCCGGATGGGCGCCAGCTCGCTCACGTCCTCCAGGAACGCGTCCACCACCAGTGCCCAGACGTTGGGCCACCGCCGGTACACCGTCGTCTTGCCGACGCCGGCACGGGCGGCCACGGCCTCGGCGGTCAGCGAGTCCAATCCCTGCTGCGCGATCAGTTCCCGCGCGCAGCGCAGGATGGATCCGGTCACCGCCGCGCCGCGTGGGCGGACCGTCGGGCTGGCACCCTTGGCTTCGGCTTCCATCGGCCTTCCCTCTGTCAGTTCGGCACGGCCACACTCATGCCGCCGTCGAGCATCCATACCGCGCCGACGGCGTAGGCCGCCAGCCCGGACGCGAGAAACGCTACCGCGTCGGCGATTTCCCGCGGGTCCGCTGCCCGGCCGATCGGTGCGCCCTTCCCGTGCTCGCTGAGCGCGCCGGGATCGCCGAGGATGTTGGTGACCGTGTCGCCGACGCCGATCGCGTTGACCCGAATGCCGTGGTCGATTCCCTCGAGCGCGGCGGTGCGCGTCAGTTGTGCCAGCGCGCCCTTGGATGCGGCGTAGGCCGAGATCGTCGGGAACGCCTGGAAGCACGCATACGAGCCGATGTTCACGATCGAACCCGAGCCGTGCGGGATCATCGCCTTCATGGCCTCGCGGGTGTGCAGGAACGCCCCCGTCACGTTGGTGGACAGAATCCGGTTCCAGTCGTCGAGAGTCGTGTCCACCACGGGCTTGTTGACGATCGTGCCGGCGTTGTTGACCAGAATGTCCACCCGCCCGAACCGGTCGAGCGCCGTGTTCACGGCGTTCACGGCGGTGCGCTCCTCCCCGACGTCGCCGACGAGTGCCTGAACCGACTCGATGTCGGCGAATTCCCGCTCGACGTCGGGATTCAGGTCCTCGGCGACCACCGACATGCCGTAGTCGGTGAACAGTCGCGTGGTGGCGCGCCCGATGCCGCTCGCGGCGCCGGTGACGATCGCGACCTTGCCCTGCAGGTCCTTGTCGAGATAGCCCTTCATCATTTCCCTCTTCTTCTATCGATACGGTACGTATCGTCACGATAGCGGAATGATGCGTGCGGTCAAATTCGCATGTGTGGCCAGATCGTGGCGGTTCATGTCCATCTGGCCACTATCGGCCACGCTCGCAGTCCGGCACTGTGAGCGCATGGCTGACGATGCTGCGCAATGGAACCTGCCCGACTCTGATATCTGCACTGCGGCAATGCAACTGGTGATGGACGAGTCGCCGGCGTTCCTGGCCAACCACTGTGTCCGCAGCTTCCTGTACGGGCGGGAACTGGCCGCGGCGCAGGGATTGCGGGCAGGTGTCCACTACGACGAGGAGCTGGTCTTCCTCAGCTGCCTCCTGCACGACCTCGGCATCACCGACTTCGGACGGGGCGATCAGCGCTTCGAGGTGGACGGTGCCGACGCCGCAGCGACGTTCCTGCGTGAGCACGGTGTGAGCGAAGAGCGGACCACCCCGGTATGGCAGGCCATTGCGCTGCACACCAGCCTCGGGATCGCCGACCGCTTCGGGCCGGTGCCGGCGGTGTCCTTTCACGGGATCACGCTGGACATCGACGGTGCCGCGAAAGCGGCGCTGCCGCAGGGTTTCGTCGACCGGGTGCACGCGCGCTGGCCGCGTCACGACCTCGGATACGCCATCGCCGAGCGGATCGGACGCGACATTCAGGCCAACCCGATGAAGGCGCCCCCGTTCTCCTTTCCCGCGCACATCCACGAACTGCTCAACGGCCCGGCGGTCACCTTCTGGGACGTGGTGGAGGGCTCCCCGTGGGGCGACCGTCCGGTGAACAGCCGCTGTTAAGGTCCGCACATGCACAAGGTGGCCATCCTGGCGGTGCCCGACGTGATCGCATTCGACCTCAGTGTCCCGGTGGAGGTGTTCGGTCGGGTCTCGCTGGCCAACGGGGACAACGCGTATCGCGTAATGGTATGCGGTAGTGAGCAGTTGGTGTCCGCCGGTCCGCTGCGTATCGGCACCGATCACGGCCTGGAGGGGCTGGCCGATGCGGACACCGTGATCGTGCCCGGACGCAACGACGCCGCGGCCGAGGTCCCGTTGCCGGTGATTCGTGCGCTGCAGGCCGCTTACGTCAGGGGAACCAGAATCGCGTCGATCTGCACCGGCGCGTTCATCCTGGCCGCGGCCGGACTGCTCGACGGTAAGCGGGCCACCACCCACTGGATGGCCGCCGACCTGTTCCGAGAGGGCTACCCGCAGGTCCACCTCGATGCCGACGTGCTCTACGCCGACGAAGGTCAGATCCTGACCTCGGCGGGAGCGTCGGCCGGGCTTGACCTGTGCCTGCACATGGTCCAACAGGATCACGGCGCCGCCGCGGCGGCCACTGCGGCCCGCATCGCGGTGGCGCCGCTGCACCGCAGCGGTGGCCAGACACAGTTCATCGTCCGGAACACCCTGCCGACCAACGGGATCGGGCACAGAACGGAACTGGACGGGGTGCTGGCCTGGATCGAGGGAAATGCCCACCGCGACCTGACCCTGGCCGACATCGCCGACCACGCCGCGATGAGCGTGCGCACCCTGAACCGCCGATTCCAGGCCGAGGTCGGTCAGACACCGATGCAGTGGCTCACCGGGGTGCGTATCCGCCATGCCCAGGAACTCCTCGAACGCTCCCCGCGCGGGATCGAACGCATCGGCCGAGACGTGGGCTTCGCCTCCCCTGCCAACTTCCGGGAACAGTTCCGCCGGCTCAGTGGGGTCGCGCCGCAGACCTATCGCAACACCTTCCGCGAAAAGCAGGCCGTATGAACCGATTTCGTGGCCAGATCACAGCGGATGGTGACCCGACAGCCACTGTCGGAGACCGCCGGGCGTCGCAGACGATGAGGACATGCACGCACAAATCGTTCTGTTCGACGGGTTCGACCCGCTCGACGTCATCGCCCCGTACGAGGTCCTTGTCGCCGGCAGCGACTATGTCGGGGGTGAACTCGACGTCGAACTGGTCACCGCGGAGGGGCCCCGCACGGTCGTCAGCGGCTCCCGCGGCCTGACACTGCAGGCCACCGCCGGTCTGGACCCGGCCAAGGCCGGGTACGTGATCGTCCCCGGAGCCAGCGGCCCGCTGGCGGGAGACCCGGACGAGATCGACACGATCCCGGTTCTACTGGCACGCTTCGGCGAGACCGCGGCGGTCCCGCTGATGCGGGCGGCGCTGGCCAATCCTGAGGTGACGGTGGCGGCCGTGTGCGGCGGCTCGCTGGCGCTGGCGATGGCGGGTCTGCTCGAGGGCAGGCCGGCAAACACCCACCACCTCGGTGTCGAGATGCTGGAAGCCGCCGGCGCGGTGCCCGTGGCGGCCCGGGTCGTCGACGACGGCGACCTCGTCACTGCCGGGGGTGTGACCTCTGGCCTGGATCTCGCACTGCACCTCCTGGAGCGCACGTACGGCTCGCGCATCGCCCTGGCCGTCGAGCAGATGTTTGCTTTCGAGCGCCGCGGCACGGTCTGGAGCGGCGGCGGCGGCCGGGAGCCGGAAGCATGGTGACACCGGCCATCGCGGGTGACTGGGACGTCGCCATCAAGACCCCGATCGGCTCGCTGAAGATCCTCTACTCGTTCGTCGAGCGCGACGGCACGCTCAGCGGCACGGCCACCGGCCAACGGGAGACGATGCCGCTCACCGGCATCGTCGCCGACGCAGGCCGGGTGACCTGGCAGCAGACGGTGTCCAGACCGATGCGTCTACGGCTTGAGTTCGAGGTGTCCGTCGACGGAGACCGACTCAGCGGTCACTCCCGCGCCGGCCGGTTGCCACCCTCGGCAGTCACCGGGGTCCGACGCCGCTGACGGGTTTATCTCAACACGGAATCAGTTTGCCGCCCGGGTACGCGAGACGCCGGTTCGTACCGTCCAATGCAGAGGTGAATTCCGATCCCGCCCGCACCGGTGTGCTGATGGCCATCGCGGCCCAGATCTCGATCCAGCTGGGCCTGGTCGTCGCGATCGGCCTGATCGATCAGATCGGTTCCGACGGCACCGCATGGCTGCGGCTCTCGCTGGCCGGCATCCTGCTGCTGGTGGTGGTGCGGCCCCGCCCGTCGGCGTTCACGTGGCGCACGTTCGGGATGTGTGTCGTGCTCGGCTGTGTCAGCGCGGCCATCACGTTGTTCTTCATGGCCTCGCTGGACCGGTTGGCGCTGGGTACCGCCACCGCGCTGGAGTTCCTGGGCCCGTTGGTGCTGGCGATCATGCACGGCCGGGGCAGGCACCGGTATCTGTGGCCCGCGCTGGCCGCCGTCGGTGTGGTGCTGCTCAGTGAACCCTTCAGCGGCGGCATCGATCCCACGGGCGCGCTGCTGGCGACAGCGGCCGGCGTCTGCTGGGCGCTCTACATCCTGCTCACCCAGCGGGTCGGCGACGAGGTCGCCGGCGTCAACGGGTTGGCCGTGTCCATGCCGATCGCCGGCCTGGTGGCCTGCTTCTTCGTCGACAGCGCCGCGTTCTCGAAGCTGACCCCGGAGGTGCTGCTGATCGGGCTCGGGATGGCGCTGCTGCTGCCGGTGCTGCCCTACGTGCTGGAACTGCTGGCACTGCGCAGGCTGACCACCGCCACCTTCGGCATCCTGATGAGCCTCGAACCCGCCTTCGCGCTGCTGGTCGGCTTCCTGCTCCTCGACCAGAATCCCGGCCCGGTGGGCGTGCTCGGCATCATCGCGGTGGTCGCCGCGGGCACCGGCGCCGCACGTGCCGGCGGCCGGGAGATGGCCGTCCCGGTCGAAGTCGGCTGAGACCGGTCAGGACGGCGCCGCCGACGGATGTGGATTGGCCGAGTGATTCTCGAACCGGCCGGTTTTCTCCCCCAACCGGATCCGGTAGACCGTCGCCGTCGCGGTGCTGCTGTGCGGTCGCGGCTGTGGCGTGGCGGGGGTGTGCAGAAGGGGCAGGATCCGGTCGACCAGAAGTTGCATCCCGCGTTCGGCGTCAGCGCCGTCGAGCTCTTCGAAGACACCCCAGGCGATGACGCTGCGCCACGACGACAGATCGTCGACGTGTTCGACCTCGAAGCACACCGACGGCTCGGCGCGCATCGCCTGCCATTTGGCACCTCTGGCGGTGTGCCCGTACACGCATCCGTCGAGGTAGGCGTAACACACCGGCACCACATAGGGCCGGCCACCGCTGAGGCAGCCGATACGTCCGAGAACCTCATCCTCGAGGAGCCGTTCGATCTCGTCGGGGGTCAGGTCTCCGAGCATGGGAACGTCCTCATCTTGGAAATGCCGCCGGTCAGGCAACTCTGACCTCATCCAAGCCCATACGCCGGCCTCGGTACAGGGTCTGGCGCCACAGAGCCGTAGTCCAAGATGGACCCATGGAGTCCACGCGCGTGGACCGCTGGTTGTGGGCGGTCCGGCTCACCAAGACCCGTCCCGACGCCGCGTCGGCGTGCCGAGGCGGGCAGGTGAAGGTCAACGGCAAACCGGCCAAGCCGTCCACTACGGTCTCCCCCGGTGACGAGGTGCGCGCCAGGGTCGGCGAGCACACCCGCATCGTCGAGGTCTCCCGGATCATCCAGAAGCGCGTCGGTGCTGCCGACGCGGTGACCTGCTACCTGGACCGGACTCCACCGCCGCCCGCGGTCCCGTCCATTCCTGTCGCGGTCCGTGACCGTGGTGCCGGTCGGCCGACCAAGCGGGACCGCCGAGTGCTCGACAAGTGGCGCGCCGGCCAGGGGTGACCGGCTGCTGTCAGCCGCCCAGTTCGTTGACCGCCGTGTCCAGCGAGGCAGCCTGGGCGGCCAACCGGTCGTCGCTGAGCCCGCCGTCCCCACCGATGCGATCGAGCAGTTCCTGGCGGGTGATCACCTCGAGCGCACCACGGTAGGCGTCGCTGTCCTTCTGGTCGTCGGTGATCACCTCGGCACGTCCCTCGATCAGCACCAGCGTGGCGCCGTCGTCGGAGTCGAGGAGCCGCCGCACGTCCTCCGGGGAAATGGTCATGCGCCCAGGTATGCCCGGTCTGCCGTTGTTCGAACCTCGGCCGGGTTGCGGCGTCGGCAGGTCCTCCCGGCTCGACCACGTATAGCGTTGTTCCGGGGTGCTCGCGCTTCCGAGCATGAACGCCCGGTGATAGCGGCCGGAGCGCGCGATGGTGGCCAACCACGTTGTCACGGTGCTGATCCGGTTGCCCACGCCGGTCAGGAACGCGATGTGCAGCAGGCCCCATGCGATCCAGCCGGCGAAGCCGGACACTTTGAGTGGACCGACCTGAAGCAACGCGTTCCCGCGGCTGATGTAGGCCGCCGACCCCAGGTCACGGTAGGTGTACTTGCGGCGGGGCCGGCCGGCGAGGTCGCGGCGGATACACGCCGCGGCGTGCAGACCGCCCTGCATGGCGTTCTCGGCGACCCCGGGCAGATTGTCGCGGCCCACGAGGTCGCCGACGACGAAGATCTCGGGGTATCCGGGCACGGACAGGTCGGGTGCGACCGCCAGCCGGCCGGCTCGGTCGGTCTCCACCCCGCACACCTGCGCCAGATGTCGCGCGAACGGCACCGCCTCGACGCCTGCGGTCCAGAAGACGGTGCGCGCCGCGTAATCCTGTGCGGCAGCACCGGATTTGGGGGTGACGGTGACCCCTTCGCGGCGCACATCGGTGACGTGGACGCCGAGACGGATCTCGACCCCGAGTTTCTGCAGGGCCTGCGCGGCCCTCTCCGACAGGTCGGGGGCGAAGGTCTTGAGGACCCGGTCCCCGCCGTCGAACAACAGCACCCGGGCCTCCTCCGGTTCGATGCTGTGGAACTCGTTGGCCAGCGTCCGGGTCGCCATCTCCCGGATCTGGCCGGCCAGCTCGACACCGGTGGGGCCACCACCGGAGACGGCGAAGGTCAGCCACGCGTCCCGCTCGGGGCCGGGTGGCAGGGTCTCGGCGATCTCGAAGGCGGTGAAGATCCGCTGCCGGATGCCCAGCGCGTCGTCGAGGGTCTTCATCCCTGGCGCCCACTCCGCGAAATGACGCTTGCCGAAGTAGGACTGCTGCATGCCGGCGGCGACGACGAGCACGTCGTAGTCGAGCGTGAACGTGGACTCGTCCGGTCTCATCGCGGTCACCACCCGGCGGTCGGGGTCGATCTCGACCGCCTTGCCGAGCAGCGTCCTGATGTTGGGGTACCGGGCGAACTCCTCGCGCAGGGGGCGACTGATGTGCGCGATGCTCAGCGTCCCCGTCGCGCACTGATAGAGCAGCGGCTGGAACAGGTGCCCCGCCGAACGATCCAGCATGATGACGTCCACCGCACTGCGGGCCAGCCGGCGGGCGCAGAACAATCCGCCGAACCCCCCGCCGATGATCAACACTCTGGGACGACTCCGGCTCATCACGACGAGGCTAATGCCCGTCTCTCGCCAGCCGAAACAGCACGGACGTAACGCCGAATCGTCACATGACGAAGTAGCGGTATGGGCACCGGCGGTGTGGGTAAGTAAGAGGCCAACACGGTCGTGCTCGACCAGGCACGCGCGCCTCCGGGCGCCGAGAGGACGGCGGTAACGAATGCAACCGGTACGAAATGCAGCCCGACGACTGTCGGTCAGCGCATTGATAACACTGCTTCTGTCCGGTCTGATCGCGGTGGCTGGAGGGTCGGCGACAGCCGCGGCGTACTCGCGCCCCGGTCTGCCGGTCGAGACGCTGATGGTGCCGTCGGCGGCCATGGGCCGCGACATCCCCGTCAGGTTCCAGGGTGGTGGCCCGAAAGCGGTCTACCTGCTCGATGGACTGCGGGCCCGCGACGACAACAGCGGGTGGGACATCGACACCGCGGCGTTCGAGACGTTCTTCGAGTCGGGGTTGTCGGTGGTCATGCCCGTGGGCGGCATGTCGAGCTTCTACACCAACTGGCAGGGCCCGGCCGTCGGCAACGGCACCACCTACAACTACCAGTGGGAGACCTTCCTGACCTCCGAGCTGCCGGCGTACCTGGCCGCCACCAAGGGCATCTCCCCCACCGGCAACGCCGTGGTCGGCCTGTCGATGTCGGGCAGTGCGGCGCTGATCCTGGCCGCCTACCACCCGGGACAGTTCAGTTACGCCGCGTCACTGTCGGGCTACCTGAACCTGTCCGAGGGGCTGTGGCCGCTGCTGGTCAGCATCGCGATGCGCGACGCGGGCGGCTTCAGCTCGACGGCGATGTGGGGCTTCGGCGGAGGCCCGGCGTGGAAGCGTAACGACCCGACCCTCAACGTCGGGAAGCTGGTGGCCAACGGCACCCGGATCTGGGTGTACTGCGGCACCGGTCGGCCGGGAGAGCTCGGCGGCGGCGGCGATGTGCCTGGCCAGGTGCTCGAAGCGATCACGCTGGACAGCAACCGGAACTTCCAGCGTGCCTATCAGGCGGCCGGCGGGACGAACGGCGTCTTCAACTTCCCCGCCAACGGCACCCACGGGTGGGGCTACTGGGGTTCCCAGCTCAACGCGATGAAGCCCGACATCCAGCGGGTGCTCGGGGCCTGATCCCCGGACCGGGACGGCGAACGCGGCGCGGCCCCCGCAGAACCCATCGGTTCTGCGGGGGCCGCGGCTGCGCGATCAGTAGGTGGGCACGAACACGCCGTTGAGCCACACCCCCCAGTGCTGCCAGCCTTCGTCCCAGACCTGCGGCTGCCCGTTGGCCCACAGCGGGTCGACCGGCTTCGGCGGCGCCCCGGCCGGCGCCTGACCGACCTCGGGCCCGGCGGGCGGAACCGGCGGCGGTGTCCAGCCCGG
>NZ_BCRS01000013.1 GCF_001552715.1 Mycolicibacterium vaccae NBRC 14118 = CIP 105934 | reverse complement strand
CGCACACCGCAGCGCACCTCGGTGCCGTCGATGCCGCGCTCAGCGCTGCCGCCGCGATCCTGTCGGTGACCGCGGGCGAGGTCGACGCCGACCCGCACGACCGCAGCGGGCGGGCCGAACTGCTGGCCCGGCGTTGCCGGGCAGTGGTGGAGACCGCCGTGGACGAGACCCTGGCTCGCACTGCCCGCGCGCTGGGCCCGGCCCCGTTGTGTGCGGACACCGCGCATGCGAAACGGGTGGCCGATCTGGCCGTGTACGTGCAGCAGAGCCACGCCGAGCGTGATCTCGAACGGCTGGGCGTGCTGGCCGCGGAGGCCGCGTGACCGGGGTGGCGGTGGACAACACCGCGCGGATGGCCGCCTGCCCGCTCGCCGACGGGGGTACGCCCGAACAGATCTGGAGCGCGGCGGGGCTGTCGCTGCCCGACCTGGACATGCGCGACTGCGCCGAGCTCGTGCTCGTCGGCGCCCATCCCGACGACGAGACCTTGGGCTTCGGGGCAGCGGCGGCATGGCTGGCCGAAGCCGGTGTGCCGGTGCAGATCGTGTCCGCCAGCGACGGCGGTGCGGCGTTCCCGGGCGCCACCCCGCTGCAGCGAAACCGACTCGAGCAGGCGCGCCGATCCGAATTGCGCTGCGCCGCTGAGACTCTCGGGGTATCACCACCGATCAGCCTGGGGTTTCCCGACGGTCAGCTCGCCTGCCACGAAGACCGGCTGACCGAGGTGCTCACCGAGATCCTGGCTGCCCGCCCGGCCGGAACCTGGTGCGCGGCGACCTGGCGGGGCGACGGCCACCCCGACCACGAGGCCGTCGGCCGGGCCGCCGCGGCGGCGACGCGGCGCACCGCCACCGTGCTCGTCGAGTACCCGGTGTGGATGTGGCACTGGGCCCGGCCGGCGGACAGCGCGGTGCCCTGGGAACACGGTTACACGCTGCCCGTCTCCTCGACCGCACGGCAGCGCAAGCTCGCCGCGGCCCGCTGCTTCCACAGTCAGTTCACCCCACCGGAGCCCGGCATCGACGCGGTGCTGCCGCCGTACTTCCTGCCGCGGTTGCTGGCCGTCGGGGAGGTGGTGTTCCGCTGAACGCCCGCGTGCCCGACGCCTACTTCGACCGCCTGTACGCGCAGGCCGCCGATCCCTGGCGGCTGGAAAGTCGTTGGTACGAGCGGCGCAAGTACGACATCACCGTCGCGCTGTTGCCGTTTGCGCGCTACCGGCACGCGTTCGAACCGGGCTGTTCGGTGGGCGTGCTCACCGAACGTCTGGCCCGTCGTTGCGATCGGCTGATCAGCACCGACATCAACACCGCCGCACTGGACGCCACCCACCGCAGGCTGACCGCGGCCGGCCTGCGGCAGAAGGTGACGCTGCTGCGCGGTTCACTCGACCAGCCCTGGCCGACAGGGCCTTTCGACCTGGTCGTGCTCTCCGAGGTGTGCTACTACCTGCAGCCGGCGACGCTGAGGGAGGTCCTCGACCGCGAGGTGCCCCGCCTGCAGTCGGCCGCCACGGTCCTCGCCGCGCACTGGCGCCACGACGTCGACGACTATCCGATGAACGGGGACCGGGCCAACGACATCATCGGCGCCACCCAGGGACTGCACCATCTCGGCGGGTACCGCGACGCCGACGTCGTGATCGACGTGTTCGACACCGCCGGTGCGGCGTCGGTGGCGGCGCGCACCGCCGTCCCCGGCGCGTAGTCACCTTGCCCCACAGAGTGGTTCAGTTTTCCAGTACCCCGGGTCTTGCGTCCGGGGCACGTCGCATGCGGTGTTTGTGCCCTCGCGTTCACACGTAGCGGTCGCGCCCCGCCATCGCCCCGGCGACGGTCTGCACACAGAAGACCGCCAGGAAGAGCACCCAGGGCGCCGTCCACCCGTGGGTCACGTCGTGCAGCAGGCCGAACAGGAACGGCCCGCTGCCCGCGATCAGGTAGCCGAAGCCCTGCGCCATGCCGGAGAGCGCGGCGGTGTCCTCGGGGGTGCGGGCCCGCAACCCCAGCAGGGCCAGCGCCAGGGAGAACCCGCTCAGACCCGTCCCGAGCAGCACGCTCCACAGCAGCGGCTGAGCGGTCGGCGCCACCATCAGGCCGATGCTGCCCGCGAACCCGAACGAGCTGATGCCCACGATCCACGTGCTCTGGCTGCGCCCGCGCGAGGCGATCGGCGTGACCACCAGCGACAGCGGCACCCCGACCAGTGACGCCAACGCCACCAACAGGCCGGCCTGCACCTTGTCGATCCCGTTGTCGATGAAAACCTGTGGGAGCCAGCCCATCATGATGTAAGCCAGGAATGCCTGGCAGCCGAAGAACACCGTGACAGTCCATGCCAGCGGGCTCCGGAGCAGCGAACGACGGACCCTCGTGGGCCCGCTGTGCACGGCCCAGGTGCCGCGATGGCGACCGGTCGCCGGGATCCACACCGCCAACGCGAGCAGCGACACCACCGCCCACACCATCAGCGCGGACCGCCATCCGCCCAAGGGGTCCTCCAGGCCGGGGGTGACGGCGGACCCCAGTGCGCCGCCGCCCTGCAGAGCGGCGGTGTAGATGCCGGTCATCAGTCCGATCCGGGCGGGGAAGGACGTCTTGATCACCACGGGGATGAGCACATTGGCCAGCGCGATGCCGGCGCAGGCGATCAGCGTCGCCCCGATGACGACGTACGCCCCGCCCGCGCCCCGCAGCGCCAGCCCGGCGGTCAGCGCGACCATCGCGGTGGAGATCGCCCGGCCGAGGCCGATCCGCGACGCCAGCCAGGGGGCGGCGAGCCCGGCGCCGGCGAAACACAGCGCCGGCATCGTCGTCACCAGGCCGGCCCAGGTGGCCGACATCCCGAGGTCGCCGCGGATGTCGTGGAGCAGCGTCGCGATGCTGGTGACCGCGGGACGCAGATTCAGCGCGGCGAGGACGACGGCCATCGCGAGCAGTGCGCCGCCGGCGACCGTGGGTACCGGCCCCGCTGTCGTGTGCGGGTCCACGATCATCGGCTGACGGTCGCTGGGCATCCTGCTAATGTGCCATACATCCCATGATTGGATGAAAGGATTATTCGTGTGCCGTTGAACACAACACGGCGCTCAAGCCTTGTCGATCAGGTCATCGAGCAGCTCCGGCACGCCGTCGCCAGCGGGGAGTGGCCGGTCGGCGAGCGGATACCCAACGAGACCGTGCTCGTCGAATCGCTCGGAGCGGGCCGCAATACCGTACGCGAAGCCGTGCGGGCGCTCGCGCATGCGGGCATCCTCGACGTCCGCCAGGGCGACGGCACCTATGTGCGGGCCACCAGCGAGGTGTCCGGTGCGCTACGCCGGCTGGCCGGCGCCGAGCTGCGCGAGGTGCTCGAGGTGCGCCGCGCGCTCGAAGTCGAGGCAGCCCGGCTGGCCGCCGCCCACCGCACTGCGGAGGACGTGGCCGCGATGCGCGCCCTGCTCGCCCGCCGCGCCGAACTCGCGTCCGCCGACGACACCGACGCGTTCGCCCGCGTCGACGCCGAATTCCACCTCGCCGTGGTGCGCAGCGCGCGCAACCGCACCCTCACCGAGCTGTACCGCGGCCTGATCGAAGTGGTCACCGCCAGCGTCGCGACGACCCGCCACGTGCCGGTCGACCGATGCGATCACGGCGTGCTGCTCGACCGGATCGCCGCCGGGGAGCCCGAAGCCGCCGCCCGCACCGCGGGCGCGTTCCTGGACCGGATCCTGGAAGGACTCGGCCCGGAACCAGCCGTCGGCTCAGCCGACTGAAGTCTGACTGTCGGCTCAGCCGACTGAAGTCTGACTGTCGGCTCAGCCGACTGAACGCCCCGCGCCTTCCCAGAACTGCGCCCGCACCGCCTTCTTGTCCGGCTTGCCCAGCGCGGTCACCGGCACCGACTCCACGACGATCACCTGCTTGGGCGTGTGCACCGACCCCTTGCGCTCCTTGACCGACACCTGGATCTCGGTCGTCATCGTGGCCACGGCGGCCTCGGAGCGATCCGCGTCGGGGCGCAGCACCACCACCGCGGTCACCGCCTCGCCCCACTTGTCGTCGGGCGTGCCGATCACGCACACCTGTGCCACCGAAGGATGTTCGGCCACCACGTCCTCCACCTCACGCGGGAACACATTGAACCCGCCGGTGACGATCATGTCCTTGGTGCGATCGACGATGAAGTAGAAGCCGTCCTCGTCCTCGCGGGCCAGGTCGCCGGTGTGCATCCAGCCGTTGCGGAACGTCTCGGCCGTCGCCTCCGGCAGGTTCCAGTAACCGCCCGACAGCAGCGGGCCGGCGACGCAGATCTCGCCGACCTCGCCCCGGGGCACCGGCTGGTCGTCGGGACCGAGCAACGCCACCTTGGCGAACAGCGTCGGGCGTCCGCACGACGTCAACCGCTTCTCGTCGTGGTCCTTCTTGGACAGGTAGGTGATCACCATCGGGGCCTCGGACTGGCCGTAGTACTGCGCGAAGATCGGCCCGAACCGGCGGATGGCCTCGGCCAACCGGACCGGGTTCATCGCCGACGCGCCGTAGTAGACGGTCTCCAGCGACGACAGATCGCGGGTGTGTGAATCCGGGTGATCCATCAGCGCGTAGATCATCGACGGCACCAGCATCGTCGCGGTGATCTTCTGTTCCTCGATCACCCGCAGCACCTCGGCCGGGTCGAACTTGGTCAGCACGATCAGCTCGCCACCCTTGACGATCACCGGGGTGAAGAACGCCGCGCCGGCGTGCGACAGCGGCGTGCACATCAGGAAGCGCGGGTTCTCCGGCCACTCCCATTCGGCCAGCTGCACCGTCGTCATGGTGGTGATCGACTGCGTCGTCCCCATGACGCCCTTGGGCTTTCCGGTGGTGCCGCCGGTGTAGGTCAGGCCGCCGATGTGGTCGGGTGGCAGGTCGGCCGCGACCAGGGGCCTGGGTGCGTATTTGGCCGCCTCGGCGCTCAGATCCACCGCGGTGACGCCGCTCTGGGCGAGTTCGGGCGGGACGGGGCCGATGGTCAGCACCTGCTTGAGCGAGGGCACCTTCTCCACCAGGCCCAGCGCGCGTTCGACGAACATCGGGTTGGGATCGATGATCAGCGACGTGACCTCGGCGTCGGACAGCACGTAGGCGTGGTCGTCCAGCGAGCCGAGCGGGTGCAGCGCGGTGCGTCGGTAGCCCTGCGTCTGCCCGGCGCCGATGATCATCAGCACCTCGGGCCGGTTGAGCGACAGCAGGCCGACGGCCGCCCCGGTACCGGCTCCGAGCGCCTCGAACGCCTGGATGTACTGGCTGATGCGGTCGGCGAGTTCGCCGCCGGTCAGCGTGGTGTCCCCGAGGAACAGCACGGGACGGTCCTTGTGGCGCTTGAGTGCGCCGACGGTGAGGTGGCCGGAGTGGAGGAAGTGGCGCAGCTGATCACTCATGCCGACCAGATTAGAACGTGTTCCAATTTCAGTCAGCCGGTCCCTGCGAATCGCTGCCCATCAGCGCATCTGCCGAGCCGCAGCGCGGGAACGAGGCTCAGAAGCGGGACGGGGTGCGGCCCAGCTCGCGCAGCCACCCCTTCCGCGCGGCGGGATACCACTTGAACGACGCGGGCACGTAGTCCCACCCGGTGCGGATGGCCGACCGGATCGCGCGGTAGCGCCGCTCGTCGCCCCGCGACCACGGGATGTCGAAGCGTTCCCGCACCACCGCGGGCAGGCCGCCGAAGATCACCAGCCGCATCGGCGGGGCCAGTGCCATCCGCACCGGCAGGGTGGGCAGCAGCGCGTCGGCGAGCGGACGCAGCCGGGGGTGGGTCGGGTAGTCCGGCGAGGCACTCATGTCGGGGATCGCAGGCCTGCCGATGAACTCGATCAGGTAGTCCGACGCGGGATTGGGCTGCAGCACCTCGCGGCAGTACCGGTCGAACTCCCTGTCGAACGCGGCGCGATCGGCGGGCACCACGGCGGAGGTCATCCCGTAGCGCCGGTACCACTCGCGCCCCTCGGCGTAGAGCTGTTCGCTTTCCCGCGCGGAAAGGCCGTGGCGATCCCAGTGCAGCGCAATGCGATCCACCATCCGCTGGAAGGTGGCGTGCGCCCACCAGAACGTCTCCGGGTTCAATGCGTGGTAGCGCTGCCCGCCCGCCAGCGTGCCCTTGATGTCGTGGTGGAAGTCGCGCACCCGCAACCCGGTCGTCTCGGCGTCCGGGCCGTCGTAGACCGTGCCCAGGATGCCCGGCAGGGAACGGAACACGCGGTCGACGGGGTCGTCGAAGAAGTCGGAGTGGTCGATCAGCCCCTGGCCGATCGCCGGATGCATGGTCTGCAGCAGGCCGGCGGTGCCGCCCTCGAAGGCGATGCGCATGTCGCCGGCCCACCGCCACAGCAGCGAGGACGGCCCGAGTGCGGCCACGCCGTCAGCGGGGGAGTTCACCGACGTCATGCTGCTGCTCCCCGAAGTACTTTGTCCAGCAGTCTTTCCCGGGACCCGTCCCCCCACCGCTCCGGGTGGGCCCGCCCGGGCGGTTGCGCCGTTCGCCCGACACGGGTGGTGTCGTGTGTCACCATGGCCCATGCTGACACGAGCGATCATTCGCGTTCAATTCGCATCCGGATGAGCCCCGACGCGTCGTCCCGGTTGCGCCGGGCGCCCAGACAGGAGCGGTCCAAGGCGATGGTGGACCGCATCCTCGACGCCGGCGAACAGATGCTGATCGCCCACGGTTTCGACGGGGCGTCGACCAATCGCATCGCGTCGGCGGCCGGGATCAGCCCGGGCTCGCTGTACCAGTACTTCCCGAACAAGGACGCGATCGCCGCGGCCGTCATCGACCGGTTCAGCGACCAATTGTCTGCCCGCGTGGCGGCCCGGGTGTCCGAGAGGCTGGACCAGCCGGCCCCCGACTATGTACGCGAGTCGATCGCCGCGCTGGTCGATGCGCTCGACGTGCATCCCGAGTTCCTCCGGGCGGTGATGGAGCAGACGCCGCGACTGGGCGCGACCAGCAAGCTGGCGGCCTTCGAGCAGCGGATCGGGGAACTGACGGTGGCCTACCTGACGATCAACAAACGGCAGGTCAGGGCCGATGCCACCGTGGACACGGCGGCCTGGATGCTGGTCCGGATGGTCGAGCACCTCTGCGTCCGCTACATCCTCGATCAGCCCGCGATCGACCGCGAGACGTTCATCGACGAGCTCGCGGTGATGGCGCTGAACTACCTGCGCCCGTGGCCCGCCCGGTCAAAGGGTCACTTCTGATGGGGCGCCAGAAACGCGAATTGAAGGCGAGCATCCGCTCGTGTCAGCATTCCGGGCACGGTCGGCACAGGGATTTTGCTGATTCCTTACCGATCCGTGAAGCTAATGGGCATACTCATGCCAACAGGGCAGGATGCGACGGCTCCCGCCGGGTGTGCGCGGGCGTCAATTAGCGGCCTCAACTGCGAAAGAACACGTGGGTAGCCGAGGTGTAGTGGACGAAGTCAAAGGCATTAAGTAAATGGCCGTTCAGCGCGCATGAGCAACGATGCAAAGGGTGACGGCGTTGCCGTCGTCACCGACTGGGCCGGCGGTTACGTCCGGCGTCACCCGCTGGCGTCGCTGTCGACCGTCGGTGACCAGTTCGTGCTCGGCGTGCGTACCGTCCAGTATTTCCTGCTCGATCTGTTCACCGGGCGCTTTCAGTGGCAGGAGTTCATCCGCCAGGGCGCGTTCATGGCCGGAACCGCCGTGCTGCCGACCATTCTGGTGGCGTTGCCCATCGGGGTGACCCTGTCCATCCAGTTCGCGCTGCTCGCCGGGCAGGTGGGCGCGACCTCGCTGGCCGGTGCCGCCAGTGGTCTGGCGGTGATCCGGCAGGCCGCGTCGTTGACCGCGGCGATCCTGATGGCCGCGGCGGTCGGATCGGCGATCACGGCCGACCTCGGTTCGCGCACGATGCGTGAGGAGACCGACGCGATGGAGGTGATGGGTGTCTCGGTGATTCGGCGGCTCGTGGTCCCCCGCTTCGCCGCCGCGATCCTGATCGGCGTCGCGCTCACCGGCGTGGTCTGCTTCGTAGGATTCCTGGCCAGCTATCTGTTCAACGTGTACTTCCAGAACGGCGCCCCGGGCAGCTTCGTCGCCACGTTCGCGTCGTTCACGACCACCGGTGACATGGTCGTGGCGCTGGTCAAGGCCGTGATCTTCGGCGCGATCGTGGCGATCGTGTCGTGTCAGAAGGGGCTCTCCACCCAGGGCGGTCCGACGGGCGTCGCGAACTCGGTCAACGCCGCGGTTGTCGAATCCATCCTGGTGCTGATGGTCGTCAACGTCGCGATCAGTCAGCTCTACATCATGCTGTTTCCGAGGGTGGGGCTGTAGACGTGACAGCCTCGACCTATTCGCCCAGATTCCTGAAGCCGGTGCGGCGTCTCTACCACGGGACGACCGCGCCGATCATCCGGCTGGGCCACATGCTCGTCTTCTTCGGCCGCGCGCTGATCGGCATACCCGTCGCGGTGCGTCATTACCGCGCCGAGTTCGTCCGGCTGCTGTCGGACGTCGCCTGGGGCAACGGCTCTTTGGTCGTCGGGGGCGGAACCGCGGGCGTGGCCGTCGTGCTGGGCATCACCGTCGGCGCTCTCGTCGGGATCGAGGGGTACAACTTCCTCGACCTGCTGGGCCTCGGGCCTGCGACCGGCGTCATCTCGTCGTTGGTGAACACCAGAGAACTCGCCCCGATCGCCGCTTCGCTCGCGTTCGCCACCCAGGCCGGCTGCCGGTTCACCGCGCAGCTGGGTTCGATGCGCATCGCCGAGGAGATCGACGCGCTGGAATCCCTTGGCATCCGGCCTATTCCGTACCTGGTGACCACGCGCCTGATGGCCTCGGTGATCGCGGTCATCCCGCTCTACGTCGTCTGTCTGGCGGTCAGCTACCTGACCACCCAGATCGTGGTCCAGGTCATCAGTGGCGGAGCCACGGGCTCATACCTGCACTACTTCACGCTGATGCTGGCCGGGCAGGACATCCTGTACTCGGTGCTCAAGACGGTGATCTTCGTGTGGATCGCCTCGACGGTCCAGTGCTACTACGGGTTCTACGCCAGCGGCGGTCCGGTCGGGGTGGGCATCGCTGCCGGACACGCCATGCGCGCCAGTATCACCGTCGTGATCATGGTGAACATGCTTCTCACGATGGCGCTGTGGTCCATCGACGCCGGCGCGAGGTTCGGGGGCTGAGTGGCGAATTCCTTTGAGCTGGACGGGCGCGGCCCCACTGATCGGCAGCTGCTGGGCAGTGGCGTCGCACTGCTGATCGTCGTGTCCCTCGTCACCGCCACGCTGTTGATCAAGTCGACCGGACGGCTGGAAACCGTGGTGCGAGTCGTCGCCGCCATGGTCAACGTCGGCGACGGACTGCCGCAGCGCTCCGACGTCAAGTACCACGGCGTGCTGGTCGGCGCGGTCACCGACGTCACACCTGCGGCGTACGGCGAACCCAACTTCGTGCACATCGACCTCAATCAGGAGTATGCGGCGTCGATTCCGGCGGGGGTGACCGCGCGGGTGGTGCCCAGCAACGTGTTCGCCGTGTCGTCGGTGCAACTCGTCGACCGGGCCGGGGGGCCGCCGATTCAGGCGGGCGCCGAGATTCCCGAAGACACCGAGCTGCCGACCGTGTTGTTCCAGACGACCATCAGCAAGCTGCGTGACGTCCTCGCCGCCACCGGCAGGGGCCGCGAGGATCGTACGATCGGCATTCTCGCCGCGGTCCAGGCTGCAACCGAAGGCCGGCGCACCGAGTTGCTCACCGGCGGTGCGCAATTGAACAGAATGGTCGACGAGCTCGACCGCATCGTCGCCACAGATCCGGGACCGACCACCGTCTCCGCGCTGGTCGATGCGACGCGGGGACTTCAGCAGACCGCCCCGGACCTCGTCGACGCGCTGCATCAGGCGGTACAGCCCATGCGCACGCTCGTCGAACAGGACGCGCAACTCACCGCGCTCGTCAACGGCGGCGTGAACACGGTGTCCACCACGCACACTGCACTGAGCAACCACACCGATCGCCTGGTCCGGATCACCTCCGAATTGACCCCGGTGATCGGCAGCCTCGCCGACACGTCGCGGCATTGGGTGCCTGCGTTCCTGAAGATGAACCAACTGTCGGGAAAGTTCTTCGACCAGGTGTGGATTCACGAACACGACATCGGCAACATGCGGGTGAACCTGTCGTTCACGCCGACGTACAGCTACACCCGAGCCGACTGCCCCCAGTACGCCGGGCTGAAGGGGCCGAGCTGCTTCACCGCCCCGCTGGTGCCGACGCGCCCGGAATTGCCGGACGTGCTGCTGCCGCAGAACTATCGGCCGCCACCGGATCTCGCGCCGCCGCCCGGCACCGAGATCGGACCGAACGGGAACCTGGTCGCTGTGGGTCCCCCCTTGGTGAACCCGAATCCCAGTCTGGCGGACCCTAATCCGCCACTGCCGCCGTGGATGAGCCCGTCGCCGCCGGTGCCGGGCACAGCCAGCCCAGGGCTGGTTCCCGTCCCTGCGCCTCCGGTGCCGCTGTCTCCGGCTGCGCCGGTCGCGCCGAAGCCGTGGGATCCGCCGCGGGCGCAGGCAGCCGCCCCTGCGTCCTTCGGAGGGAACGTGGGACCCGTTGGCAGTCAACAGGAACGCGCCCAGCTCGGCGTGATCACCGGAGCGCCCGCGACGGTGGCGACCCAGCTGCTGCTCGGACCGGTCGCGCGCGGAACGACGGTGTCGGCGACGGAAACCGCCAGCGAGGAGCCTCGATGAAGTACCGCGGTGCATTGGCAGGGCTTTCGATCTTCATGGTCGTCGCCATCGCGCTGACCTGGCTGGTGTACGTGACGCTGCGGCGCGACGTCGCGGGACCGACGGTGCCGTACGCGGCGATGTTCACCGACGTGTTCGGCCTACGGGAAGGCGACGACGTGCGGATGGCCGGTGTCCGCGTCGGCCGCGTCGAGAAGATCGAGCTGCACGGCGATCTCGCCAAGGTGTCGTTCGTGGTGCAGAGCCAGCAGCAGCTGTTGGGCACCACCGTCGCATCGGTGACCTACCAGAACATCGTCGGTCAGCGGTATCTCGGTCTGTCGCTGGGCAAGACCGGCGATCCCGGCGCACTGCCCGCAGGCAGCACCATCCCCATCGAACGCTCCGATCCGTCATTCGACGTGACGACGCTGCTCAACGGTTACGAGCCGTTGTTCAGCGTGCTCAATCCCCGCGATGCCGACAACCTGACCAAAGGCGTCATCGAGTCGTTGCAGGGCGACGAGGCGTCGATCACCGCGCTCGTCGACCAGACATCGGCGTTGACGGAGTCGTTCGCCGGTCGCGACCAAGAACTCGGCACGGTGATCACCGATCTGAACACGGTGATGGGAAATCTGGCCCAGCACAACGACAGTCTGGATCAGGTGCTCACCCAGGTGCAGTCGACGGTGGCGACGTTCGACCGCCGCCGCCCGGAACTGGTGGAGGCGACAGGATCGATGGCCCGGGTGGTACGGCAACTGTCGGAGATCACCGATCAGGTGTATCCGTCGCTGAACCAGCTGGTCGAGCGGGAACCCGGGTTCGCCCAGCACCTGGTCAGCATCGAACCGCAGTTGGCGTTCACGGGGGCCAACCTGCCGTTGCTGCTCAAGGGATTCGCCAGGATCACCAGCGAAGGGGCGTACGCCAACGCGTACGCGTGTGACCTCAATGCCACCGGCTTCTTCCCCGGACTCAACGACGTCACGCCGATCATCGTCGATGCCGCGACCCCCGGCAATGACGCCAGGTACTCCCCGAAGTGCAGGAATATGGCCAATGGCTAGGTCGAGTAGGACGTCGAAGAAGAACCGTTCACGGCGGCGGCCTCTCGAGGACCGGAACAAGGTGTGGCTCGGGGCCGTCGCCGTCGGCGTCGTGGTGGTGCTGATTGGGGCCCTTCTGTTGGTGCAGGCCGCCGACGTGGGGTACCGCAAGGTCACCGCGCAGTTCCTGCAGGCCGCGGCGCTACGGCCGGGAAACCCGGTCACCGTCGCCGGGATCCCGGTCGGCGAGGTGCTGAGCATGGAACTGGCCGGCGATCACGTGGAGGCCGAACTCACGGTCCGCAACGACGTCGCTCTCGGCGAGGACTCCCGGGCCGTCATCAAGGTCACGACGATCCTCGGGTCGCGGTACCTGGCCCTTCAGCCTGCCGGTGACGGCTCGCTGCCCGACGACACGTTCGACCTGTCCCACACCGAGGTCCCCTACGACCTTCAGGAAGCCCTGACCGACGTGACAACCACCTTCGAACAGGTCGATTCCGACAAGTTCGCCGAGACGTTGGACATCCTCGGCAGGCAGCTGCAAGGGCTGCCGCCGGTGGTCCCGCAGGCGATGGCCAATACCCACACACTGGCGACGATCATCGCCGAGCGCCGCGACCAACTGGGGTCACTACTGGAGACCACGGAGATGGTCAGCAGCACGCTGCGGCGTCAGCAGGCGAACATCGCCAGCATGGTCCGCCAGGGCAACGATCTGGTCGGGGAGTTCGTGATGCGGCGGGCATCCTTCCACGCGTTGATGGATTCGATCACCAATCTCGTTCAGACACTGAGCGATATCATCATCGATGACCGCCCGGAGCTGGAAGCGCTGCTGGTCAATGTCCGCGAACTCTCCGACATGCTGGCCCAGCATGACGATCTGGTCCGGAGCATCCTGCAATCGGGACCGCTGGCCCTGCGCGGGTTGGCCAACGCCACCGGCAACGGTAATGCCGTCGACTTCAACGCCGCCAACGGACTTGCGGTGGATTCATGGATGTGCGCCATCAGCGGCCGCGCCAAACAGTTGGGCATGATCGAGTACTTCCAGGATTGCAAATGACGAGCGCCAGGAAGAAGTTGGCGGTGCTGATCGCGGCGGTCGTTGCTGTTGTCGTGGTGGCGGCCGCCGTCGGGTGGTCCTATCTGGGCGACGAACTCGATACCATCTCGGTCACCGCTCAGTTCGACAGCGCAGCCGGCCTCTACGAGGGCAATACGGTTGCGGTGCTGGGGATGCCGGTGGGCAAGGTCACCAAGATCGTTCCCAAGGGCGGCTATGTGGAGGTCGACTTCACCGTGGACGGCGACGTGCGGGTCCCGGCTGATGTCCAGGCGGTGACGATCTCCAACTCGATCCTGACCGATCGGCAGATCGAGCTGACCCCGCCGTACCGCGACGGGCCGACGTTGCAGAACCACGACACGATCGGGCTGAACCGCACCAGGACCCCGGTGGAGTTCGCCAGAGTGCTCGACGTGCTCGACAAGCTGTCGACCTCTTTGCGCGGAGACGGCAAGGGCGCCGGACCGATCGGCTCTGTCGTCGACGCCAGTGCCGCCATCGCCGACGGCAACGGTCAACAGATCAAGGATGCGCTGGGGGAACTGTCGAATGCCCTGCGACTGAGCTCCGATCGTGGCGCGGTGACCCGCGATCAGCTCACCGCGATCATCAGAAACGTCAGCACGCTGTTCGAGGCGGCCGCCGACAACGACTCCACGTTGCGGGAATTCGGCTCGACCGTCCGGCAACTCAGTCAGGTGCTGGCCGACGAGAACTTCGGCACCGGGACTACGGGGAGCAGGATCAACGACGTGGTCAACCAGCTGGGCGAGGTTCTCGACACCCACCGGGACGCGATCAAGCGGATCGTCGCCAACGGCGACACGGCGCTGACCACGACGGTGGAGCATCGGCGCGATCTCGCCGAGTTCCTCGATCTGGCGCCGTTGACGCTGGACAACATCTACAACGCGATCGACCGGACGAACGGGGCTCTTCGGGTCCATGTCCTCACCGACAAAGTGCTCTTCGAAACCCAAGCGGTCAAAGAGGTGTGCAACATGATGGGACTGCGCCAACTAGGGTGCAGTACCGGCACATTGCAGGATTTCGGACCTGACTTCGGATTGAGTTACGTCCTGGACGGACTTGCGGCGATGGGGCAGAAGTGATGGCCGGCCGGGTGAAATCCGTGGTGGCGGCCGCCATGGTCAGCAGCCTGTCGCTGTCCGCGTGCGCCTCAGAGGGTTTGGCGGCCCTGCCGCTGCCCGCCCCCGGCGGCGGCTCGGGTGGCTACACGCTGAACGCGGTGTTCTCCAACGCGCTCAACCTGCCTGCAATGGCGAAGGTCAGACTCGCCGGAGCCGACATCGGCCAGCTGGAGTCGATAGAGGCGCGCAACTACACCGCGGTGACGACGTTGCGGATCAGAGACGGAGTGCAACTGCCGAAGGGCAGTACCGCCGAACTGCGGTCGGCGACGCCGCTGGGGGACGTGTTCGTGTCGATCAGGCCGCCCGGCCCTGCCGGTCCCGGGACCCCGTTGCTCGGCGACGGTGACACCATTCCCATCGACTCCACCACGGCCGCAGCCACCGTCGAGTCGGTGCTGAGCTCCGCGGCGATCCTCGTCAACGGCGGTGCGGTGCGCAACTTCACCAACATCATCAACGGCCTGGGCCGCGCGACCGGCGATCAGGGCCAGGCATTCGGCGATCTCATCCGTAAGACGAACAGCACCCTCGGAAAGCTCAACGCCCGTTCCGACGAGATCTCGACAGCGCTGTCCGAGACGTCACGGCTGGCACAGCAGCTCGACGCCAAGAATGAGGCGCTGGGCGAGGTGATGGACGCCGCGGGCCCTGCGACCGACACGTTGGCCGCCCATACCGATCAGATCGCCGATCTGGTACTGCAAATCGGGGACACCGGAGACCAGCTGCGGAAGTTCCCGTCCATCGCCGGCACCGACACCAGCGGTCGAAGCGTCATCGCCGACGCGAACACGATCGCCGGTGCGTGGAACGACGTGGTGCTGACCCCCGACGCGACCCTCTTCGCGCTCAACCGGTTGATGCCGCCCTTCATCAAGTCCACGACCAGCAACGCGATCGCGGTGCGTGCCAGCATCGACCGTCTGATCCTCGGATCGATTCCCGATATCGGGTTCACCGGAGACACCGGCCTGCACGGACCCAAGCGCTACAACTGGCACCAGCTCGTCGGGTCGCTGCAGTTCACACTCTTCCGCCTGCAGGAGCGGCTGGTGGGCAAGGGAACCGGAGTGCCGCAGCTGCAAGTCATTCCGAGCCCGACGGAGCCGGGGCAGATCATCACCGTTCCGGGGGGTGCCGCGGCGCCGCCCCCGCCATCTCCGCCGGGCGCGATACCGCAGCCGCCACCGGCATCGGTGTGGACTCCGCCGCCGACCCAGGCGTCACAAGCGCCCCCGGGACCGGGGCTGCCGGCGCCCCCGCCACCGCGGCCTGCGCCTGCTCCCGGGCCGTTGCTGCCTGCGGAGGTACCACGATGATCGGCGCCGTGGCCGACCGCACCGTCCGGATCGTCCGGGCGGGCCACCGGCGTCGCGCCTGGCTGTCGGCAGGCGCACTGGTCCTGACGTTCGTCGTGGCGGCGGCGTATCTGTTCCTCGGCGCGCTGCAAGTGAACCCCCTCGGGTCGAGCTACCGCGTGACAGTGGCACTCCCGGCGTCGGCGGGTCTGCTGCCGAATCAGAACGTCACGATGCGCGGTGTGCCGATCGGCAAGGTCGAACGCCTCGACATCACGTCTGCCGGGGTGAACGCCGTGGTGACGGTCGATTCGACGGTCGCGGTACCGGCGGCGAGCGAGGTCCGGGTGTCTGGACTGTCGCCGGCCGGTGAGCAATACATCGACTTCGTCGCCGACAGCGATGCGGGCCCCTATCTCGGCGACGGAAGTGTGGTGTCCCAAGAGAACTCGACCATTCCGGTGAGCCTGGCCGACCTGCTCGCGAACGCCGACGGCGCGCTGAGGCAGGTTGACCCCGCCAAACTCGAGCTGATCAAGAAGGAGCTCAGCATGAGTGAGGCGGGACCGCAGAAACTCGCCGACATCATCGACGGCGGCACGTTCCTGCTGTCGACACTGGATTCGGTGCTGCCCGAGACCTCCACCATGCTGCGCACCAGCCGGGTGGTGCTCACCCTCGCAGCTGACAAGAACGCCGGTATCGAGGTCGCTTCGGCGAATCTCGACGAGACGTTCCAGGGCGTGAACCGGATGCGCGAGGGGTTCCGCAGGCTGACCGAGCGGACGCCGGGCACGTTGACGTCGGTCGACAATCTGTTCGCCGACAACTCCGAGACGATGGTCCAATTGCTGGGGAGCCTGACGACCACCTCGCAGCTGCTCTACCTGCGGGTCCCGGCACTGCACGCGTTGTTCCCGGACTACCGCACGTCGGTGCTGGATGCCATCGGCAGCGTGATGCACGACAACGGGCTGTGGGCGACCGGCGACATCTACCCGCGCTACACCTGCGAGTACGGCACGCCCCGGCGAGCACCGTCGTCGGCGGACTATCCGGAGCCGTACATGTACACCTACTGTCGCGACGACCATCCCGGCGTACTCGTCCGTGGGGCGAAGAACGCACCGCGCCCGGCAGGCGACGACGGCGCCGGTCCGCCCGCGGGAGCGGATCTCGGTCGACAGACCGATCCAACCCCGAAGGGGCGCTACACGATTCCGACGCCTTACGGTGGCCCGACCCTGCCCATCGAGCCGCCCCGCTGACCCGAGCACGTCGCTAGGAGATGATGATGTCCGTGAGCACCGACGACGACAAGGCCACCGCCGAGAAGCCCGGCGGCGGTGACGTCCCAGAGGGATCCGAAGCTGCTGCCGCCGAGTCGGCGGGTACCGAGGCCGACACGGCCGCTGACACCGAGGCCGCTGACACCGAGGCCGGCGGGGACGACGACCGACCCACCGCACGCACGTGGCGTCGTCCCGTGCTGCGGGGCGCGCTGGCCGCGGCGTTCGTGGTGCTGCTGGCGGCAGTGGGGTTCCTGGGCTGGAAGCTGTGGCAGGACGATCAGGTGACCCGTGCAGGTGAGCAGGCGCAGGCCACCGCGGTCCAGTATGCGCAGATTCTGACGAGCATCGATTCGGCGAAGGTCGACGAGAACTTCGACGCGGTCCTCGACGGAGCGACCGGTGAGTTCAAGGACATGTACTCCAAATCCAGCGTGGAACTGCGTCAGCTGCTCATCGACAACAAGGCGGCCGCGCACGGCGTCGTCGTCGAGTCGGCCGTCCAGTCCGCGTCCAAGGACAAGGTCGTGGTGCTGCTGTTCGTCGACCAGTCAGTGTCAAATTCCGCGGTCCCCGATCCGCGCATCGACCGCAGCCGTATCAAAATGACCATGGAGTACGTCGACGGACGTTGGCGCGCAAGTAAAGTCGAACTCCCGTGATGATGCGCCGGTTCATTCACAGTAGTGCGGTCGCTGTGGTGGTGGCGGCCGCGTTGGCCACCGCATCGCCCGTGTCGGCGTCAGCACCCTCGTTCTGTGATGAGCTGGGCGGTCAGTGGGACGGGCAATTCTGTACGACATCGGTGGTTTCGGAACGCAAGGCGGTCCGAAACATCAAGATGGCGCTGCCCGGCGATCTCGTGAAGAACCCCGTAATCCGGGAGTACCTCACCAACCTGATGAACAACTGGCGCACTGCGGCGACGAAGATGGTTCAGAACAGCTTCGGAGAGCAGCAGTTCCAGATCTTTCAACATGGCGAGGCGATGACAGCCGTCTTCCACGAGATGTACTCGGGTACTGTCGGTACCGATGCCCTGGCGCATCCGAATGCGCCCATCGTCAGCGACGCCTACCGCACCTTCACCTTCGCCGGCGGGCGGCAGTTGCAACTGGCCGATCTGTTCAAACCTGGCGTCGACCACCTGGCCGAGATCCCGCGCCTGGGTGCGCCATTCATCGTCGCTGCCCTCGATGCCGCGCCGCCGCCGCACCAGCCCGGCACCTATCCGTTCACCCCGGACCGTTGGACCCCGGACAAGGTGTACTCCGGCGCGTACAAGGCCTGGGCGCTGACACCCGGTGAACTCGTCATCTACATGCCGGATTACCCGGTCGGACGGGATTCCCCGACCAACTTCACCCCGGGGATCATGCAGTGGTCGATGGACGGCGGGACGGTGCAGGCCCACATACCGCTTTCGGCGTTGGCGCCGGTCCTTCGCCCCGAGTTCGGCGGCGGGTAGCCATGTTTCGGTCGAAGGCAACGGCAGTGGCGGTGGCGGTGGCGGTGGGTCCGGCCGGGCTGCTGGGCATCGCGCCGGTGGCACGCGCCGAACCTGCCGCGCCGACGATGCCGGTGTTCATCCCGTATCCGTCGGCCTGGCAACCCAATTACACGGTGTTCCCGTACAACCTCTGGCAGAACCGTGTCACACCGCAGCAGATCACCGCGGAGCGCGAATCGTGTCAATGGCTCAACGCCCAGTACGGCGAGCTGATGAACCAGGTGTACGGATTTCAGAACTTCCTCGCCGACCAGCACGACGTCTGGACCGCGCCGGGGGTGACCGAGGCCGGCGACCTCGTCGCGGCCAACCTCGACCAGTCCGCGGCGTTCCTCGACCCGCGTGCGCACACGCTGTTCATCATCAACTATCCGGACCAGAGCGAGTATTCGCCGCTGTTCCATGGCGATTCGTTCTACCGGCTCTGGTATCAGTTCACCCAGATCAGCGACAAGATCAAGCAGCGGCTGCCGTCCGGCCAGATCAACGCCAACATCGCGACCGCGAACGTGTACGGCACCGTGATCCGCGACTCGGGGGTCTGCAACGGCGCCTGACGCGCCGCAACAGGAACCGCCATTGACATGTTGACACAGAAAGCTAGTCTTTGTGTCAACGACAATGTCGGGAGGCGCAATGGTCGCGATCGCCGGGGAGTCCGAGACGTCGGGGGACTCCGTCGCCAAGAACGTCCGTCCCAAGGTCATCTACGAATTCCGCAAGCACTCCGGCAGTGTCCTGGGTGGGCTCTTCGGCGCCGCCGCCTTCGACGAAGTAGCCCTGGTGCCGGTGGCAGCCGCCGTCGACCGCACCGGCCGGTTCGCGTCGAACTTCGCCGATCGCGGCGTGCGCAGCGGCTTTTCCGCGCTGCTCGCCATCTGGGGTGACGCGACGGACCGGGCTGCCGAGGGAAACCGGCTCAAGACGATGCATCGCGACGTCCGCGGGCGGGGCACCGGCGAGTTCGCCGACGTGCGCTACAGCGCCCTCGACCCGAAACTGTGGAACTGGATCGCGGTCAGCGGCCTGTTCCTGGTACTCAACTCGTTCACGCCGTGTACGGGCATCACACTGACCGACGACGAACGTGAGGTCGCCTACCAGCAACTCCTGGAAGGCTTCCGGTCGCTGGAACTACCGGGCAAGAGTGCGAAGCTGCCTGCGACTTACCCCGAGGCGGTCGCCTACTACGACGCGATGGTCCGCGACGAACTGGCCACTAATCCGTTTCTGCAGCGGGTCACCGAGGATCTGACCCGGCTCCCGCTGCCGACCTTGGTGCTGCCGCCTCTGGTACGGATGGCGCTGACACCGACGTGGATGGTGTTGCGCCCGTTGGCCGGACGGGTGGTGAAGGTCTGCTCGTTCGGCATCCTGCATCCCGACATCCGGGAGATGACGGGATTCCGGTGGGACGAACGCCACGACCGGGAGTTCGCGCTGTACAGCCGGGTGCTGCAGCTCGCCTGGCGCACGCTGCCGGACAGGCTCCTGCTGATCCCGTTGGCCCGCAATCGAATCGAGTACGAGAAGCTGGTGCGGTTGCACCGCTCCGTCGCGCTGGACTCGTTCGCGCCGCCGGCCGGCTGCCCGGCGAGCTGACCTGGGATGCGACGGGCACGCAACACTGACGGCGCGACAGCGCAGGAATCGGCGATCCTGAAGGCGGCCGCCGAAGAGGTCGCGCTGGTCGGCGTGGGCCGGCTGAGCATGGATGTGGTGGCTCGGCAGGCCGGGGTCAGCCGCAGCACGCTCTACCGCCGGTTCCCCACCCGGGATGCCCTGATCACCGAGCTGGGGCGGCAGACGTTCGACTTCGCGATGGCGCGGCTGCAGACCGTACCGATCGATTCCGGGCCGCAGCAGGCGGCGGTGGCCGCGTTCCGCGAAGGAGTCCGGCTGCTCACCGGTGAGCCGGTGATGCGCAGATTCCTCCAGCTCGACGGCGAGTTCACCGCCACCAAGGACATGGTGGACGAGGCCCGGCTGTTCCTCGTCAGCGCCGCGACGGCGATGGCGAAGGCGTTGCGGTCGGCCGGCGCCACGATGCCCGATGACGAACTGCTGGCCGTCGCCGAGGTACACATCCGGCTGGCCGCCTCGCTGGTTCAGATCAACACCGCCGTGCTCGACGTCACCGACGACGACGCGGTCGTCAGGTATGCCGAGAAGTACCTCGCCCCGCTCGTGCGCGGAGATTGAGCAAATCCGCTGAACGGCACCCGACGCCATGGCACGCTTCTGGCCATGGCCGATCTGCCCGAACCTCGATTCCTCGACGAGCGCCTGGCCCACTGGGCGAGCGCGACCCCCGACGCCGAAGCCATGGACTACCTCGACCGGTCGTGGACGTGGTCGCAGTGGAATGACCGGGTGCGCAGGCTCGCCGGGGCGCTTCGGGAGCGCGGCGTCGCGCGCGGC
Source organism: Mycolicibacterium vaccae NBRC 14118 = CIP 105934 (assembly GCF_001552715.1). Lineage (GTDB taxonomy): Bacteria > Actinomycetota > Actinomycetes > Mycobacteriales > Mycobacteriaceae > Mycobacterium > Mycobacterium vaccae. The sequence continues at coordinate 40,686 of NZ_BCRS01000013.1, read as the reverse complement.
GACGTGGTGTCCTTCCTCGACAAGAACCATCCCGCCTGCGTCGAGCTGACCCTGGCCGCGGCGTCGCTCGGCGCGGCCAACGCGATCATCAACTACCGGCTGGCCGCCGACGAACTCGACTACGTGCTCAACGATTCGGGTGCCACGCTGCTCATCGTTGGCGAGGAGTTCCGGGACGCGATCGACGGTATCCGCGACCGGCTCGCCGGCATCGAGCACGTCATCTCCGTCAAACCCGAAGGCGGCGACGAGTACGAGGCGATGCTGGACGCGGCCACGCCCGTGGAACGGTCCGACGACGTCGACCCCGGCGACGTGTGCGTGATCATGTACTCGTCCGGGACCACCGGCAGGCCGAAGGGTGTCGAGCTCACCCAGGCCAACCTGATCGCCCACACCGTCAACGCCCACGAGGGATTCGAGTTCGACGAGGGCGACAAGAACATGGTGGCGATGCCACTGTTCCACGTCGGCGGATCGTCCTACGTGCAGTTCGGGATTCACGACGGCTTCCCGAGCGTGATGACCCGCGACGTCGACGGGATGACCCTGGCCGGGGCCATCCTCAAGGGCGCCAACCGCACGTTTCTGGTGCCGGCGGTGCTGGCCAAGGTGCTCGACGCGGGCGAGGACGCGGTCAAGCTGTTCGCCTCGCTCAAGACGTTCGCCTACGGCGCGTCCCCGATGCCGCTGCCGCTGCTGCGTCAGGCGTTGCAGGCCTGGCCGGACACCGATTTCATGCAGGCCTACGGGCTGACCGAACTGTGCGGCGTCGTCAGCCACCTGCTGCCCGAGGCGCACCGCGACCCCGGCAAGGAGGAGCGGCTGTCCAGCGCGGGCACGCTGGTGCCCAACGCCGAGGTCCGGGTGGTCGACCCGGACACGTGCAAGGACGTCCCGGCGGGCGAACAGGGCGAATTGTGGTTCCGCTCACCGCAATTGATGAAGGGCTACCACAACAAGCCCGAGGCCACGGCCGAGGCGATCACCGCTGACGGCTGGTTCCGCTCCGGCGACGTCGGCCGTGTCGACGAGGGCGGCTACATCTTCGTCGAGGACCGGCTCAAGGACATGATCATCTCCGGCGGGGAGAACATCTACTCCATCGAGGTGGAGCGGGTGCTGGCCGAGCACGAGGCCGTCGCCGAGGTCGCGGTGATCGGGGTGCCCGACGAGAAGTGGGGCGAGGTGGTCAAGGCGGTCGTGGTGCTCGACGGGGACGCCTCGGAAGCGGACCTGATCGCGTTCGCGCGTGCACGGCTGGCCGCCTACAAGTGCCCGAAGAGCGTCGACATCGCCGAGGACCTGCCCCGCAACCCGACCGGCAAGATCCTGAAGAAGGAGCTGCGTAAGCCGCACTGGGAGGGCCGCGACCGCGCCACCGTGTAGCCGGTTGTTTCCGGGACATGACCGGACCGCAACACTTGGGTAACCTGGCTGGTGCAGCACCCGATCCTGGGAGCTGGCGGACGAGGGAGCAGTACCCGCAGCGACAAGACTGACTCATTGAGGAGTGTCTTGTGGCCTGGCTGATTCTGGTGATCAGTGGATTCCTCGAGGCCGTCTGGGCGACGGCACTCGGCACGTCGAACAGTTTCCGGCGGTGGCGGCCGTTGCTGGTCATCGTCCTCGCGATGCCCGCGAGCCTGGTCGGCCTCGCGTATGCGATGAAGTCGTTGCCGACGGGCACGGCGTACGCCGTCTGGGTCGGCATCGGTGCCACGCTGACGGTGCTGTGGGCGATCGCGACGAAAAAGGAGACGGCCTCCACCGCGCGGGTGGTCTTCCTCGCCGTGCTCGTCGGAAGCGTCGTCGGGCTCAAGGCGGTGAGCTGACATGCCGTGGGCGATCCTGATTCTCAGCGCAGTGCTGGAAGCCGTGTGGGCGACCGCGCTCGGTGCGAGCGACGGGCTGCGGGAACCGGTGCCCACCGCGGTGTTCGCGGTGGCGGCGCTGGCCAGCATCATCGGCCTCGGCTGGGCGGCCAAGCACATCCCGATCGGCACGGCGTACGCGGTGTGGACAGGTCTGGGTGCCGCGCTGACCGTCGGCTACGCGATGGTCACCGGCGTCGAGGCCGTCTCGCTCGGCAAGCTGGTGTTCCTCGGCGGGATCATCGTCGCGGTCGTCGGCCTCCAGATGTTGCCGTCGGGCGCCGCTGCGCGGGACGACGCCGACCCGCGGCCGCCGGTGCTGGAGCGCTCCGGCCGCTGAGGCACGATGAGTCGGTGGTGGACCTCGCCGACATCCTGGACCGGCTACACGTGGTGGCGTTGCCGATGCGGGTGCGCTTCCGCGGCATCACGACGCGTGAAGTCGCGCTGATCGACGGCCCCGCGGGCTGGGGCGAGTTCGGGGCGTTCGTCGAGTACCGCCCTGCCGAGGCCGCCCACTGGCTGGCCGCCGGGGTGGAGGCGGCCTACCGGCCGCTGCCCGAGGTCGTGCGCACACGCATTCCGATCAACGCGACGGTGCCCGCCGTCACGCCCGACGAGGTCCCCGCGGTGCTCGCGCGGTTCCCCGGCGCCCGCACCGCCAAGGTGAAGGTGGCCGAACCCGGCCAGACCCTCGCCGACGACGTCGCGCGGGTCGACGCCGTGCGCGCGGCGATGGACACCGTGCGGGTGGACGCCAACGGCGGGTGGACCGTCGAGCAGGCCGTCGCCGCGGCGCGGGCGCTGACCGCCGACGGCCCGCTCGAATACCTCGAGCAGCCCTGCCGCACCGTGGCCGAACTGGCCGAGGTGCGCCGGCGGGTCGAGGTGCCCGTCGCCGCCGACGAGAGCATCCGCAAGGCCGACGACCCTCTGCACGTGGTGCGCAGCGGCGCCGCCGACGTCGCGGTGCTCAAGGTGGCCCCGCTGGGCGGAGTGCACGCGATGCTGCGGATCGCCGCGCAGATCGACATCCCGGTCGTGGTCTCCAGCGCGCTGGACTCCGCGGTCGGCATCGGTGCCGGACTGGTCGCCGCGGGCTGCCTGCCGGCGCTCGGACATGCCTGCGGCCTCGGCACCGGCGGACTGTTCATTGACGACGTCGCCGAACCGGTCGTCCCCGTCGACGGATGTCTGCCCGCCGCGCCGGTCCGGCCCGATCCCGACCGGCTCGCCGCGCTGGCGGCACCGCCGGACCGCAGGCAGTGGTGGATCGACCGCGTGCGCGAGTGCTACCCGCTGCTGCCCTGATCTGCAGGACGAATGCCCTGGACGGAGCGGCCGGCGCCGCCGAGACTGGGGGCATCCGCCCGAGCGCAGAGGGAGCCCACCGTGCAGGTCGCCATCATGCTGTATCCGGGGTTCACCGCCCTGGACTTCATCGGACCCTACGAGAGCCTGCGCTGGCTGCCTGAAGCCGAGGTGCGGTTCGTGTGGCACGAGCCGGGCCCGATCGCCGCCGATTCGCACGTGCTGCTCATCGGGGCCACCCACTCCTTCGACGAGACCCCGGCCCCGGACATCATCCTGGTCCCCGGCGGGTTCGCGACGATGGAGCACGCCCGCGACGAGAAGGTGCTCGACTGGCTGCGCCGCGCACACCAGAGTTCGACGTGGACGACGTCGGTGTGCTCGGGATCGGTGATACTGGCCGCCGCGGGCCTGCTCGACGGCAAGCGGGCCACGTCGCACTGGGCGGCGCTGCCGGTGCTCAAGACCCTGGGCGCGCAGCCGGTGGGCGACCAGCGCATCGTGGTCGCCGACGACAGGACCGTGACCGCGGCCGGGGTGTCGGCCGGTATCGACCTGGGGCTCTGGCTGGCGGCGCGCATCGCCGGGGAAGCCCGGGCCAGGGCCATCCAGCTCGCGATTGAGTACGACCCGCAGCCGCCGTTCGACTCCGGGCACATGTCGAAGGCATCGGCGTCGACCAAGGCGCTGGCGACCGCGCTGATGGGCAGGGAGATGGCCACCTCGGCGGCGCTGGCGGCCTCGACCGGCCTGCTCTGGGACGCCGCGCTCAAGCGAATCCGGCGCGGAAGGCGACACTCAGGGCGCGTCAGCGCGCCCGATTCGCTCCAGTAGCGTCGGCGGGGTGAATTTAGCTTTCGACGAACGCGGCTCGGGGGAGCCGGTGCTGTTCATCGCCGGTCGGGGCGGGGCCGGGCGGACCTGGCACCTGCACCAGGTGCCCGTCTTCAGCCGTGCCGGTTACCGCTGTGTGACGTTCGACAATCGCGGCGTGGGCGCCACCGAGAATGCGTCGGGGTTCACCACCGAGACGATGGTCGGCGACACCGCCGCGCTGATCGAGCAGCTGGGCATCGCGCCGGTCCGCATCGTCGGGGTCTCGATGGGCTCCTACATCGCCCAGGAACTGATGGTGGCCCGCCCCGAGCTGGTCCGCTCCGCGGTGCTGATGGCGACCCGCGGACGCCACGACCGCACCCGCGACTTCTTCTGGCAGGGCGAACGCGCCCTGGCCGAATCGGGTGTCCAGCTCCCGGTCGAGTTCGAGGCGAAAGTGCGTCTGCTGGAGAGCTTCTCACCGAAGACCCTGAACGACGACAACGCCGTGCGGGACTGGATCGACATGTTCACCATGTGGCCGCAGAAGCCGACGCCGGGCATGCGGACCCAGCTGGACATCGCCCCGCAGGGCAGCCGGCTGGCGGCCTACCAGAACGTCACCACCCCGGCCCTGGTGATCGGGTTCGCCGACGACGTGGTGCTGCCGTCGTATCTGGGCCGGGAGGTCGCCAACGCGCTGCCCAACGGCCGATTCCTGGAGATCCCGGGCACGGGCCACCTCGGCTTCATCGAGAAGCCGCAGGTCGTCAACACCGCGATCCTCAATTTCTTCGCCGATACGCTGTAGGGATGAACCCCTCGACGGCGCAGGCCCGGGTGGTCGTCGACGAACTGATTCGCGGCGGCGTCCGCGACGTCGTGCTGTGCCCGGGATCACGCAACGCGCCGCTGGCTTTCGCGCTGCACGACGCCGACCAGGCAGGCCGGTTGCGGCTGCACGTGCGCATCGACGAGCGCACCGCGGGCTTCCTGGCGATCGGGCTCGCGGTGGCCGAGCGGTCACCGGTCTGTGTGGCGATGACGTCGGGCACCGCGGTCGCCAACCTCGGTCCCGCGGTCGTGGAGGCGAACTACGCCCGGGTCCCGCTGGTCGTCCTGTCGGCGAACCGCCCCTACGAACTGCTCGGCACCGGAGCCAACCAGACCTTCGAGCAACTGGGTTACTTCGGCACGCAGGTGCGCGCCAACATCAGCCTCGGACTGGCCCCCGAAAAGACCGGCGGGGCGGCCGACCTCACCTCGCTCAACGCCCAGTGGCGCTCGGCGACCTGCCGGGTTGTGGTGGCCGCCAAGGGTTCCCGTTCGGCGAACGCAGGTCCGGTGCAGTTCGACATCCCGCTGCGCGAGCCGCTGGTGCCCGGCGTGCAGGATCCCGCGGTGCCCTACGCCCCGGACGGGCGCCCCGACGGCAGGCCGTGGACCTACACCCCGCCGGTGACGTTCGACCAGCCGCTGGACATCGACCTCACCCCGGACACCGTGGTCATCGCCGGGCACGGCGCCGGCGTGCACCCGAACCTGGCGCATCTGCCGACCGTGGCCGAGCCGACGGCGCCGTACGCGCAGACTCCGCTGCATCCGTTGGCGCTCAAGCTGATCCGTCCCAAGCAGGTGATCATGCTGGGCCGGCCGACGTTGCACCGCCCGGTCTCGTCGCTGCTCGCCGACTCGGCGGTCCCGGTCTTCGCGCTCACCACCGGCCCGCGCTGGCCCGACGTCTCGGGTAACTCGCAGGCCACCGGCACCCGCGCGATCACCTCCGGGGAGCCGTCCCCGGACTGGTTGCGCCGGTGCGCCGAGGCGAACCGGCACGCGATGGACGCGGTGCGCGGTCAGCTCGCCGCGCACCCGCTGACGACGGGCCTGCACGTGGCCGCCGCGGTCGCCGACGCGCTGCGCCCCGGTGACCAGTTGGTGCTCGGCGCGTCGAACCCGGTGCGCGACATCGCGCTGGTCGGTTTCAACACCGCCGAGGTCAAGGTGCGCTCGAACCGCGGGGTGGCGGGCATCGACGGCACGGTGTCCACCGCGATCGGGGCCGCGCTCGCCCATGAACGCAGCGGTGGCCGCACGGTCGCGCTGATCGGCGACCTCACGTTCGTGCACGACAGCTCGGGTCTGCTGATCGGGCCGACGGAACCCGCGCCGCGCAATCTGACGATCGTGGTGTCCAACGACAACGGCGGCGGCATCTTCGAACTGCTCGAGCAGGGCGACCCGCGGTTCTCCGACGTGTCCTCGCGCATCTTCGGCACCCCGCACGACGTCGACGTCGGCGCGCTGTGCCGCGCCTATCACGTCGAGAGCCGGCAGATCGAGACCGGTGAGCTGGCCGCCGCGCTGGACGAGGACTTCGACGGCATGCGGGTGCTTGAGGTCAAGGCGGACAGGTCCTCGCTGCGGGCGTTGCACGCCTCGATCAGGGCTGCCCTGCTGTGAGTGCGTTCCGGCAGCGCCTCAAGGCGGTGTGGCAGTTCGTGTTTCCCTACCTGAACGGTGACCCCGGGGAGACGCGTGGGGCGCGGGTGCTGCGTCGGGTCAGGATCGGCATCGTCGTCGTCGCGTGTCTGGTGACGCTGCAGTCGGTGCTGCTGGTGTTCGGCGCATGGCGCAACGACCGCCAGATCGAACGCAATCTCGGCGTCGCCGAGGCCACCGTGCTCGACGCCGGCGAGCGTCGCTCGACGATCGAGTTCGTCACCCCGGACCGGATCACCTACCGGCCGGAGCTCGGCGTGCTGTACCCGTCCAAGCTGGAGAACGGGATGCGGATCTACGTCGAATACGACGTCAACGACCCGGATCTGGTGCGGGTGCAGCACCGCAACGCCGGGCTGGCGATCATCCCGGCGGGGTCGATCGCGGTGGTCGGCTGGCTGATCGCGGGCGCCGCGCTGGGCGCCACCGTGCTCATCGAGCGCCGCGGCAAGCGCCGCGAGTCCGGCTACGAAGCGACCAGTTCGGTCAGCCAGTCGACGTCGTAGATGTCGAGCTTTTCCTCGGCGTTGAGGTCGAACACCGTCGGGGTGCCGGTGTCGACGCGGTCGATGTCGAAGAGCAGATCAAAGTTGGTGTCGTCCATCTCGACGATGTCGACGGCCTCGCCGCCCGCGACGATGTGGTCGGTGACGGCGTGGGGGATACCGGCGTCGGCGGCCATGCCACGCAGTTCGTCGGCGGTGAACGACGGCCCACCGGGTTGCTGGTTCACCCACAGTTCGTGCACGAAGCGCTGGAGCTGGGTACCGGTGGCCGCGGAGTTGTCGACGGCGTCGGCGGCCAGGAACATCGCGTTGGCGACGTCGGCGGAGTAGCCGTCGTAGGTCTGGTCGAGGAAGGTCAGCGGCCGGTACGTGACCTGCAGCGCCCCGACGGTGATGTGGTAGGCCAGCTGGTCGCCGTAGTTGAACTGCAGGTCGCCGCAGTGCATGCACTGCGGTTCGGTGAAGATCTCGATCTTGGCGGGCGCGTCGTCGAAGCCCGCGACGATGCCGAAGCCGTCCTCGGTGAGCGCCAGTGGCGCCGCGGCCGCGTCCATCCGGGCCTGTCCGCTGACCTCGGTGGTGCATCCGAGCGCGGTCGTCAGCAACCCGAACGTGCCGAGCACGGCCAGGGGGCGAATCCAGTGCATGACTCCATCCTTGTCGCGATCCCGGCCCGGGGCTGGCTTTTGCCCGCGCACCGGCAATTCGTGTGACATCTTCCTGGCCGCAACCCCGCCGTCAGGTGGCGATGTCACGGTCTGGGGGTGCGCGTTGCCATCGTCGCCGAATCGTTCCTGCCCAATGTCAACGGGGTCACCAACTCGGTGCTCCGCGTGATCGAACATCTGCGTCGCACGGGCCACGAGGTCCTGGTGATCGCCCCGGACACGCCGCGTGGTCAGCCGCCCGCCGACAGGGTGCACGACGGCGTTCGGGTGCACCGGGTGCCGGCGATGATGTTCCCCGCGGTCACCTCGCTGCCGCTGGGTGTGCCGCGGCCGCGGATGGTCGGGGTGCTGCGGGGCTTCGGCCCGGATGTCGTGCACCTGGCCTCACCGGCGCTGCTCGGGTGGGGCGGCGTGCACGCGGCGCGCCGGCTCGGCATCCCGACGGTGGCGGTGTTCCAGACCGATGTCGCGGGGTTCGCGCAGAGTTACGGTGTCGGGGTGCTCGCGCAGGCGTCATGGGCCTGGACCCGTCGGCTGCACGCCAAGGCCGACCGCACGCTGGCTCCGTCCACCGCGGCGATGGAAAGCCTTGCTGTGCACCGCGTCCCGCGGGTCCACCGGTGGGCGCGGGGGGTGGACGTGACGGGGTTCGCGCCGTCGACGCGTGACGAGCGGCTGCGCCGGTCCTGGTCGCCGGACGGGAAGCCGATCGTCGGGTTCGTCGGCAGGCTGGCCCCGGAGAAGCATGTCGAGCGCCTGGCCCCGCTGCACGCGCGCGACGATCTCCAGCTGGTGGTGGTCGGCGACGGGGTCGACCGTGCGAAGCTCGAATCAGCGCTGCCGCGAGCGGTTTTCACCGGAGCGTTGTACGGGCGGGAGCTGGCGGCCGCGTACGCCGGTATGGATGTGTTCGTCCACCCCGGGGAGCACGAGACGTTCTGTCAGGCGGTCCAGGAGGCGATGGCCTCGGGTCTGCCGGTCGTCGCGCCCGACGCCGGTGGCCCGCGGGATCTGGTGGCCCCGTACCGCACCGGGCTGCTGCTGCCGGTCGCCGAGTTCGAGGAGCGGCTCCCGGAGTCGGTCGACCACCTGATCGCCGAACGTCGCCGCTACTCGGTGGCCGCGCGCAGGAGCGTGCTGGGCCGCACCTGGCCGGTGATCTGCGAGGAACTGGTCGGGCACTACGAGGCCGTCGCGGGTGTCCGGAGCCTGCGCGCCGCGTGACGGCGGGTCATCTCGTGCACAGCCCGTACGTGTAGGTGGTCAGGTACTCGTCGAGGACGGGGCGGCGGATGTCGGGGACGTCGGGAAGCGTGATCATCAGTGCGTAGAGGCCGGCCAGGAACGACACCCCGTTGAGCATCACGTCGACTTCCGCGGCGATCTCACCGCGGTGCTGGGCGCGCTGCAGATCCTCGACCACCGCGACGATCGCGGGGTGACTGGTCCACGTCTCGGACGGCGATCGGCTGGTGGAGAAGTGCAGCGCGAGAAAGTCTTTGAACAGACGGTTGCCCAGCCTCGCTTCGAGGCGCTCGAGTGCGCCGACGGCCTCGGCGAAGGTGGTCCGGACGTCGTGCGGGTGCCGGTAGCGCCGGGTCAGCTCCGTGGCGATGCGGTCCTGCTCACGGTCCTCCAGTTCGATCAGGGCGTGCTCTTTGGTCGGGAAGTGGAAGAAGAAGGTGCCGTGTGCGACCCCGGCCGCCGACACGATGGCCCCGATGTCGGCTGCGGCCATCCCGCCGCGCTTGAACTCCGCGATCGCCGCGCCGAGAAGTCGTTCGCGCGTCTGCAGGCCCTTCCTGCCGCGCCCGGGCCTGTCCGTCTTCAGCACGCCCCACACGGTACCCTCGACCGTCCAGTTAACTGACTCAAATCAGAAATCGTTCTTCCCTTACGGTCCGGCAGCCGCTAGCGTCCATGCAAGGCAGTGCGACACTTTCGCGATCTGGTGACATCGCATCCGGCTCGAGATTCACCTGACTGTGGTCACTTATGGAGGTAATGGTGCAGATCCTGGAGCAGGTGCAAGACCTGCCGAAGGCGGGCAACATCAAGGCGCAGTGGGTCAGTCTGTGGACCGGGCCCGTGGTCGGGGTGGTCCTGCTGATCGCGTTCCTGGCCTTCCCCGGATTCCGGCCGCCGATGTCGCCGCTGTGGTCGGCCGAGCAGGTGGCCGGGTTCTACGCCGACCACACCGCGTGGATCCGGTTCAGCCAGGTGACGTTCAACCTGTGCGGCATCATGATCCTGCCGTTCTTCATGGTCATCGTCGCGCAGATGAAACGCATGAAGACCCAGAGCCACGTCTTCGCCTACTGTTACCTGACCGCAGTCGTCAGCGGCGCAACCACTTTCGCGCTGTCGAACATCTTCTTCCTGGTCGCGGCGTTCCGGCCGACCCGCAATCCCGAGCTGATCATGGTGCTCAACGACCTGGCGTGGATCGTGTTCATCGCCCCGGTCGGCATGGTCGTCACCCAGTTCGTGCTGCTCGCCCTCGCGGTCTACTTCGACGGTGGGCCCGATCCGGTCTTCCCGCGCTGGGTGGGCCACTACTCGCTGGCGACCGGGATCGCGATGGTGCCGGCCGCGGCGGCTGCGGTGGTGACGAGCGGACCGTTGGCCTGGGACGGTCTGCTGTCGTTCTGGCTGCGCAACGGCGCGTTCGCGGTGTTCGTCGTCGTCATGTTCTTCGTGTTGCGCCGCGCGGTGCTCGCCCAGGCACGCGACGAGGGTGTCACGCAGTGAGCCTGCTGGCGCCTGCGCGGACCACCGACGGTGCCGCACCCGGCGGCAAACCCGATGTGCGCCTGGTGTGCTGGTTCTTTCCGGCCTGGTATGCGGTCTTCGGCATCATCATCTGCGTGCTGGCCCGGGTCACCCCGCCTCCGCGCCCCGATGTCACCGACGCCGGCAAGGTCGCGTTCTTCGTCGACAACGGTCTGACGATCCAGATCGGGTTCACCCTGCTGCTGGTGCTGCTCGGCGGCGCCGCGGTGACCAACGGCTTTGTCGCCTACCACATGATGCGGATGTCGGTCGGCAAGGTGTTCGCCTACGGTTACCTCGGCGGCATGGGGGTGGGCGCGCTGCCCGGCTTCTTGCTGGTCGCGGTGTGCTTCCTGACGGCCGCGCTGCGGCCCGACCGCGACCCCCAGGTGGTCGGCATGCTCTACGACCTCGGCATGCTGTCCTACAACGGGTCGCTCGGCTGCTTCTCGGTGGCCTACCTGGTGTTCGCGATCGCGATCCTGTACGACAAGAACGAGATCTTCCCGAAATGGTTTGCCTACGTGAGTGTCTGGCAGATCGTCACCGAAGTCATCGCGACGCAGATGTTCGTCGCCTACTCCGGGCCGTTCGCCTGGAACGGGTCCGTGGCGTTCTGGTTGGCGGTGGTGGTGTTCAGCGTCTGGCTCGGCGCGCTGATCGTGCTGCTGCGCAAGGCCACCATGAGCGAACCCGTCGATTCACCGGGACTGGACTGAGAGCCGCTGTGACACCATCGGAATCGGTATCGACGACGAAGCCTGCGACCCCGTCGCCGGCCGGACGCCTGCCCGGCGACGTGCACATGTGGGTGATGGTCCTCGGCGACCTCGTCATCTTCTCCGGCTACTTCGTGGTCTTCATGGTCTACCGCACCATGAACCCAGACGAGTTCCTGGCCGCGCAGCAGCATCTGGACATCGACATCGGCGTGCTGAACACCGTGGTCCTGCTGACCAGTTCGTGGTTCATCGCCCGCGGCGTGTTGTCGGCGCGCAGCGGCCGGCCCGACCAGGCCGTCAGGTTCATCTACGGCGCAGGTTCTCTCGGAGTGCTGTTCATCGTGCTCAAGGGCTACGAGTGGTACAGCAAGATCGCCGCGGGCCACACCAACGCCGAGATGTTCTTCGCGTTCTACTACGTGCTCACCGGCGTGCACCTGCTCCATGTGCTGATCGGGCTGATCGTGCTCGGGGTGCTGGTGCGGGAACTGCGTAACCCGTTCCGCCGCAGGACATCGATGGTCGAGACCGGCGCGGTGTACTGGCACATGGTCGATCTGCTCTGGGTGATCATCTTCGGCCTGCTCTACGTGATGAGGTGACCATGACCGACGCGACCGGGATCCGGCACAACGCCACCCGCCTGATGACCTGGACGTGGGCGGTGCTCACCGCGATCACCGTCGGATCGTGGTGGTTGGCGCCGGCTCATTTCACCGGGACCGTGCACGCGAGCACCGCGATCACCGCGCTGGTGCTGGTGCTCACGCTGGTCAAGGTGCGGCTGATCCTCTGGAACTTCATGGAGGTGCGTACCGCTCCCCGCTGGCTCAAGGCCTCCGCCGACGTCTGGCTGGGCGCGCTGTTCGTCTCCGTTTTCGCCATCTACCTGGTCTGACGCCGGTCGCGGGTAAGTTTGTCGGTGTGAATCCCGACGGCAAGATCGATGCCAGCGCACTGGCCGGAGTCTCGGAGACGGCGCTGTTGACCCTGAACGGACGGGCCTATCAGGCCGGGCACCCGCAGGCCATCATCGACGACCCGATGGCGATCAAGCTGGCCGACGCGATCGACTTCGACTTCGACAAGTTCGGCCGCCGCAAAGGCCAGGAGATGGCGCTGCGGTCGCTGGCGTTCGACCGGGCCGCGACCAGGTATCTGACCGCGCATCCGGAGGCCACCGTCGTCGCGCTGGCCGAGGGTCTGCAGACCAGCTTCTGGCGGCTCGACGCCGCGATCCCCGATGCCAGGTTCCGGTGGTTGAGCGTGGATCTGCCGCCGATCATCGAGCTGCGCAAGCGGTTGCTGCCGTCGTCGCCGCGCATCACCACCCTCGCCCAGTCGGCGCTCGACTACAGCTGGATGGACGCGGTCGACACCACTCACGGGGTGTTCATCACCGCCGAAGGCCTGCTGATGTACCTGCAGCCCGAGGAGTCGATGGATCTGATCCGCGCGTGCGCGCGCCGGTTCCCCGGTGGCCAGATGATCTTCGACCTGCCACCGGTGCTGGTGAAGAAGTTCGCGCCGAAGGGGGTGCGCTCGTCGGCGCGCTACCGCGTGCCGCCGATGCCGTTCAGCCTGTCGGCGGGGCAACTGGCCGATCTCGCGCGCACGGTGCCGGGCATCCGGGCCGTGCACGACCTGCCGATGCCCCGCGGCCGAGGCGTCGTCTTCGAGCGGGTGTTCCCGGCGTTCTGGCAGCTCAAGCTCACCAAGAACTTCCGCGGTGCCTACACGCTCCTCGAATTCGGCTGAGTGGCTGGGACGAGCTGAGTCGCTAGGACGAGGAGTCGCGCATCGTGATGCCGACACCGATCCCGGCCGCGATCGCCGCGGCGACGTAGACCGACGCCGCCACCCAGGTCACCGTGATCGACGCGGCCACCCCGCAGGACAGCAGGGCCGCACCCGAGAGCGCGGCCCCGTAGAACGGGGTGCGCGCGGAGCGCAGACGACGGCTCACCGCGGACCTCAGCCCTGGGCTTCGATCGACACCGGCTGCCACTGCTCCCAGGTGGCGAGCCGGTTCTCGTAGTCGGCCCTGGCCAGCTGCAGCGGGGCCTTTCCGAAGAACACCCGCAGCGGCGGCGGCGACGCGTCGACGACCTTGAGGATCGCGGAGGCCGAGGCGTGCGGGTCGCCGGGCTCGGCGTTGCGGGACGCGCGCTGTTCCCGCGATCTGCGGTGCGCGTCGGCGTAGTCGGGCAGCTCGGTGGCGTGTCTGGCCGACGAACCGGCCCAGTCGGTGTCGAAACCGCCCGGTTCGATCAGGGTCACGTGCACGCCGAAGTCGGCGACCTCCTGGGCCAGCGCCTGCGAGAAGCCCTCCAGCGCCCACTTCGACGCGTGATAGATCCCGACGTTCGGGAACGCGGTGATGCCGCCGATCGAGGACACCTGGACGATGTGGCCGCTGCGCTGGGCCCGCAGATAGGGCAGCGCGGCCTGGGTGATCCACAGCGCGCCGAAGACGTTGGTCTCAAGCTGGTCGCGCGCCTCCTGCTCGGAGAGTTCCTCGATGAACCCGAACTGGCCGTAGCCGGCGTTGTTGACGACGATGTCGAGCCGGCCGAAGTGGTCGTGGGCCTGCGCGACGGCGGCGAAGTCCGCGTCGCGGTCGGTGACGTCGAGCTGCAGGGGCAGCAGCGCGTCACCGTATTTGGTGGTGAGGTCGGCGAGGGTGGACAGGTCGCGGGCGGTGGCCGCCACTTTGTCGCCGCGTTCGAGGGCCGCGATGGCCCATTCCCGGCCGAAGCCGCGGGAGGTGCCGGTGATGAACCAGACTTTTTCGGTCATAGCGGGATCAATGCCCTCTGGGGGCTGAGCATTCCCTGAGGCGGCGAGCGCACGGCTCGTTGCCGTCGGCGTGCCTGATACGTTCGGCTGCGTGAACCGCGCGTCGCTGGAGAAGAATCCCCATGAGGTGGCGTCGATGTTCGACGGGGTCGCGCGCCGGTACGACCTGACCAACACGGTGCTCTCGCTGGGTCAGGACCGGTTCTGGCGGCGGGCCACCCGGGAGGCGTTGCGGCTCGGTAGGTCGGACAAGGTGCTGGATCTGGCCGCGGGGACCGCGGTGTCCACCGTCGAGCTGGCCACCTCGGGCGCGTGGTGTGTGGCCGCCGACTTCTCCGTCGGCATGCTGGCCGCGGGGGCTTCGCGCGACGTGCCGAAGGTGGCCGGGGACGCGACGCGGCTGCCGTTCGCCGACTCGGTGTTCGACGCGGTGACGATCAGCTTCGGTCTGCGCAACGTCGTCGACCATTCGGCGGGCCTGCGGGAAATGGCCCGGGTGACCAAGCCGGGCGGCCGGCTGGTGGTGTGCGAGTTCTCCACGCCGACCAACGGGTTGTTCTCGACGGTGTACAAGGAGTACCTGATGAAGGCGCTGCCGGCGATGGCCACGGCGGTGTCGTCCAACCCGGACGCGTACGTCTATCTGGCGGAGTCGATCCGGGCCTGGCCGGACCAACGTGAGCTCGCCGAGCGTATCGAGGCGGCCGGCTGGTCGAATGTGCGCTGGCGCAACCTGACCGGCGGCATCGTCGCCCTGCACGCCGCCACCAAATCCTGACCCCCGCGCCCCTTCCCTCACCCCGTCCCCACTCACCCCTTCCCGCGAGCGTGCGTGTCTGCGGCCGACACGCCGCGAAAATCCACGACATCACGCACGCTCGCCGAGGACATATCGCACCCTCGATCCACAGGGCAGGCATTACCGTCGGAGCATGCTCCTCGGCCGCCACGCTGATCCCGAATCCACGCTCGGTACTGACCCGCGCTCGGACCCGCGGATGGTCGCTACCTTCGCTCGCTTCGGCCTCGACGGACGGCTGCCGTCGAGCGGGCTGTCCGTGGATTCGCCGCTCGAGCAGCGCCATGCCTACGCCACCATGAGCGAGCAGGGCATGGGTGCGGTGTTCGACACGCTCGCCGCCGAACTTCCTGCTCCCGCCGGGGTGGCGACCACGACCTCGACGATCACCGGGGCGGACGGCAACGTCATCACCCTGCACATCAGCCGACCGGCAGACGTCACGGGACCGCTGGCCGGCATCGTGCATCTGCACGGTGGCGGCATGGCAATCGCCAGCGCGGCCGACCTCGCCTACGTCCGGCTCCGTGAGCACCTCGCCGCGACCGGTGTGGTGGTGGTCGGCGTCGAATTCCGCAACTCCGGCGGCAAACTGGGGCCGCACCCGTACCCGGCCGGTCTCGACGACTGCGCGAGCGCGGCACGGTGGGTCAGCAGCCACCGCGCAGATCTCGGCATCAGTCATGTGGTGGTGTCGGGGGAGTCCGGTGGCGGCAATCTGACACTGACGTTGGCCCACAAGGCGAAACGGGACGGTTGGCTCGGCGAGATCTCGGGTTTCTACGCCCAGTGCCCGTTCATCTCGAACCGGTGGCTGCAGGACTGCGAGGATCTTCCCTCGCTCACCGAGAACGACGGCTACTTCGTCAGCCGTGAGCAGTTGGCGTTGCTCGGATCGCTGTACGACCCGGACGGGCGGCACTCGCAGGACGCGACATGCTGGGCGTCGATGGCGACCGACGAGGAACTCAGAGGTCTTCCGCCACATGTGATTTCGGTGAACGAACTGGACCCGCTGCGCGACGAGGGGCTGCAGTACTACCGCCGGTTGCTGCGGGCCGGGGTGCCCGCCGTCGGCCGGGTGGTGTCGGGCACCTGCCACGGTGGCGACCTGCTGTTCGGTAGTGCGATGCCCGACGTGTTCGCGGCCAGTCTGCGCGATGTCGGTGGGTTCGCCGCATCGCTGGGCTGATTCGTCGGAGAAACGTTGAAAGGACCGCGTACTTCAGGCGACTGCGCTCAGCCACCCCACAATCGCATCGACTCCTCGTCGACGCGGTCGTCGTGGATCTGCTGGAAGTTGCGTCCGCCCCGCCGGAACGTCGCGACGACGGCTGCCGGACAACGGGATTCGTCGACCGGGGAATCCAGCCACCGGCACGGACGGACGTGGACGAGGTCGACGCCCTCGCCGGCGGCGTCGTAGAAGTAGGAGCCGGCCAGGCGCCCCAGCCAGTACAGCCCTTCGGGGCCGCGGGTCCACACCAGCGAACCGTCCGGCGCCGCGGCGAACCGCTGCACACGACGCTCCAAGCGCTCGGTGTCGCCGTGATCGCCGAACCCGCACAGCCCCAACGACAGTGCGCGCTCGAACGTCAGCGCAGGATCGATGTCGTCACGGCGTGACCGCAACGGCGCGCGGTAGACGGACGTCACCACTGTCGCCCGACGAGCGTGCGTGAAGTGACCGACGGGGACGGCGTGTCGCCCGCAGACGCGCACGCTCGCGCAACCGGGGGCGGGCTCAACTGAACGGCCGGCGGGCGTCCATCCGCTCGGACAGCCTGCCCGCGCCCCGCCAGACCCGCGCGACCAGATCCTCGTCCTCGTCGGTGACGAAGTTGCCCATCACCCGGACCGCGAGCTTCATCAACGCCGCCGAGCGCATCGCCGGCGGACCGGCCACGGGGAGGAAGCGCGGGAACGTCAGCAGCAGCGCCAGCCGCCGCGCGACGGAGAATCCCCGCGCGTAATGCTCGTGCAGCACCGCAGGCCAGGCCGCCGAGTACGGCCCGGAACCGAGCAGCTCGGCCGCCAGTCTGCCGGTCTCCATCCCGTAGTCGATGCCCTCGCCGTTGAGCGGGTTCACACACGCCGCCGCGTCACCGATCAGCATCCAGTTCGGCCCGGCCACCCCGGACACGGCGCCGCCCATCGGCAGCAGCGCCGACAGCCCCGCCCGCGGGTCGCCCTCGAAGCCCCACTCGTCGCGGCGCAGCCCCGTGTAGTAGTTCATCAGCGGCCGCAGCCCGGCGTCGGCGGGCCGCTTCGAGGTGGCCAGCGCGCCGACGCCGATGTTCACCTCGCCGTTGCCGAGCGGGAAGATCCAGCCGTACCCGGGCAGCACCTCACCGGCGGGGGAGCGCAGCTCCAGATGCGACGTGATCCACGGTTCGTCGCTGCGTGCGGTGGCGATGTAGCCGCGGATGGCCACGCCGTAGACCGTCTCCTTGTGCCACTCGCGGCCCAGCGCGCGCCCCAGCGTGGAGCGCGCCCCGTCGGCGACGATCAGGTCGGTGCAGCGCACCACCTCGCCCGAATCGAGCACCACGCCGGTGACCCGGCCGGTGGCATCCTTCTCCACCGAGACGGCCTTGACGCCGAGTTTCATCTTCGCGCCCTCATCGACGGCGACCAGCCGGATCCGCTCGTCGAGTTCGGTGCGCGGCACCGCGCTGCTGACCGGCGGGAACGACGGGCCCGGCCAGGGCACCTCGACGTCGGCGCCGAAGCCGGACATCCGCAGCCCGCGGTGCGCGATCCGCCCGTCCAGCCATGACTGCAGCCCCAGCCGGCGCAGCTCGGCGACGGCGCGCGGGGTCAGCCCGTCGCCGCACGCCTTGTCCCGGGGGAACTGCGCGGAGTCGATCACCAGCACGTCCCGGCCGGCGCGGGCGGCCCAGGCGGCCGCCGACGACCCCGCCGGACCCGCCCCGACCACCACGACATCGGCGACCGAGGATCCTCGCATCGTCGCCTGCCCTGCGGGCATGGGCCCACCGTCCTCCGCCGAGTCCATAGCTCCCAGTATGTTGGCTGTGTGAGGACACCGGCGAACGTGGTGGCGGGAGTGGACTTCGGCGACGCCGAATTCGCTCAGGATGTCCGCGACGGAGTTGCCCGTATCGAGGCTCTGATGTCCGAGGAACTCGGCAAGGCCGACGTGCTGATGTCGGAGGCCGTCCAGCACCTGTTCCAGGCCGGCGGCAAGCGGTTCCGCCCGCTGTTCACGGTGCTGTCCGCGCATCTGGGGCCCGAGCCGGACGCGTGGCAGGTCTCGGTTGCCGGCGCGGTGATCGAGCTGGTGCACCTGGCCACGCTGTACCACGACGACGTGATGGACGAGGCGCAGGTGCGCCGCGGTGCGCCCAGCGCCAACGCCCGCTGGGGCAACAACATCGCGATCCTGGCAGGCGACTACCTGTTCGCGACGGCGTCGCGCCTGGTCAGCAGGCTGGGCCCGGACGCGGTGCGGATCATCGCCGACACGTTCGCGCTGCTGGTCACCGGCCAGATGCGGGAGACGCGCGGCGCCGCCGACCAGGTCGATTCGGTGGACCACTACCTGAAGGTGGTCTACGAGAAGACGGCCTGCCTGATCTCGGCGTCGGGCCGTTTCGGTGCGACGTTCTCGGGCGCCGACGACGAGCAGATCGAGCGGCTGGCCCGACTGGGCGGCATCGTGGGCACCGCGTTCCAGATCTCCGACGACATCATCGACATCGACAGCGACCCCGACGAGTCCGGCAAGGTTCCGGGCACGGATCTGCGGGAAGGGGTGCACACGCTGCCGGTGCTCTACGCGCTGCGGGAGACCGGCCCGGACGCCGACCGGCTGCGCGAACTGCTCGCCGCCCCCGTCACCGACGACGGCGACCTGGCCGAGGCACTGCGCCTGCTGCGCGCCTCCGGCGGCATGGCCAAGGCCAAGGAGACCGTCGCCGCCTACGCCCGTCAGGCTGAACAGGAACTGGCCTCCCTTCCGGACCTGCCCGGTCGCCAGGCGCTGGCGACGCTGGTGCAGTACACCGTCAACCGGCACGGCTGACGTCCGCGGAACCAGGCGGCGTCCTCGGTCGTTGTTCCGGCGAAGACTCATGAAGGTGTGATGAGGAGGACTCCGTAATGACTTGGCATCCGCACGCCAACAGGGCGAAGACGTTCCTGTTGCTGGTGGTGTTCTCAGGTCTGATCGTGGGTGTCGGGGCGCTGTTCGGGCGCAACATCATGTTTCTCGCCGTGCTGTTCGCCATCGGCATGAACGCCTATGTGTACTTCAACAGCGACAAGTTGGCCCTGCGGGCGATGCACGCGCAGCCGGTCAACGAGATGCAGGCGCCAGTGATGTACAAGATCGTGCGCGAGCTCGCCACGACGGCGCGCCAGCCGATGCCCCGGCTCTACATCAGCGACACCGCCGCCCCCAACGCGTTCGCCACCGGCCGCAACCCGCGCAACGCCGCGGTGTGCTGCACCACCGGAATCCTGCAGATCCTCAACGAGCGGGAACTGCGCGCCGTCCTCGGCCACGAACTGTCCCACGTGTACAACCGCGACATCCTGATCTCGTGTGTGGCCGGCGCGATGGCGTCGGTGATCACCGCGCTTGCCAACCTGGCGTTCTTCGCCAGCATGTTCGGCGGTAACCGGGACGGCGGCACGAATCCCTTTGCGATCCTTCTGGTTTCGCTGCTCGGCCCGATCGCCGCGACGGTGATCCGGATGGCGGTGTCGCGCTCGCGTGAGTACCAGGCTGACCAGTCCGGCGCCGAGCTGACGGGCGATCCGCTGGCGTTGGCCAGCGCGCTGCGCAAGATCAGCGCCGGCGTCGAGCGCGCCCCTCTGCCGCCGGAGCCGCAGCTGGCCGACCAGGCCCACCTGATGATCGCCAACCCGTTCCGGGCCGGCGAGAAGATCGGCAAGATGTTCTCCACCCACCCGCCGGTCGCCGACCGGATCGCCCGGCTGGAGGCGATGGCCGGCCCCGATCATTACCGGGATCCGGGCCGGTTCTGACCGGTCCGCTAACACTGCCGGCCCGTTCGGCGACATCTAGGCTGTGAAGGTGCGCAGCAGAATCGTCGGTGCCGGGTGTGTCGCCGCGGCCGCAGTCCTCAACGCGTCCGGTCTGGCCGCGGCGCAGCCTGAGCCCCCACCACCCCCGCCTGCGCCGAACATCAACGCTTTTCCGCCGGCCAGCCCCAAGGACTACGCGGTGCTGGAAGGCAGCGCGTACGCGTTCAGCTCCAACGGGCTGACCTGCATGCTGCAGCGCTCGGGCGGCTATGGCTGCAACGGCGTGCTGCCAGGTGCGCCGCAGGGGGCGAATGTGGTCAGCGGCGTGACCGGTGGGGTGCCCGGCTGGGCCTCCTCGCCGGCGCCGATCTTCGGCGGGCCGGTCAACGAACTGCCGCCGAACACCCGGCTGTCGTTCGGCACCGTCAGCTGCGGCGGGGACGGCACCCTGACCTCGTGCGTGGACAGTCGTAACCAGGCCGGCTTCGTCGTCAGCCCGGGCGGCTCGTGGATCGTCAACGCGACCAACCCGCTGCTCGCCCGTCCCGAGGGCACCAACCCGTACTTCAACTAGTCGTGTACACGGGCCGGCCCTCGAAGTAGGTGGCGGCGACATCGATGCGGCCGATCTCGTGGTCGTCCACGGTGTAGGGGTCGGTGTCGAGGACGACGATGTCGGCGGAGCGTCCGACCGTCAGTGAGCCGGTATGCGCGTCGACCCCGGCGGCGTACGCCGCGTGGCGGGTGAAGCCGAGCAGGCAGGTGGTCAGGTCCAGCGACTGCGCACCGCCCAGCGGGGCCGTGTCCAGGTCGCCGGGCGGGCGCCGGGTGACGGCCACTTCGATCTGCGGCAGCGGGTCGGGCGTGCTGACCCGCCAGTCGCTGCCGAAGGCCAACGTCGCGCCGGCGCGCGCGAGGTCGCCGAACGGGTACTGCGCCTCGAACCGTTCCGCGCCGAGCGCGGGACGGCACAGCGTCACGTTCTGCTCGTCGCGGCACGCCCACAGCGCCTGGACGTTGGCGATGACACCGAGTTCGGCGAACCGCCCGATGTCGGCGCTGCGCACCACCTGCAGGTGGCAGATCTGGTGACGGAGTCCCGAGGCCGGATCGTGACTGTGCGCGAACGCGTCCAGCGCCGAGGTGGTGGCCGCATCGCCGATGCTGTGCACGTGCACCGAGAAGCCGGCGTCGGCGCAGGTGGCGATCGCGTCGCGCAGTTCTGCGGGATCGAACAGCGGCGCCCCGACCGAGTGGCTGCACCGGTAGGGCTCGTGCAGCGAGGCGGTCAGGTTCTCCACCACGCCGTCGACGAAGATCTTGACCATGCCCGCGCCGACGAGTCGGCCCTTGGCCTGGTCGCGAAGTTCGCGCAGGTCAGTGATCTGGTCGGTGCCCCTGGCGGGGTCCCAGTGCAGGGCCGCGGTCACCCGGCCCTGCAGGGAGCCGGCCTGTTCGGCGTCGAGGTAGGCGGCCAGCATCGGCGCGGACAGTCGCGCGTCCTGCCAGCCGGTGATGCCCAGCGAGTGCAGGTAACGCTGACCCGACGCCAGGGCGGCCGCCCACTCGTCGGCGGTGATGTCCGGCATCCGGGAGGCCACCAGCCGCATCGCGGTCTCGTGCAGCGCGCCGGTGGGTTCGCCGCGCTCGTCGCGTTCGATCCGGCCACCCGCGGGATCGAGTGTGTGCGAATCGATTCCGGCCAGGCGCAGTGCCGCGGAGTTCACCCAGGCGCTGTGGCCGTCCCGGGCGGTCAGGTACGCGGGGCGGCCACCGGTCACCGTGTCGAGCGCCGCGGCATCGGGATTGCCCTGCGGGAACGCCGACATCGACCACCCGCCGCCGCGTACCCACGCATGCCCGGGCAGTGGCAGGGCGGTGCGTTCGACGACGGTGAGATAGTCGGCGGGGTCGGTGTCGTGCAGGTTGACCCACAGGTCGAACAGCGAGCCTTCCAGCAGGTGGATGTGGGCGTCGTGGAACGACGGGCAGATCAGGCCGGTGGAGTGGACGATCTCGGTGACGCCGGACCGGTAGTGGGACAACACTTCTGCGCGATCGCCGACGGCGACGATCACCCCGTCGGTGACGGCGACGGCCTCGGCGAAGCGGCGGGCCGGGTCGGCGGTGAACACCCGGCCGATGAAGACGGTGTCGGCGATCATCCGGTCCGCAGCACGTCGAGGGGAAGGGTGGACAGGGTGCGGGCGCCGTGTTCACCGAACACCACGGTGTCGATCATCGGGTACAACACGATGCTCTCGTAGTTGGTGACCACACCGGTCCGGAAGATGTCCTCGCTCGGTTCGCCGACCGTGAACGTCCATTCGCCGACCCAGTCGGGTGGGAAGGACAGCCCGAGTTCGTAGCCGCCGTTCCAGTCGTGCAACCCCCAGAGTCCGTTGTCCCGCAACAGGTTCTCGATCTCGGCGGTGACCTCGCAGACGCGCACTCCGTCGGCGGCGCGGTCGCACAGGATGGCGAACGCGGCGGCCTCGATCTCGGCCAGCCGGTACAGCTCGTCGGTCGGGTCCTGGCCGACGACGAACCAGCGCTCGATGTTGGCGTGGTAGCGGTCGACCACGCCGCACGGGTCGGCGCAGAGCACGTCACCACGCCGGATCACCCGGTCGGACGCGTAGGCGTGGCCCAGCTCGATCGGGCCGACCACCACCGACTCGTGCAGTGCAGCGGGTTCTCCACCGGCCTGCGCCATCGCCGAGATCATCACTCCCCAGGCCTGTTTCTCGGTCATCCCGACGCGGACCTCGGCCTGCAGCGCGCGCAGGCCGGTGTCGCAGATCGCCGCGGCACGTTCGATCACCGCGATCTCGGCGGCCGACTTGACCAGCCGCACCGAGCGGGTCACCGCGCTGGCGTCGACGACCCGGCAGCCTGCGGAACGCAGTGCCACCTCGATGATCTCGCTGGTGGCCCGGTTGGGCACGTGGCTGTGGAATTCCATGCCGACGGTGCCGTCGAGCCAGCCGCGCACCAGCAGGTCGTCGATGATCAGCCGCAGCACCGCGTCGCCGTCGTCGTCGCGGGAGAGCACCACGTCCTCGGCCACGGAGGTGCGCCGTATCAGATCGGCGTGGTGCTCGACGTCGTAGACGACGTAGCGGCCGGAGCCGACGTGCAGCACGGTGCACTGGAAGGGCGGCCACCGGGTCGACGATTGTGCGCGGTACCAGCGGGATTGGTAGCCGTGCAGCCAGCACATGGCGTCAGGTGAGCTGACCAGGACCAGATCGAGCCCGGCTCGGCGCGCGGCGTCCTGCAGCGCGGCTCTGCGCCTCTCGTACTCGGCGGCGGTGAACGCGTGCACGGTGGGTTCGGCGGCGGCGTCGGCGTAGGTCCGCGAGATGAACTGCCGGAGCCGGGCTGAGTCCACCTCGGGATGGGCGGTGCGCATCACGCGGAGGCCTTGACGCGGGTCCAGGCCTGATTCCAGGCCGTGAGCTGCTGATCCTGCAGCGCGGCGAGCCAGACATCCGGATTCGACAGCACCGCCGGGTCGTAGGTCAGGAACGGGTACTGCGCGACCAAGGTGTCGTAGGCGGCCATGCCGGCCTCGGTCGCGATCGGGTAGCCGACGAAGTCGACGATCTTGGCCATGTTGTCCGGGCGCAACAGGTAGTCGGCGAACATCAGGCCGGTGCCGGGATGTTTGGCCGCCGACGGGATCGCCAGGCAGTCGGAGTTGAAAGCCAGGGTCTCCCGGCAGAATTCGAACCCGATGTCGTCGGCGAAGGACGCCTCCTTCAGCGTGGAGAACGTCGCGCCGGTGTAGTTCATCAACAGGTCGGCCTCGCCGTTGGCCAGTTTCTCCCCGGCCGAGCTGCCGAAACCGCCCAGGCTCTTGCGCAACTCGATCAGCGCGTCGGCGGCCTGATTGAGCTCGCCCGCGTCGCTGGTGTCGGTGGGCAGCCCGAGACGGGCCAGCGCCATCGTCATCGACACGGTGACGTCGTCGAAGATGAAGGCGCGCCGGTCCAGTCGCGGCGCGAGCGTCCACAGGTCGTTCCACGATCCGGTCAGGCCCTCGACCCTGCTCTTGCGGTAGGCCAGCCCGATCCCGCCCATCGCGTAGGGGCCGGCCAGGTGCTCGGCCTTGGGTTCGAACGGCGGATCCTGGAACAGGTCGGTGACCTCGGACCAGTTGCTCATCACCGAATGGTCGATCGGCAGTAGCAGGTTGGCCGCGGTGGCGCGGGCGAAGAAGTTCGACGGCATGAACGTGATGTCGTAGGCGGCGCCGGCGCCGAGTTTCTGGATCATCTCGTCGACGGTCGAGAAGTAGGTCTGGTTGACCTTGACGCCGTATTCCTTCTCGAATCCGGCGATCACGTCGTCGGGCACGTACCCGGTCGGTGCGTAATAGGCCAGGTCGCCGTCGATCTCAGCCTTCGGTGGTTCCAGGGCGGTCCCCGGCGACGACTCCTTGGCACATCCCGCCAGCCACAGCGCGGCGGCTCCCGCGCCGGTCATGAACAGGAAGTCACGCCGCGTCGTTCGATACATTCATGCTCCTAATAAGTTGTGCTACAGAGGGTTTGAGGTGGTGGTGGATCGGCGGGAGCGTTGCAGCCAGAGGCCGGTGACGCCGAGAAGAACGGTGAGGACGATCATCGCGGTGCCGATCGCGTTGATCTCGGGGGACAGGCCGAACCGCAGCATTCCGTAGATGCGCACGGGCAGCGGCGCGATCTCGGTGCCGGACAGGAACACCGAGGTGACGAAGTCGCCGAAGGACAGCACGAAGGACAGGGCGGCGGCGCCGGCGATGGCCGACCGCAGCTGCGGCAGGATCACGGTCGCGAAGGTGCGCAGCCGTCCGGCCCCGAGGTCGGCGGCGGCCTCTTCCAGCCGCGGGTCCAGGGTGCGCAGCCTGTTGCCGACCAGCACGGTGACATAGACCAGGACGAAGGTGGCGTGTCCGATGATCAGCGTCAGGGTGGACAGGGCTAACTGCGCGGTGGTGAACAGTGTCATCAGTCCCACCGCGGTGGCCAGCTCCGGTGTCACCAGCGTCGACATCGCGACGGCTTCGACCGGGCGGGTCACCCGGCGCCTGCCGTGCACGAATGCGTAGGACAGCAGACAGCCCAGCACCACCGCGATCACCGTCGCCGCGGCGGCGACGGTCAGACTCAGGCCCAGCGCGGCGAGGATGTCCGGGTTCTCGGCCGCCTGCCGGTACCAGCGGGTGCTGAAACCCTCGAACTCCGACAGCGACGACGAGGAGTTGAACGAGAACAGCACGATGACGACCAGTGGCAGGTCCAGAAACACCAGCGTGACGGCCAGCACCAGCATCAGCCCGACCGGCATGCGCCTACCCACGGCGCACCCGGGTCCGGCGCAGCGCCCGGCCGGCGCTGACGACCAGATAGGCCAGTGCGATGAACGTGACCATGCCGGCGAGCAGGGTCGCGGTCAGTGCCGCGCCGAACGGCAGTGATCCGGCGGTGGCGAGTTGGTCGCGGATGAGGTTGCCCATCAGGTACGTCGACCCGCCGAGGAACTGGGCGATCGCGAAGTCGCCGAGGCTGAGCAGGAACACGAGTTGGCAGCCGGCGGCGATGCCGCCGACGGTCAGCGGGACGACGACCGTGCGGAACGCCCGCCACGGACCGGCGTTCAGGTCGTGGGCGGCGTCGACGAGCCGCCAGTCGACGCGCTCGACCGCAAGGAACACCGCCAGGATCATGAACGGCAGGAAGCTGTAGACCAGGCCGAGGTTGAGTGCGTACGGGTTGCCGATCAGGTTGACCGGTCCGATCCCGAACCGGGCGAGCAGCGAGTTGACCGGGCCTTCGCGGCCCAGCAGTTGCACCCAGGCATAGATCCGGATCAGGTAGTCGGCCAGCCACGGCACCAGCACGGCCAGCAGTAGGGCGGGTTTGGCCCGTCCGCCGTACCGCGAGATCGCGTAGGCGCACGGGTACCCGATGAGCAGGCACACCGCGGTGGCCAGCACGGCGTAGGCGAAGGTGCGTGCCACCACCGGTAGGTAGGTGGACTGGAAGACCAGCGCGAAGTTGGCCGTGCTGAAGCCGTAGACGGGGCGGCCGATCATGTCGGGGGTGGCCACCGCCGCGGCCAGGATCAGGGCCAGGGGAATCAAATAGAAGCACGTCAGCCACGTGGTGCCGGGCAGCAGTGCGCGAACCCAACCGGCCCGTGTGCTCATCGGTGATCCCTCACATGGTCGAAACAACTCCGACAAACGATGACCTTAGTTTGTTTTCCGCATGTTTCGTCGCGGAAAACAAAACAATTCGCCGTGCAGATCACGGAATCAGTAATGATTTGGCCCTATTGTTGAGTGAATCCACGGAAGACATCACTGATCGGGGGCGAAGGTGGCGGATGAAACCGAAGGCGCGCTGGACAAAGTTTCAGCCGCGATAGTCGACTCGTTGCGGTCGGACGGCCGCAAGTCCTACGCGGCGATCGCCAAGGAGGTCGGGGTCTCGGAGGCCACCGTCCGGCAGCGCCTGCAGAAGCTGATCGAGCAGGGCCACATGCAGATCGTCGCGGTCACCAACCCGGTGGGCCCCGGCAGATTCACCTCGATGCTGCTGGTCAAGACCGACGGCGGGGTCGATGAGGTCGCCGCAGCGCTGCGGAACGTGCCTGAGGTGACCTTCGCGGTCGCCACGGCGGGCGCCTATGACGTCCTGGTGGAGGTGACCTCCCGCGACGGCGCGCATCTGCTGAGCGTCATCGAGGGCTCGATCCGCACCCTCGACGCGGTGACCGACGTGCAGACCCTGATCTACCTGAAGCTGCTCAAGCTGAGCTATCAGTCCGGGGTGTGGCCCACCACCGGCTGACCCGAGGCTCAGAAACCGGAGCCGTGCACCTCGTGGCCGGGCTTGTCGGCGACCAGCCCACGGTAGGCCTGCTCGACGGTCGAGCTGTGGTTGACCACGCCGTCGACCTCGCGCGCGATCGGCATCGAGATGCCGCACTTCTCGGCGAACTCCATCACCACGCTGGCGGCCTTGACGCCCTCGGCGACCTGGTTCATCGCCGCGATGATCTCGTCGATGGACTTGCCCTGGCCGAGCTGTTCACCGACGTGCCGGTTGCGGCTGCGCTGGGACGTGCACGTGACGATCAGGTCGCCCATGCCGGCGAGGCCCGCGAACGTGTCGCGATTGCCGCCGAGCGCGACCCCGAGTTTGGACATCTCGGCGACCGCGCGCGCCATCACCATGGCCCGGGTGTTCTCGCCGATGCCCAGCGAGTAGCCCATGCCGACGGCGATCGCGTACACGTTCTTGAGCGCTCCGGCCATCTCGACACCGACCACGTCATCGGTGGTGTAGGTGCGGAACCGCTTGGTGCGGAACAACTGTGCCAGGTTGGCGGCCAGATGCTGGTCGGGCATCGCGAGCACCGCGGCTGCGGCATAGCCTTCGGCGACCTCGCGGGCGATGTTGGGCCCGGCCAGGATTCCGGCCGGGTGCCCGGGCAGGATCTCGTCGACGATCTCGCTCATCCGGTAGTTGGTGCCCTGCTCGAGGCCCTTCACCAGCGACACCACCGGAACCCACGGCCTCAGCTGGGTCGCCAGTTCGGTCAGCACGCCGCGGAAACCGTGCGACGGCACGCCCATCACGATGACGTCGGCGCATTCGGCGGCCTCGGAGAAGTCGGTGGTGGCGCGCAGCGTGGGCGTCAATTCCACTTCTTCGCCAAGGTATTTCGAGTTGCGGTGGTTGTCGTTGATGTCGTCGGCGGTCTCCTGCGAGCGCACCCACTGCAACGTCGGCCCGCGCCTGGCGCAGATGGAGGCGACGGTGGTTCCCCACGATCCGCCCCCGAGGACGACGACTCTGGGTTCACGCTGCGCTGGTGCCATGGGAGATCACATTAGGGCGGGAAACCCGGGGCGAGGGTGGATTTCGAACAGGTGCGCCGACCCCCGTCCGGCGGCGGCGATAATGGGAGCCGACTGCTGAGGGGGTGGCTGGTGCCGTTCACGGTATCGACGGTGGAGGCTACGGACGTGCGGAGCCTGGCCGCCGCGGCGAGCGAACTGGGCGCCAAGATCGACGAACTCGACGCACTGATCGCCGAGCAGCGCGGATCGGTGCAGCGGCTGCGGCGCGCATGGCAGGGCGGGGCGGGTGAGGCCACGATCGCTCAGGCCGAACAGAACCTCGCCGCGCAGCTGCGTCTGCGGCAGCGGCTCGCCGAGGTGCGCGGCGCGCTGGCGGGCGGGGGAGCGCACCTCGTCGCGACGCGCGACGGGCTGACCGATCTGGTGGCCGCATTGCGCGGGGCGGGGTGGACGGTGACCGACGCCGGCCACGCCATCGCCCCGGCGTCCCCGGCGCTGCTGAAACGGTTCGAACCCGGTTTCACCACGCTGATCAGGCGGCTGCTGCGGCTGTTCGACGAGATCGACGCCGGCACCGCGGCCGGTATCAGCGGCGTGCTGCGCTGACTTGCGTGACCACACGGCGACATCCGGCCCGGAAATCGCCGTGCGGTCACGCAACAGGGTCAGCGGTAGTTGACGAACTGCAGCGCGACGTCGAGGTCGGCGCCCCGCAGCAGCGACTGGACGGCCTGCAGGTCGTCGCGCTTCTTGGAGCTGACGCGGATCTCTTCGCCCTGGATCTGCGCCTTGACGCCCTTGGGGCCCTCGTCGCGGATGAGCTTGGTGATCTTCTTGGCGTCCTCACTGGAGATGCCCTGCTTCAGGGTGCCGCTGACCTTGTAGGTCTTGCCGCTGGCCTGCGGTTCGTCAGCGTCGAACGCCTTCATCGAGATGTCGCGCCGGACCAGTTTCTCCTTGAACACGTCGACGGCGGCCTTCACGCGCTCCTCGGTGGAGGACACGATCTCGATGGCCTCCTCGCCCTTCCAGGCGATCGTGGTGTCGGTCCCGCGGAAGTCGAAGCGGGTCGACAGCTCCTTCGCGGCCTGGTTGAGCGCGTTGTCGACTTCCTGGCGGTCGACCTTGCTGACGACGTCGAACGATGAATCCGCCATTGGACTCGTCCCTCCCTCGTGGTTCGGTACCTGGCTCCATCTTGGTCGCTGCTCACGACCGGCCGGACACCGCCCCCCACCGCACGATTTGTAGTCGGGCACCGTCCTCGTTGTATTCTGCTGTGCGCGCTGTGCAGCGCACGAGCAGCATCCAGGCAGGTTGCCCGAGCGGCCAATGGGAGCGGACTGTAAATCCGTCGGCTAACGCCTACACAGGTTCGAATCCTGTACCTGCCACACTGGTCAGGCCCCCTTTCGAGGGGGCCTGATTTCTTTCTCCGATCGCAGTGCTCGCGGGAATATGCGCCCGTATCCGGCGGTAGGTAACGGGTGGTGCCCGATGCGACCGAAGGAGCCTTCATGGACAAAGCAGCGTTCGACGCGATGAACCGTCCGGTGATCGACGAGTTCCGCCGCACCGGCGGCAAGGCCGGCGGGGTGTTCGAAGGCAAGCCGCTCGTGCTGGTCCACCACGTCGGCGCGAAGTCCGGCAAGGAGCGCATCGCCCCGCTGGTTGCGTTGCTCGATGACGGGCGCGTATACGTCTTCGCCAGCAAGGGCGGCGCGGACACCCACCCCGACTGGTATCGCAACATCGTCGCCAACCCGAACGTCACCGTCGAGCTGGGCAGCGAGACCTACCTGGCGACGGCCCGCGTCCTCGACGGGCCCGAGCGCGACGAGATCTACGCCAAGCATGTGGAGCGCGAGCCGCAGTTCGGTGATTACCAGCGGAAGACGACGCGCGTCATCCCCGTTGTCGAGCTGGTGCGGGCGGGCTGAGCGCAGCCTCGGAGCTCCGCGAGCACAGGGCCAGCAGCGGGACGTGGCCGTGGGCCGGAACGCCGGCGGTCGGGTAGCCGGCGCGGCAGAAGTCGAGCACCCTGGTCAGTGCTTTCGGGCCGGACATCTCCACCTCCTACGGGTCGTGCGTGGCGCCAAGGTTCCCGCGGCGGCACGCCGTCAAACGCGTTGTGGTCAGACTGACACCGACCCGTTGTTCTCGCCACCGCCGCGCCGAACCCCCGGGGCAAACGCCAAGCCACCGACCCTGCTCACGTGCCGGGCGTGTGCGCCTGATTCCCATGTCGCCTCCTCGCGAGAGTCACCGCGAACTCGGGTACACGCGATGTCCGTGCCTCGCTGAACTGTATGCACCGAGTTTCTCGATCACCCGTCTCGGGCCGCAACGTCACTCTTCCTGACCGCCCAGGCCGGCACACCTGCGTCCGTCGGCTGGGATCGGCGACCGCAGTCGTTGAAAGCCTCGCGGCAGCAAACCCTTCGTCATACACTCGACGCGCGAACTCGGGCGACGTTGAGGGGACGGCATGGCCAGGAAGCATGTGGGAGCTGCGTTGTCGGCGCTGGGGACGGCGGGTGTCGCGCTGACCGCCGCGCTGCTGGGGGTGACGCCCACCCTTTCGGCCGCCCCGCAGTTGGTTGCGTCGCTGCACTACCTGCCGGGCACGAGAATCGGCTACGTGCCGCCGGACGCGATGTTCGGCGATTTCATCGGTCGGGTGGTCGACGGCGTGGACGTGACGCCGCCGGACCTGCCTTACGAGAAAGTCGACTACAGCGCAGGCTTCTGGCCCGTCTCCCACGGGGGCTTCCGGGACCTGACCTTCAATCGGTCGGTCCGGCAGGGCGTCGCACTGCTGGAAGCCGGGGCGCCGGCCGCCGGTGACCTGATCTTCGGCTTCTCCCAGGGCGCGGTCGTCGCGTCACGGTACAAGCAGACCCACACCGGCCACACCTATCTCCTGGTCGCCAACCCCAACCGGCCCAACGGAGGCGTGCTGTCACGCTTCAAGGGCATCACGATCCCGATCCTGGATTTCACGTTCGACGGTGCGACACCCGACAACGGGGACCCGACCTACGACATCGTGCGCCAGTACGACGGCTGGGCGGATTTCCCGACCTACCTGTGGAATCCGATCGCGCTGGCCAACGCTGTCATGGGAATAGTGTTGGTACACGGCAACACTCAGATGGAACTGACCGCCGCCGACCTGGAAGCCGCGAAGGCGTCCGGCGATCCGGACCACTACCAGTTCCACGCGGGCTCCAACACGCACTACTACGTGGTCAAGACCTACCCGGTGCCGCTACTCATGCCGCTGACCGCGCTGCTGCCCGCCTCGATCATCGCGGCGCTGGACGCGCCGTTGCGTAAGTTCATCGAGTTAGCCTATGACAGAAGCGATTACAGTGAGCCGACCCGGGCCAAGTTCTTCGCGCCGTTGAGACCGCTCAGCAGGGCCGAGGTGACTGTCGATGAGCCGGCCGCGATCGACGGTCCGGTGGCGGCTTCCCACGATGAATCCGGGCACCAGCGCGGAGGTGACGTCTCCGATCACGTCGGTGACGACGAGGCTGCTCAAACACCCGACCCCGACGAAGTCGATGGGTACGACATCGAGACGTCTGGTGCGGTCGACGACGAGGCGGCGTCGATAGCTGAAGAGGACGTCCGCGAAGCCGAGGACGCGCTGGAAGCGCAGGAGGCCGAGGAGGCCGATCAGCTGCACGATGATGCCGACCAGGTACAGGACGCGGCGGACCAGGTCTCGGACGATGCCGCGGTTGAGCCTTCCGCCGCCATCGGGGGCGCGTCGGAACCGGGGGACGGTGACGCCGCCGACGCGGCGTAGACGACGGGTTGGTGAGCTATCCAGGAGTCTGGAGAGCTGCTGAGTGCTGGGTTCTCACGTCCTGTGGGGCGCTTGAGCTTGCTGTGGCGCGGTGTGCGGCCTGCTCAGGCGAAGTTTCGACATGGCGGCGCCGAGGCCAGTTTGCGACGGTCTTTGCAAAACCAGCAAACGATTTTTGAGAGCTAGGCCGGGGCTGGTACTTAAGAGCGAGACCGTGGGCGAGACTTCGCGTAGATCCTGAGAATCTTAAAAGTCCTGCTAGAACGATAGGTCTAAAGACAAATCCGGTTACAACCCGGCTTGCTGGAGCGCTTGGTGGCGAGATGCGCATACGCTAATGGGATTGTCCGGCAACTACCCGCATGTGCAAGGACTTGAACATTTACGGGGGCGAAAAGAGCGACAGCCACCACTGAAGTAAGCCAGAATTACGTTGCGTCCAAAGATCGTGGGACGGCGAAAGAGCCTATGGGGGGTAGGAAATGTCAATCCGAGTCGGGGAAACTGAACGGGCATCAGCTAAATCGGCTGACGCGGGGGCCGGGCCACGCTCGACATTGGTGGCGGTGCGGAGACGGCCGGGGCGTGACGGGCACGGCGCGGCGGCCGAATGTGTGTACCAGCGTCCGATCGGGATGAGTCCGCTCCGCGACACGGTGCGTGGTGGTCTGCCCTGGCAGCCGCTGCCGGTGTCCATACCGGACATCACCGAGGGCGCGCCCAGTGTTGCCGTGGCCGGTGACGGTACCCGCGCGTTGTACGACACCAGTGTTCTGATCATCGACGACAGCACCCTGAACAGGGAGAACCTGGCGGCGGTGTTCGGGACCAACGGCGCGCGGACGGTGGGGGTCGCCTGGGATCTTCCTTCGCTGTGCACGGCGCTCAGCTCGGCGCCTGCCGGACTCGTGCTGCTCAACATCAACACCCGCGACAGTGTCGTGCTGTTACACGCGGTGTTCGAGATGAACGCGCACGCCCGGGTGATCGTGTTGGGGATGGCCGAAGACGACGACGACGGGATCATCGCCTGCGCGGAAGCCGGCGTCGCCGGGTACCACCTCCGCACCGAATCGTTCGACGATCTGCTCACGGTGATGACCAAGGTTGCCCGCGGTGAGATGCTGTGTTCGCCGCAAGTGTCGGCGGTCCTGCTGCGCCGGCTGTCCAGCCTCGCGTCGGCACGCGAGCCGATGGCCAAGGAACTAGTCCTGACGGCCCGCGAGGTCGAGATTCTCCGGTTGCTTGAGATGGGGATGTCGAACCGGGACATCGCCGAGCGCTTGTGTATCGCCGTCCACACGGTCAAGAACCATGTGCACAGCGTCCTGACGAAGCTGGGCGTCACCAATCGGGCCGAGGCTGCCGCCCGGTTCCGGACGGTCCGGTACGCCGAGACCGCGTCAGAGAACTAGTCCTGTGCGGGGCCGAAATTGGCTCCAAAGGTCTATGTACCCCTCGCCGGTATGACCGGATAGTGAGCAGGGTGGTCGGAGCGTTAGCTGAGGCATCCGCAAGGGCGTCGCTCACCGGTCCAGCCGGATCCACTTGCAGGAGAGGGGTTTCGCCCAGCATGGACTGTCACATGTGTTTGCCGGGCGGCCTCGCCGACGATCTCGGACGGGTCTGAGCGCGGATGGCGCGGATCGCGGTGTTCGGTGCCGGCCACCTCGGTGTCACGCACGCGGCCTGCATGGCCGAACTCGGGCACGACGTCGAGGTGGTCGACCCCGACGCCGGCCGGCTCGACCGGCTACGCAACGGTGAATTACCTTTTTACGAACCAGGATTGGCGGAGCTGCTGCGGCGGCATCTGGACGATTCCCGGTTGTCCTTCACGTCCTCCTACGATGAGGCCGTTGCACTCGCATCAATCCACTTCCTCACGGTGCCGGTCCCGCAGAAATACGGCGGGCCTGGTGCGGACCTCGGTGCGCTGCACGCGGCCATCGACGAGTTGGCGCCCCGATTAACCAGCCCGGCAGTGGTCATCGGGAAGTCGACCGTACCGGTGGGCACAGCCAGGCAGGTGAGCGCCCGGATCAGGCACCTGGCGCCGGCCGGCTATGCCGTGAACGTGGGCTGGAATCCGGATTTTCTGCGCAAGGGCCATGCGGTGCAGGACGCGCTGGCGCCGGACCGGATCGTGCTCGGCATCGAGAGCGATCGGCTGAACTACGCCGAACGGGTGCTCAGAGCTGTCTACGCCAGGTTCGTCGATGCGGGCACGCCATTTCTGGTCACCGACCTGGCCACCGCGGAGATGGTTGAGTCGGTGACGAACGCCTTTGTGGCGATGAAGGTCTCGTTTGCCAATGCCGTTGCCGACATGTGCGACGGCGTCGGGGCGGATATCGGCGTCGTCGCCGATGCGGTGGGACGTGACAGGCGGATCGGGCGGAATCTGCTCGAAGCCGGGGTTGGTTACGGGGGAGCACTGCCCGGCGACGTCCGCGCGATCATGGCCCGAGCCGGCCAGGCCGGGTCTGACGAGATGCTGGCACTGCTCGGCGTGGTGGACAGCATCAACGTGCGACACCGGTCGAAGATGGTCGAGTTGACCAGCAGCGTGCTGGGCGGCCGGCTCACGGGAGCACGGATCGCGGTACTGGGGGCGGCGTACACAGCGGATTCCGATGACGTCCTCGACTCGCCCGCGCTCAACGTGGCCGGCCACCTCCACGCCGAAGGCGCCTCGGTGAGCGTCTTCGATCCGTACGCGATGGACAATGCGCGCGGTGTGTTCCCGAACTTCGACTACGCGGGCGACGCCGTCGAAGCCTGCCAGGGTGCTGATGCGGTGTTGGTACTCACCGAGTGGCAGCAGTTCCGGGACCTGCGTCCGGCAGACCTGGACGGCGTGGTGGGCAGCCGAAGGATCATCGACGGCAGGAACTGGCTGGATCCTCAGCTGTGGCGAGGTGCCGGGTGGGAGTACCGCGGGATGGGCAGGCCGGTGGCCGCTGCCGAAGGCGGGCATCCTGTGCAGAGCCAGTCGATCTCGACATCGAAGGTGTGGACTGAGATCGTCATGCAGCGGCTCGAGTCGTGGGGTGAGGTGGCCGGCGCCGGCTAGTCGCAAGACGATCGCGAAGGACTTCCGGACGCTGCGGCGTTGCTCGCAGAGCCTGTGGCGGCTTGACTTTCGTTCATGAACACAGTGCTTATCACGGGCTGCTCGTCGGGTTACGGTCTGGCGACGGCTCAACGCTTCCTTGACGAAGGCTGGAATGTCGTGGCCACCATGCGCGTTCCGCGCGAGGGCGTGCTTCCCCCGTCGGACCGGCTGCGCATCGTCGCGCTCGACGTGACCGATCCCGACAGCGTCGCCGCAGCGGTCGAGGCCGCGGGCCCGATCGATGTGCTGGTCAACAATGCCGGGATCGGCGCCGTCGGCGCGTTCGAGGCCACTCCGTCGCAGACCATCCGGGAGCTGTTCGAGACCAACACGTTCGGCGTGATGAGGACGACGCAGGCGGTCATACCGCAGATGCGGGCGCGGCGATCCGGCGCCATCGTCAACGTCACCTCGAGCGTCACCCTGGCGGCGATGCCGCTGGCCGCCGCGTACACGGCGAGCAAGTCGGCGGTCGAGGGTTTCACGGGCTCGCTGGCGCTGGAGCTAGGGTTCTTCGGCGTGCGGGTCAAGCTGGTGGCTCCCGGGTACGGTCCGTCGACCCGGTTCGCCCACAACGGTTCTCACCGGATGGCGGATCTGATTCCCGGCGAGTACGAGGCGTTCGCCGCACCGGTGATGGCGTCGTTCGAAACGCCGGGGATGGTGACCACCCCACAGGACGTCGCCGACGTCGTCTTTCTCGCCGCCACCGACACCTCCGACCGGCTCAAGTATCCAGCTGGAGCCGATGCGGTGGCGCTGGCCTGATTGCGCTGTCCCGACCCGTGCCACGCGCGGGTGATGACACGCTAACGTCGGCGGGGTGGGCGACGCCGATCCGATGGAAGTGCTGATGTCGCTGTTGCGGCCGGAGGCGGTGCTGCCGAAGGTCATATCCGGCGGCGGCCGGTGGAGCGTACGCAAGCCCCGGTTCGGCGGTCCCGCGTTCTGTCTGATGCTGGAGGGCTCGTGCCGGCTGGACGCCGACGGTCTCGACACCGTCGAGTTGGGTGCCGGCGACTTCCTGCTGCTGCCGCAGACCCCGGGGTTCACGCTGGGAGCCGATCGGGACATCACCCCGACACCCAGCGCGCTTGACCATTCACGTCATACCCGGCACGGCGCGGAGTCGGACGCGGTCACCATGCGCATGCTAGGCGGCTACTTCCGGTTCGACCCGGCGAATGCGGCATTGCTGGTCGCGTTGCTGCCGCCGTCGATCCTGGTGCGCGCCGACCGACCGGGAGCACAGCGCCTGCACCGCCTCGTCGAGCTGATCACCGAGGAAGCCGACGCCGACGGCGCGTGCCGTGACGTGATCCTGCAGCGGCTGGTCGAGGTGCTGCTGATCGAAGCGATGCGGGTGCACACCGCCACCGATCTCGGTGTCCCGCAGCGTGGTCTGATCGCCGGACTGACCGACCCGGTGCTCGCGCCGGCCTTGCGGCGACTGCACGCCGACGTCGGGCACGGCTGGACCGTCGAGCGGCTCGCCCGGGAAGCGGCGGTGTCGCGGGCGGTGTTCGCTCAAAGATTCACGCGGACAATAGGAGTGCCCCCGATGCAGTATCTGCTGGAGTGGCGGGTGGCGTTGGCCAAGGATCTTCTCCGGCGAGAGAGGCCGTCGGTGGCGCAGGTGGCGCAGCAGGTGGGCTACCAGTCGGCGACCGCGTTCACGACCGCGTTCGCCCGGGTGGCGGGATGCTCGCCGACGGAGTTCGCGCGCACGGCTTCACACCGACAGGACGTGGCCTTCGCGGGCGGGGACCGCGCCGTCCAATAACGCGGTGTAGCAGGCGTCGACGGCGTCCGGGCCGTGCCCCGGCACCACGGTCAGCCACGGATCGCCGGTGCGCGTGACCGGTTCCATGAACGCGAGCCACGCGCCCGCCAGGCGCTCCAGCAGGCCGGCCCGGCTCCAGTCGGCGATGCGCTTGGTCAGCCGGTCGGGGACGAAGAGCAGCACGGGGGCGGGACCGGGCAGATCGTCGTCACGGCCGAGGCTGTCCCAGTGCGTGCCGCCGACCGCGCAGTCGTAGACCAGCCGCTCACCCAGCCGGTGGTGAACCGCGGCCCGCGTCGACGTGCTGCCGCTGAAGTCGACGTACACCGCGGACGTCTCGGGCAGGGAGTCGATGTCGTCGTAGGTCAGGACGTCGTCGTAGCAGCCCAGCGAGCGGACGAAGTCCAGGTTCGCCGTCGAGGTGAGCCCGACGGTCCGCGCCGCACCGGCGCGGCGCGACAGACAGAACGCGGTGCCGTAGGCGGTCTTGCTCGACGCGCTGGACAGGATCGCGGTGTCGGCGCCGAAGAACCGGTTCTCGGTCAGGAAGTCGTCGAGCATGAACGATGTGGAGAACAGCGGCCGCAGCAGGGCTTGGTGGTCCTCGTAGGCGGCGACGTATCCGGGATCGGTGCTGCAGCGCACGTAGCGGTTGTAGATCGGGTGCAGGGCGTTGCGGTGCTCGGCGGCGTCGGTGAACCCGGCGTCGTCGACCGGATCGGGTTGGAGGACGACCTCGTCGGCCACGGGGTAGTAGCCGTAGAAGCGGTCCCCGGTCTCCACTCCGGGCCGGCGCGACTCCGCAACGGTGGCGAATCCCCATGCCGGGAGCGAGCCGGTGGTCGGATCGCCGGTCGGGAAGAACTGCCAGTAGTTCATCAGGTCGCCGAGGCCGGCGTAGGTGATGTTGTTGGCCGTCAGTGCGAACTTGTCGATGCGCATCCGGACCGCGCCGTCGCCCAGGGCGGGGGACGGGGCGTCCTGCCAGTGCGTCTGTCGGATGTCGCGGCGCTGGATTTCGAGCCGGGTCGTCATCGAGTCGATGGTAACGGTGATGAGCGCGACGAAACAGGACGTAGACCGGTATCCGAACGTGGCCGTACCGTGGGTCGGACTATGAGCACCGCACAGAATCGCTGCGTCCTGCAGGTCGGGCCGCTGATGCCGTCCCTGGCCCGCACACTGGCCGAGGACTATGCGGCGTGGCAACTGCCCACCGACCTTGCCGAACGCACCGAGTTCCTCACTGAGCGCGGCGCCGAGATCACCGCGATCGTCACGTCGGGGCGCACCGGGGTGGATGCCGCGCTGATGCAGTCGCTGCCCAATCTGGGTGCGGTGGTGAACTTCGGCGTCGGTTACGACACCGTCGACGTCGACGCCGCGGCGGCCCGCGGGGTCGCGGTGAGTAATACGCCGGACGTGCTCACCGACTGTGTGGCCGACACCGCGGTGGGCCTGATGATCGACACGCTGCGCCGGTTCTCGGCCGCGGATCGCTATGTGCGGGAGGGTCGTTGGCCGGTGGAGGGCATGTACCCGTTGACCCGCCAGGTCAGCAACACCAACGTCGGCATCCTCGGGATGGGCCGGATCGGCACGGCGATCGCGTTGCGGCTCAGCGCTTTCGGCTGCGCGATCAGCTACCACAACCGCCGCGAGGTAGCGGATTCGCCGTACGGCTACGCGGCGTCGCCCGTGGAGCTGGCCTCGACGGTGGATGTGCTGATCGTGGCTGCCGCCGGCGGTGACGGCACCCGGGGGCTGGTCGGGCGCGATGTTCTCGACGCGCTCGGCCCGCACGGGTATCTGATCAACATCGCCCGCGGCAGCGTCGTCGACCAGGACGCACTCGTCTCGGCGCTGGTGGAGGGTCGGCTGGCCGGGGCGGGCCTCGACGTCTTCGCCGACGAACCGCAGGTGCCCGAGGAGTTGTTCGCCCTCGAGAGCGTCGTGTTACTGCCCCACGTGGGCAGCGGCACGGTGCAGACCCGGGCGGCGATGGAAGCGCTCACCCTGCGCAACCTCGACAGCTACCTGAAGACGGGCGAACTCGTCACCCCCATCTGACCCTGCGCGATCAGCGGCGAACTAGACGCTGAGGCTGGTCACCGCGGTACGTTGCAACCGGCGGCGACGTTGTGGCAGTGCCCCTCGGATTTGCAGCCGGCGCAGCGGCACCTGCAGCCTTTGTGCTTGAGTGCTTCTGAGATTTTGTGGTCGTCGCCCATGACGAACTCCTTCATCGAATACCTTCGACGGTAGCCCTCTGAACGCGCGCGGAACAGCGTCGCGGCTGAGTTTCTCTCCCGCGCCCGATTCCCGCGCCTGTCCTCGCCGAACGTGCATTCCAGGAGGGCAAAGTCCGAGTCACGACCTACCGGAATGCACTTTCGGCGGGCCCGGACCGGAGTCCAGGAGCGACGCCGGCAGTCAACTGGCGGCCGCGGCCGTATCCACACCCAGGTTGCCGCTTTGACTGTCATGTCGGCGAACTGCTGGCCGATGCACTTGTGCGCGCCGCCGCCGAACGGTGCGAACACATAGCGGCTGACGTCGTGCCCACCACGTCCGGAGGTGAACCGACCGGGATCGAACTGGTCCGGGTTGTCCCACCAGTTCGGCAACCGCATCGACGCGTAGACCTTGATGGCCACCTGACACTTCCGCGGGAGGTAATAGCCGGCGACCTCGGTGTCTTTCACGGCCTGCCGGAACAACGTGCCGGCGGGGGCATCGTCGGGACGGCCCAGGCCTCCTCGCGTAACGCGTTCTGCCACTAGATGTTCCGGCCCAGTTCAAAGGCGAGCATGGACAGCGCGATCGCGCTGGTGTCATGGGCGGCCATCAGCAGGAAGATCATGTGGTTGACGATGTCCTGATCGCTGAAGCGCACGCCGTCGTCATCGCGGCTGCCGCACAGCATCGAGAACAGGTCGTTGCCGGGATCAGCGCGGCGGTCGGGAAGCTGCTTGCGGAAGTAGTCTTCGCACCGTGGCGTGGAAATCGGCGGACAACCGGTCGGATTCGGGACCCAGGGGGGCGCCGACGAACACCTCGGTGGCCTGCTCGGGGAGCAGGTGTTTGATCGCGTCGTAGAACGGAAGTGTCTGTGCCGCAGGCCATGTGCTCAGCATCCGGTCGATACTGGGCTGCATGAGCTCCAGATAGCCGTTCAGCGCGGTGCGGGTGAACGCCTGCTGCATGATCCGGCGGTGATCTCGGTGCTCGTCGAAATCGAGAGCCTGACCGCGCTGTGGCTGATCACCGGCAACGGCGCCGCCGAGGTGGCCCGCCTCCGCTTGTCGGACTGACCTCTTCGCCGAAACCGCATTCCATGCGGCGTCCGGGCGCAAAACCCCTGCGTAGATGCAATCTCGGCAGGGGAGTGCCCGGGAGCCCCCGGGGTCCGGGGTGCCGGCGACTGTGCGCTCGCGGGCGGTCGCGGTAATGTCGAGAACCAGTCTCAGGAAGATTGGTAGCTAATACATGGACCTCGTACTCGGTTTGTCGATGACGGCGTCATCGATCCGCTGGGTCCTCGTCGACGACGCGACGGGCGCAGAGAGCCGCACCGTTGACCGCGGCACCGTTCCCGTCGACCCTGCTTTCAGTGCCGAAACCCTGGTGGGCGCGCTGCTGGACCGGCCGGTGCACGCCCTCGGGTTGACCTGGACCAGCGACGCGGAGCGCATCGCAAGCGCCGTCTGGCAGGCGCTGACCGACCGCGCGGTCGAGAACGTGATCGCGGTGTCCGACGTCGAAGCCGCCGAAGCGCTGGCCTGCGGTATCGCCGACCTCGCCGGCCTGGAACGCGTGGTGGTGTGCGTCGCCGAGCCGGGAGCCTCGGTGATCGCCGCGGTGACCCCGGACGGGGTGACGGCCGACCGCGTCGACCCGTCCACACTCGCCGACGTCGACGGCCTGGATCCCGACGCAGTCTTCGTGGTCGGTTCCGGTGACGTCGCGGGCGTGGTGGCCGCTGTCGAGGAACGCCTCGAGGTTCCGGTGGTCACTGCGGCCGAGGCCGAGCTCGCGCTGGCCCGCGGAGCGGCGCTGGCGTCCGGTTCGGCGGTGTCGATCCTGGACGCCGAGGCCGCGCCGAAGCGGCGCAGGCTGTCGCCGACGGCGACGCTGGTGTCGGTGCTGGCCGCCGCGGTGGTGACATTCGTGGTGTCCCTGTCTGTCGCGGTCGGCATGAGCCTGACGCCGGACGATCCCGCCCCGCAGATGGCCCGCGCGGTGACCGAGCCGACCGTCGAGCGCGTCGCTCCGCCCAAGCCCGCCACCGCGGCCCCGCGTGCGCCCGAGCCCGAAGCCCCGCC
>NZ_BCRS01000012.1 GCF_001552715.1 Mycolicibacterium vaccae NBRC 14118 = CIP 105934 | reverse complement strand
CGAGCCGGGGGGCCACTTTCGTTGTGGTGCCTACAGCTGGCAGGATCGGTCGGACGGATCGGCGTCTTGAGAAGACCCGACGGGTTTGAGGGTCGCCGCGTGGTAGCCCGAGAACCGGGCCGCCAACTGAGTCGAAGCGGAGGGCACGCCATCGGCCGTCGAGCGCGAACGTCGTCGCACGGACCGGGGTCCGTCGGCGCCTCGCGCGAGTTGCCTGCATGACCGGCGACGACGACCTGGTCGCCGCCGGCACCCCGATCGATCTCGACAACTGCGCCCGCGAGCCGATCCACATCCCGGGCAGTGTCCAGCCCCGCGGGGTGCTCGTGGTGGTGGGCGAGCCGGACTTCCAGATCCGGCAGGTCAGCGCCAACGTCGCCGATGTGCTCGGCCGCGCCGCGGAGGACGTGCTCGGTCGGCATCTGTCGGCACTGATGGGCGCCGACCAGTCCGCCAAACTGGCGACGGCAGCATCGGTCGTCGGTGACCTGCACCGGCGCAACCCGGTGGAATGCGTGCTCGACGTCGCCGGGACCGCGCGTCCGTTCGACGCGATCCTGCACCGCGAGGCCGGCGGAATCCTGCTGGTCGAGCTCGAGATCGCCTACGGCGAGCGGCCTTATTCCTTCCCCAACACCTATGCCGCGGTGCGCAGTTCCGTCGAGGAACTCAACCGGGCGGTGGGCCTGACCGACCTGTACGGGGTGACCACCCGGGCCGTGCGGGAGCTCACCGGTTTCGACCGGGTGATGATCTACCGCTACGACGAGGAGTACAACGGCGAGGTCGTCGCGGAATGCAAACGCGAGGACCTGAACTCGTTTCTCGGCCTGCACTACCCGGCGACCGACATCCCCGCCCAGGCGCGGGCGTTGTACGAGAAGAACTGGCTGCGTTTGATCTCCGACGTGGACTACACGCCGGCGCCGCTGGTGCCGGCCCTCGATCCGGCAGGCGGGGGGCCACTGGACCTCACCCATGCCACGTTGCGCAGTGTGTCGCCCATCCACCTGGAGTACCTGCGCAACATGGGTGTGCACGCCTCGATGTCGATCTCGCTGTTGCGGCACGGCCGGCTGTGGGGACTCATCGCGTGCCATCACTACGCCGGTCCGCACCTGCCGCCCTACGGAGCGCGGGCGGCCGCGGAGTTCCTCGGCTCGACGCTGTCGCTGCGGCTCGTCGACCAGTTCGAGGACGACCGGCTGCACAAACGGCTGGCCGCGCAGGCGGTGCTGGCCAAGCTCGCCACGGCCACACTGGACACCGGCAGGCCGCTGGCCACCGCGCTGCTCGCCGGCCCGGACCTGCTCGACCTGGTGCCCGCCGACGGCGTCGTCGTCGACATCGAGGGCCGGCGCCGGGTGAGCGGATCGGTGCCGCCCCCTGAGGTGGTCTCGGCGGTGGTGGAATGGACGCGTGGCGGCGCCGATGGGATCGCGCACACCGAGAGCCTGCACGCGGCCCTGCCCGGACTGGAACGCGACGCATCGTCGGCGGCGGGCGCACTGGTGCTCAGTCTTCCTGACGGGCAGTACATTGCGTGGTTCCGACGGGAAGCGCTGCATTCGGTGGACTGGGGCGGCGACCCGCACAACAAGGCGATCGCGGTCGGCGAGGGGGACGAGGTCCGGCTCAGTCCCCGTAAGTCGTTCGAACGGTGGCGCGAAATTGTGCGCGACCGCAGTGCGCCGTGGATGCAGACCGAGATCGAGTCCGCCGACGCGATGCGCCACCACCTGGTGGAGACGCTGTACCACCGCACCAGCGGCGCGCTGCGGGTCGCCGAGATGGTGCAGCGCAGCCTGATGCCGAAATCGATTCCGGTACTTGCGGACTGGGAGCTGTCCGCCCACTACGAGCCGGCCGCGGGCGACCGGCTCGGCGGCGACTGGTACGACGCATTCGAGTTGCGCGACGGCAGGCTCGTCGTGGTGGTCGGGGACGTCGCCGGGCACGGCGTCACCGTCGCGGGCACAATGGCCCAGCTGCGCAACGCTCTTCGCGCGCATCTGTTCGCCGGCGCGGCGCCGGACGAGGCGGTGCGCCGGCTCAACGAGTTCGATGTGCACCTGCTCTCCGGGGCGTTCGCCACGGTGCTCGTCGCCAGGATCGACCTCACCTCAGGCCGCGTGGAGGCCACCGCGGCCGGCCACCTGATGCCGTATCTGACGAACTCGGCGTCGCTTGCGACGGCCGCACCGATCCGGCTCTCACCGCCGATCGGCGTCAACGGCGCGTCCTACACGCGCAGCGAGTTCACCGTCGAGGCCGGGCACGGTCTGGTGATGTTCTCCGACGGGCTGGTCGAGCGCCGCGGCGGGGTGATCGACGACGGTCTTGACCTGCTGGCCGCGACTCTCGGCCGTCAGCCGCAGCGGGACGCCTCCTCGATCTGGGCGGCGATGGCCGCAGGGCACACCGACGACGATGTCACCGTCGTCGCGCTGCGCCGCCGCTGACGGCGTCGGCGGGACACGCCCCTCACCACGGTGTGGCGACCACCCGCCCCGCGGCGCACGATGGATCGAAGGTCACGTGTGGCCGTCCGGTCCGTGGGTGCGGTCCGACGGCGGCGGCCACGTCCCAGACGTCGGCGATGAGTTCGGCGGTGAGCACGGATTCCGGCGGGCCGGCGCACACCTGGACCCCGTCGCGCAGCACCACGATCTCGTCGCAGTAGTGGGCGGCCAGGTTGAGGTCGTGCAGCGCGACCACCGCGGTCACACCCAGTCTGGCGGGCAGCGCCAGCACCTCGAACTGGTGCCGGACATCGAGGTGGTTGGTCGGCTCGTCCATCACCAACAGCCGTGGCTGCTGGGCCAGTGCGCGCGCCACCAGCACCCGTTGCCGCTCACCGCCGGACAGCAGCGCGAATGCCCGATCGGTCAGGTCGGTGGCGTCGACGCGGGCCAGCGACTCGGCGACCACCGCGTCGTCGCCGGCGTTGTCGCCCTGGAACATCCGCTTGTGCGGCGCTCTGCCCATCGCGACGACGTCACGCACGCGCAGGTCGAAGTCACCGGTGCCGTCCTGCAGCACAGCGGCGGCGGTGCGCGCCAGGTGCCGGGCGGTCATCGAGCCGATGTCGACGCCGTCGACGGTGATCGAGCCCGACGCCGGAGCCAGGATCCGCAGCATGGTCTGCAGCAGCGTCGACTTGCCGCAGCCGTTCGGGCCGATGACGCCGAGCATGCTTCCGGCCCGCGCGGTGACGCGCACACCGTCCAGGACGCGCCGACCGCCGCGGGTCACGCGCAGGTCGGTGACCTCCACGTGTGCCGCGTTCACTGCTGCGCCCCGGCGGCGGCGCGGCGGGCGTCCCGGCGCAGCAGCCACAGGAAGAACGGACCCCCGCACAGCGCGGTCAGCACTCCTACCGGGATCTCCTGCGGCGAGGCCAGCGTGCGCGCCGCGATGTCGGCGAGTACCAGAAAGCTGGCCCCGGCCAGCGCCGCGGCCGGAAGAGCGCGCCGGTGATCACTGCCCACGACCAACCGGACGGCGTGCGGCAGGATCAGCCCGACGAACCCGATGGGGCCGCTCGCGGCGACCAGCACCCCGGTCAGCAAGGAGGTCAGGACGAACATCCGGGCGCGGAAGCGTGGTGTGTCAACGCCCATCGTGGTCGCGGCGGCATCACCGGCGAGCAGCACGTTCAGGGTGCGGGCCTGGGCCAGCAGCAGGATCAGCCCCGCGACGACCACGGTCAGCGGCAGCCACAGCGTGTCCCAGCGTGCGCTGCCCAATCCGCCGAGCAGCCAGGTGAGTACCTGGCGCGCCCGGTCGCCGGTATCGGCGGTCAGCAACATCAGACTGGTGACCGCCGAGAGCACGTAGGACACCGCGACACCGG
This sequence comes from Mycolicibacterium vaccae NBRC 14118 = CIP 105934, assembly GCF_001552715.1. Lineage (GTDB taxonomy): Bacteria > Actinomycetota > Actinomycetes > Mycobacteriales > Mycobacteriaceae > Mycobacterium > Mycobacterium vaccae. The sequence continues at coordinate 57,910 of NZ_BCRS01000012.1, read as the reverse complement.
CCAGGACGAGTCGGGTGGTCGTGATCTGTCCTGCGGCGCTGGACAATCCGTACACGAGGGTCAACGCTGCCAGGGCTCCGGCGAACGCGGCCAGCGAGGGGGAGAGCCAGCCCGCCACACCGACCCCGGACACGATCACCGCCACCGCGCCCACCGACGCGCCCGAGGACACGCCCAGCAGGAAGGGCTCGGCCAGCGGATTGCGCACCAGTGCCTGCAGCGTCATCCCGATCACTGCCAGGCCGGCGCCGACCACCGCGCCCAGGAGCACCCGGGGCGCACGCACCTGGGTGATCACGGTGTGGACGTGCGCGGGCACGTCGGCGTCGACAGCGGAGGGCAACAGGGCGGCCGCGACGCTGCGCACGACGTCGGCCGGCGGGATGGCGATGGAGCCGATCGCCAGCCCGGCGATCACCGTGGCGACGAGGAGGGCGGACAGTCCCACGAGCACGAGGGGATAAGGCAGGCGCCGGTGCCCGCCCGCCGTGGACGACCTCGGCTCGTCGGTGACCGCCTGCCTGCTCATCGGAAGCGGTCGGGATGTAGTTGCCTGGCCAGGGCCTCGACCGCGAACGGGGCACGTACGCCGAGCACCGCGTCCTGCAGGGTCAGGACCGCGAAGCGGTCGTCGCGGATCGCGCTGATGTCCGCGAGTTCGGTTCTGCTCTTGAGAAAGTCGATCTTCTGTTGCACCGACGGCGTGCCGAAGTAGTCGTAGATGACGATCACGTCGGGGTCGCGCTGGATCACCTGCTCCCAGGACACGTCGGCGAACGTGTCGTCGAGGTCGGCGAAGATGTTCGTCGCGCCCGCAAGGTCGATGATGTGGTTGCCGATACCTTGCCGACCCGCGGTGAAGGCGGTGTCCTCGCCGCTGTCGTACACGAAAGCCTTCAGCGGTTCGACCCCGGCGACCCGTTCCCGGGCTGCCGCCACGCTGGACTGCATGGTCTCGACGAGAGTGCCGGCACGCTCTTGCACACCGAAGATCTGCGCGATGGTGCGTACCTCGCCGTACACGTCGTCCATGGTGATCGGTTCGGTCGCGCAGTATTCGGGATTCAGATACGTGGTGACACCTGCGCCGGTGAACGTCTGCCGCGACCGCCCGGCCGCCTCGTCGAACGCGCTGGCGTAGCCGCCGTAGACGAAATCCGGTGCGGCGGAAAGCACTTGCTCCAAGGATGCGTCCTTGCTCGACAGCTCGGGGATCGCACGGTAGGCCGCGTCCTGCCGAGGCAGCGGCGGGTTGTCCGGGTAGACGGTCGCCACGACGGAGTCCTGCAGCCCGAGGTCGAGCATCAACTCGACCGGGTGCTGGAAATACCCGACGGCGCGCTCCGGCGGTGCCTCGAACACGATCTCTTGACCGCAGTTGTCAACGGTCACCGGGAAACCGTTGTGGTGCACGGCGGTTGCCGAGTCATCGGCCGCGGAACCGCATCCGGGCGTTACCGCGGCCACGAGAAGGGCGGTGGACAAGACGATCACACCGCGTCGTCGCGAAACTGTCATCACAGGCACTGCATCGGCTCCATCCGGGATCTCCACGTCCCAGTGAGAGGGCCGACGAGAGCAGTATCCTGACTCCCGGATCGATGCTCACCCCGACCTTCCAGCCTGCCGGCCGTGGTCGACGAGGGGTTCGCTCCCCGGTCACAGTGGCGGGACCATGCCGGAATCGCACCGGCTTCCTGCCTGCTCGTCGGGGCCGGTCACGCCGACCGGCCACGCTGACAATAGCGGACCTGCCGGCAGGCCTGGCCCGACCGTGGCGCGTGCGCCACGGTCGACGGGCGTGCCACGGCGGGGCGAGTCGCAGCCGGCGACGGACAAGGTGGTGGCGAGGCGCTCCGGACACGTTTGCTGAGCAGTGGTGCCACCCCGCTGGCGGCTCTTCGTCGCCATCGCGTGCGACCCGCATCGGGCAACGAGTGCCAGTTGCAGTGACGGAAGTGACTGGTGATGCAACGTCGGCTGCATAGCTACTTCGACTGACATGCGCCAGTGATATTAGCTATCTCAGATGATGGGCAAGTTGGATTCATGACGGTGGGCGCTGGTGTCGGGTTGGGGGATGCTCACGTTCTCTGCGAAAAAGGGTTTGATACGCCAAAAACTGTTCTGGGACTATCCGACAGTGTCGGGTCGAGAATGCAGAGGGGTGCACGTGGAGGCAAGACGCGAGCGAAGGTAAACAGATTTGCTATACCGGCGTACATTGGAAAAATCAACGTCGCAATAGCAAACATTGCATAAGCGGTCTTACTCTTTGGGGGCGCCACGTTCGGGGCGTTGAATCATCGCCTTACAACGGGAGTCTCCATGAAAATCGGTCTGCGCAAAGCAGCCGTGGCGTGCGGCACAGTGTTTGCTTCGGGTGTGCTGGCGGCGTCGACCGCGGCACCGGCCTGGGGGAGCAGTTCAGCGCTTGTCATCGGTGGGATCGCGACGTCGTCCATGCACGACGTCGTCATGAGCCAAGTGCTCGGGGGAGCCCTGAAGAATCAGCAGCGCGTGAGCGTGCACTGGCCGGCCCAGGCCGCGCCGTACACCGGCAGCAAGGGTCTGACGCTGGGCGCCTCGATCAACCTCGGCATCAACAATCTGAACACCCAGATCGACGCAGCCCTCGGCCGCCTCGGTGCGGACGGTGAGAAGGTCACGGTGGTCGGCCTGTCCGCCGGGTCGCTCGTCGTCAACGAGGTGTTGCGTCAGTTGGCCGCCGACGCCGAAGCTCCGGGCAAGAACGACATCACCTTCGTCCTGGTCGCGGACTCCAGCAGGCAGAAGCTGATCAACGAGACGCGCTACAACTCGAAATTCGACTACACCTACCGCCCGGCACCCGAGACCGAGTACGACATCATCGTGGTCACGGGCGAGTACGACGGCATGGCCGATTTCCCGGACCGGTGGTGGAACGGCCTGGCGGTGATGAACGCGATCGCGGGGTCGATCTTCGTCCACGTGCCGATGATGTTCGCAGACCTCTCGAAGGTGCCTGCGGAGAACGTCTCGGTGGATGTCAACTCGAAGGGCGGCACCACGACCAACTACCTGGTGCCCACAGCGAAACTGCCCTTGGTGCAACTGTTCCCGAGCCTGGCCAAGCGGGAGGCGGAGTTGAAGGCCAAAATCGACAAGGCCTACAGCCGCAACGACGCGCGTGCCGTCGCGGCGAGCACGCTGATCGCCGCTCCCGCGGCGGCGGAACCTGCTGCGATCGCGGTAGGCGCCGAATCACCCGAGATCGCCATCGCCCCTGCCGATGCCGTCGCTCCGGTGAAGGAGGGTGACGACGCGCAGGCGGATCCGGTCGACACCGGTTCGGTCGACACCGAGGTTCCGGGCGACAGCGACGTACCTGCCGACAGCGACGTTCCGGCCGAGACTGACGAGGCCGGTGTGGAGGACGACGCCGAGGACGTAGCGGAGTCGATCGAGGATGAGCAGGCCGCCGAAGACCCGGCGCAGGCCCGGACCGTCGACGCGACAACCGACGACGACGAGGCCGCGGATTCCACCCGCGACGACTCCGGGGCCGAAGCCGCCGACTCCTCGGATTCGAAGTAACCCCGCGAAGTCCGCAGGCCCGAAGCCCCGGCAGCACGCCGGGGCTTCGCGGTCGCAAAGTATTCACTCAGGGAAGGGCATTGATTTGTCCGGCGGGCGAGATTGCCGCCGACAAAATACCTCCGACATAAATTGAGGCCGCCGGAGAAGTAATTGCACATGCGGCACAAATGCTGAAAATTCGATCTTGTTCACAGAATTGTCACCATTCACTCCTCGCCGTCAAGCAACGAAGGCGGAGAGGTTTTGGCATCTTGGAGTTAGCCGGCCCCAGGTGCGGCGTCGGTGATCACGGGGTTTGTCGCGCTTCGGGTGTGCCTCGGTCAAGGGCAGCCGAAAGTCGATATCTGATTGTGGCGACGGCGAATTGCTTTGCCAGAACGGTGGCTATTAGAACCCTTGCCAAAAACGTGGTGGGTGCCAAATATCTCCACTTACGCTTCGGAGTGGCCGGATCTCGGCCGAGAAGCCTTTTTCTGCAGTGGACGGAGATACCTATGAAGAACGGTGCACGCAAAGCCGGTGTGTTGTGCGGGGCGGCGTTTGCCTCGACACTGCTCGGTGCCACCATGGCGACGCAGGCGGCGGCCCAGTCCTCGACGCTGATGATCGGTGGGATCTACACGCCGTCACTGAACAAGGCGGTCATGGGGTCGGTGCTCGGGGGAAGGTTCAGCGACCAGGAGCTGATCAGCGTGCAGTGGCCCGCCAAGGCATGGCCCTTCACCGGCCTCTTCAGCCAGTCGCTGAGCACCTCGGTCGATGTCGGCGTCGAGAACCTCACCAAGCAGCTCGATCTCGCGATCGACCGGCTCAGCAAGGACGCCGACGGCGATTATCTTCCCACGGAGAAGGTTACGGTCGTCGGCCTCTCCGCGGGCAGCTTGGTCGTCGATGCGGTGATGGGGAACCTGGCGGCCGACACCGGGGCTTCCGTCCGGGACATCGTCGAGTTCTACACCGTCGAGAACACCACGCTGCAGCGTCCGTACTCCGTGTACAACCCGTTCATCAACTACACCTTCGAGCCGCAACCGGAGACCCCGTACGACGTTGTGAACGTCACCGGGGAGTACGACGGGTTCGCGGACTACCCCCAGCGGTGGTGGAATGCTCTCGCGGTCGCCAACGCGCTGGCGGGCGAGATCTTCGTCCACATACCCGTCATGTTCGACAACCTGGACACCGTGGACAAGACGGTCACCGTCACCAAGAACGATCAGGGTGGCACAACCACCACCTACTTCGTGCGGGCCGAGAGACTGCCGCTGGTGAGAGTGTTTCCCTTCCTCAGGCCCTTCGAGTCGCAGCTGCGCGCGATCATCGACGCCGGGTACACGCGCAACGACCCCGACATCGACCAGACCGGCACCGAGGACTCGGCAGCCGTGGCTGCCGACACCGGTTCGGGTGAGCAGGAAGTGGCGCCCGGCGACGGGGACCGGCAGTCGGCGGACGCTGAGGCGGCTGCGGCCGTCGACGGCTCCGAAGGCGGCTCCGAAGGCGGCTCCGAAGGCGATGCCGACGCCGACGCCGGTGACGCAGTCGGCGCGCCGACCGGTCACGTGTCGGGTGGGGACGACACCGACGCCCGCACCGAGGCAGACGCCCGCACCGAGGAAGAGGTCGCCGACCAGTCCGAGCAAGCCGTTGCCGACGAGGTCACCGAGACCGAGGCGACCGAAGCCGAAACCGACGCCACCGAAGCCGAGGCGGAATCCGATGGGGCCGACGGAGCAGCACAGACCGAGCCCGGCGGGGCGTCCGCGGAGGCAGCCGACGAATCCGGTACCGACGGAGGTCCGGCGGCTGATGCCGATGTCGCCGAATCGGAGTCGGCTGCCGCGCAGTGATCCGGCGGCACTCAGTCCGCGACGATGAAGACCTGCTTGTTGACGAACTCGTCGATGCCGAGGGCACCCAGCTCGCGGCCGAAGCCCGACCGCTTCACCCCGCCGAACGGGATGTCGGGGCCTTCCCCGGCCGGGGTGTTGACGTTGACCATCCCGGCGTCGAGCTGCTGGGCCACCTTCTCCGCGCGGGCGACATCCTTGCTGAACACCGAGGCGCCGAGCCCGAACGCAGAGGAGTTGGCCAGCGCGACGGCCTCGTCCTCGTCCCGCACGCGGTAGACCACTGCGACCGGTCCGAACAGCTCCTCAGTGTAGGCCCGCATATCCGGGGTGACACCGGTGAGCACGGCCGGGGTGTAGAACGCCGCCGGCGCGTCGGCGAGTACCCCGCCCACGTGCAGGGTGGCGCCTTTGTCGACGGCATCGCCGACCTGTGCGGCGATCGTCTCGGCCGCCGCACGCGAGGACAGCGGGGCGATGTCCTCAGGTCGCAGATCGCGTGCCTGCGAGGTCAGCGCGGCGACGAAGTCGTCGTACAGGTCGTCAACGACGATCATCCGCTTGTTCGAGTTGCAGGCCTGGCCCATGTTGTAGGTGCGGAAATCCCATGCGGTGCGGGCGAGTTCGCCGGCATCGCCGTCGAGCACAATGAACGGGTCGGAACCGCCGAGCTCGAGCAGGCACTTCTTCAGCGCCCGACCGGCGGTCGCGGCGACAGCGGCCCCGGCGCGCTCAGACCCCGTCACCGAGACACCCTGCACGCGCGGATCGCCGATGATCGTCTCCACCTGGTCGAACGTTGCGAACAGGTTGGTGTACACGCCATCTGGAACCCCGGCCTCGCGCAGCAGCTCGGCGATCGCCAGCGCGCACTGTGGCACGGATTCGGCGTGTTTGAGCACAACGGTGTTGCCGAGCACCAGGTTCGGCGCGGCGAATCGTGCCACCTGGTAGACGGGGAAGTTCCATGGCATGACCCCGAGCAGCACCCCGACCGGGCGGCGGCGGACCATCGCGGTGCCGCCCGAGAATGTCGGGATGGGCTGATCGGCCAGCAGCGTCGCAGCCTGGTCGGCGTAGAACTCGAAGATGGACGCGGAGAACTCGACCTCACCTGTGCCTTCGTCGACCCTCTTGCCCATCTCCATGCGTGCCAGCTCGCCCAGTTCGGTGGCACGTTCCCGCAGTAACCGGCCTGCGTTGCGGACGACCTCCTGGCGCATCTGCAATGGCTGCTCGCTCCAGTCGCGATAGGCCCGGTCGGCGGCGGTGATCGCCGTGTCGACGTCGGCGTCGGTGGCGGTGGCGAACGTCGCCAGCACCTCACCTGTCGCGGGGTTCAGTGTCTGATACGGCGGTTGCGTGGGTGTCACGGCGGCTCTCGTCATCTGTCGGTGGGGATGGCGTCGGCGTAGGGCGCCGCGCTCTTGTCGTGCAAGGGGTGAATCGTCATGTAGGCGAGTCCGATTCCGATGACGACGAGGGCCGACAGTGCGACGATCCAGTTGTCGTACCACGGTGCGTCCGGTGTACGGGGCCAGGCCATGTTGACCATCGCGATGACGCCGTAGACGAGCGCGGCGATGTTCACCGGCAACCCCCACCTGCCGAGTGAGTACTTGCCGCTCGGCACCCAGCCCTTCAGCCGCGCCCGCAGCGCGGCCAGGACCACCATCTGGAAGCCGATGTAGATGCCCAGCGCGGCGAAGCTGATGATCTTGGTGATCGCGTCGGTGGAGAACTTCGACCCGATGATGATCACCGCGGGCACGGCGGCAGCCAGCAGCAGCGCGTACGGCGGGACATGGCGTGTCGGCGAGAACTTCTTCAGAAGCGAACTGCCCATGATCATCTCGTCCCGACCGTACGAGTACGCGAGCCGACTCGCGGCGGCTTGCAGGCTCATCGCGCAGGACAGGAACGAGATCAGCACGATCACCAGGATGATTTTCGAACCGACCGGTCCGAAGGCCTCGCCGAGCACCGTGCTGACCGGGTCCGTGTCCTCGCCGGCGATGACCGCGGGGATGTCGGCGACTGCGAGGACCAACGCCAGGCACACGAAAGTTGCTGCGGCACCGCCGATGTAGATGGTGCGGCGCATGGCTTTCGGAATGAGTCGGCCGGGATCGCGTACTTCCTCGGCGACGTCGCCGCACGCCTCGAAACCGTAGTACTGGTAAAGGCCGATCAACGCCGCCGCGGCGAACGCCCACATGTAGTCGCCGTCGCCGCCGGCGCCGAAGCTGTCGAAGATGATGCCGATGTTGTGTTCGCGGTGTGCGATCAGCAGCCAGCCGCCGACCACCAGGGCCCCGATGATCTCGGCGCTGAACCCGATGATCGCTGCCTTGGCAAGGACTTTGGTCCCCATGAAGTTGATCACGGTGGCCAGGGCCAGCAGCAGCAGCGAGAACGCGATGATGTTGTTCACCGTGGCGTCGATGCCGAAGGTGGCGGCGATGAACGGCCCGGAGCCGTAGGACACCGAGGCGATGGTCACCAGGAGCGCCACCAGATACACCCATCCGGTCATCCACGCGTACCGGCGGCCCCACAGCCGGCGTGCCCACGGATAGACGCCGCCTGCGACCGGATACTGGGCGACGACCTCGGAGAACACCAGCGCGACCAACAACTGGCCGACGCCGACGATGACAAGGCTCCAGATCATCGGCGGACCGCCGGTCGCCAGCGCGAACGCGAACAGGGTGTAGATGCCGACGACGGGGGACAGGTAGGTGAAGCCCAACGAGAAGTTCGCCCAAGGGCTCATGTCCCGCTTGAACTCCGACGTGTAACCGAGCGCCTGCAGATGGGCGGCGTCGGTAGGGCCGTCAAGGGTGCGATAGTCGTCGCCGCGGGCGTCGGAAGTGGGTTGGGTGGTGGACATCAGCCTGCCCTTCTGCCGGTGGGTACGTGCAGGTAACCCGAATGATCCGAAAAACTACAGTCCTATTGTTTAAGCGGCAACAGAAACGGCGGAATTGCCTTCGGATCGGGTACATTGCCGACGTCGGGACTGCTGGGCGCGGGAGGGAGATGTCCGTGTCGTCGTTGTCGCCGCTCGTCGCAGGCGAGGCCCCCGTGGGTCGCGCCGACGAGATTGTGCAGCGCATCACCGAGGCGATCCATCTGGGCCTCCTCGACGACGGCGAACGTCTCCCGGTCGAGATCGATCTGGCCGCGCAGTTCGGGGTCGCGCCGATGACGGTGCGCGAGGCCCTTTCGACGTTGCGTGAGCAGCAGCTGGTGGAGACGCGCCGTGGGCGCAGCGGCGGATCGTTCGTCCGGCGTCCGGCGGGGCCGCCGGTGGACCAGCTGGCCGCGCGGCTGGCCGCGATGAGTGCCTCGGACCTGCGCGACCTGTTCGACGAGCACACCGCGGTGTCCGGGCAGGCGGCGCGGTTGGCCGCCGAGCGGGCGGCGCCGTACGCGGTCCGCAGGCTGTTCGCGCTGACCGACCAGCTCGGTGCCGCCGCGACGTTGGGCGACCGAATCCGTGCCGACAGCAGGTTTCACATCCAGGTCGCGGTCGCGTCGCAGTCGGCGCGGCTGGCCCGCCGCGAGGCCAACCTCCAGGCCGAGGCGGCCGGACTGGTCTGGCTGCCGCACGGGCCCGAGCTGGACGTCGCGGCCCATGTCGAGGAGCAGCACGCCATCGCGGCCGCCGTGGCGTCGGAGAACGCGGCGGAGGCGCGCAGACTCGCCGAAGCTCATGTGATGGGTCAGCTTCCGCGGTTGACCAAGGTCCATCTGCGCCTCACCGGCGAGACGGGAGCCGACTGATGACGATCTACCGGACGGCGGCCGACCCGGCCGCCGAAGCGTCGCAGTCCCTGGAATCCTTCTACGTGCTGCTCGGCGAGATCGCCGAGGAGGTGCTGCGCTGCCGGCCGCCGCGAGCTCCGTTGAGCGAGGCGCACTTCGGTGGCCTGCACCGCCGGCTCGCCGACCGGTTGGCGCGCGAGCCCGCGGTGTGGGGGATGGGCTTCATCGCCGCACCGTTCCTGGTCGACGGCATGGAGCGCTACATGGCGTGGTGGCAGCGCACCAACGACCGGGTGACCCGGCTGCGGCTGAACTTCGACCCGACGAGCATCGACGTCTACGACTACCTGCAGATGGACTGGTACCAACTGGCCCAGCGCGGCCAGGGGCGGGTGGCCTACGGGCCGTACGTGGACTACAGCGGATCGGACATGTACACGATCACCGCGACGATCCCGGTGGTGGCCGACGGCGTGTTCCTGGGTGTCGCCGGCGCCGACCTGGTGGTCGGTGAGGTCGAACGCCGCCTGCTCGACGTGCTGCGTCGCATCGACGGGGACGCCGTCGTGGTCAACACCGAGCGCCGGGTGCTGGCGGCCAACACGCCGCGGTGGTTCGTCGGAGCCCGGTTGCCTGCGATGCCCACGGCGGGCCAGGGGCCGGAATCCGCGGGGTTCCGGGACGTCGCGGAGCTGCCGCTCGGGACGGGTTGGGTGCTCGCGATCGCATGGCCGGATGCCGGCGCGGACGCCTTCGGGCCCACATCCTGACCCGCGTAACCGACTCTTAACGGCCAATCTGGTTCCAGCTGTTGACTCCAACGATCTACTTCTAGAGTATTTAATGACAATTCGGTCGCACTCTCGGAGGTAGCACTGATGTCGTCGGCCATCTTCGACTCTGTCCCCGCGTTCGAGGTCGCCGACCCGGCCTTCTCGATCACCTCGGCCGAGGTGCACGCGGCCCGCGAGCGCAGCTGGTATGCGACCACCGACTACGGCCTTGCCGTGCTGCGCTACGAGCAGGTGAACCGTCTTCTCAAGCATCCCAAGCTCAGACAGGGCAGCGCGGCATGGCCGGCCCACAACGGCGTCACCGAAGGGCCGTTCGCCGACTGGTTCGCCAGCTGGATCCTGAACAAGGAAGGCGAAGAGCACCACCGCCTCCGACGGCTGATGAACCCGGCCTTCTCCAGCAAGCTCATCGGCGGGCTGGTGCCGAGATTCCAGGCGCTGGCCGAAGAGCTCATCGACGGCTTCGCCGAACCCGACCGATGCGAGTTCGTCGGCGAGTTCGCCGAACCCTACGCCGCCCGCGTCATCGCGATCATGCTCGGCATTCCCGAGAGCGAGTGGAAGGTCATCGCCACCGAGTCCGCCACGATCGGGCTGGCCCTGGGCGTCACGATCCGCCAGGACCTGCCCAAGATCGAGGCCGCGCTCAACACGCTGTACGACTACTGCGACGCGCTGATCGCCGATCGCCGAGCTGACCCGCGGGATGACTTCGTCACCACGCTGGTCAATGCATCCCGCCCCGAGGACGGTCGGCTCAGCGATACCGAGCTACGAGATGCCATGGTGCTGTTGATCTTCGGTGGTTTCGACACCACCCGTAACCAACTCGGCCTGGCCATGCAGACGTTCATGTCCCATCCTGACCAGTGGCGACTGCTGGCCGAGCGGCCGGAACTCGGCGGCAAGGCCGTGGAGGAGGTCATGCGGGTCAATCCGACCGTGCGCTGGGTGACCCGTGAGGTGCTGGAGGACTTCGAGTACGAGGGCGTGCTGCTCACCGCGGGCACCACGGTGCACCTGTACAGCGAGTCCGCCGGAACCGACCCACTCGTCTTCGAGCCGGGGTTCGACATCGCCGTAGAGCGCAAGCCGCACTTCGGATTCGGTGGCGGCGCCCACCACTGCCTAGGGCACTTCGTGGCGCGCTCGGACATGAGCGAGGCGCTGCCGCTGCTGGCCCGCCGGATGCGCGACCCGCAGGAACTGCCCGGTGCCACCTGGTTGCCCGACTCGGGCAACACGGGCCCGATCACGTTGCCCATCGCCTTCACGCCCGCCCCCTGAAAGGACTCCCGCATGCACGTCACCGTAGATCTCGCGAAGTGTCAGGACCACGGCCAGTGCGCCATCGCCGCACCCGCTGTCTTCACCCTCAATGACGACGGAAATCTGGAGTACGACGGCAATCCCGACGATTCCGAACGCGCATACGTCGAAGACGCGGCCGACGTCTGCCCGGTTCAGGCCATCGTGGTCGAGGACTGAACCCCGATGACCGCCACCCCGCTCGACACCCATCGCGAGGCGAACGCAAGCAGCCCCGAACTCGCCGCCGCGCTGTCCACCATCGCCGAGCTCGGCGTCGAATTCGTGTACTTCCAAGCGGTCACCATCACCGGCCGGGTCGTCGGGAAGGTGGCACCGGCACGCCATTTCGAGCGGCTCGCGATCCGCGGGGTGCAGCAACACCAGACCGCGGTCGCCAACCTGCAGGGCACCCGGGAGGGAGTGTTGCTCGCCGGTGGGGTGAACGCGCCGGAATACACGGCGATCCCGGACCTGGAGACCTTCGCGGTGCTGCCGTGGGACACCGGGTTTGCGCGCGTGTTCTGCCGCCTCTACGAACCTGACCATCTGCCGGAACGGGCCGGGGCTGAGTTCGCCTGTGACACCCGGGGTCTGCTGCGCCGGATGCTGGCCGGCTTCACCGACCGCACCGGCCTGGAGCTGCGGACCGGCTGTGAACCCGAGATGACCTGGCAGGGTGAGGGTCTGCAGGCGCAGTTCCGTCCTGGATCGAGCCCGGCGTACCACATCGAACACCTCGAACGGAACCGGCCGATCGTCAAGAAGGTCGTCGAGTACGCCCAGGCGCTGGGCCTGGACATGATCGAGGGCGACTACGAAGACGAGTTCCAGGTCGAACTGAACTTCATGTACGACCGTGCCGACCGCACCGCCGACCGGCTGACCACCTACCGCCAGATCTGCAAGCAGGTGGCGCGCGAGTTGGGCATCCACGCCAGCTTCATGCCCAAGCCCGCCACCGGCATGATGGGCAACGGGTGCCACCACAACTTCAGCTTCTGGCACGACGACGTCAACGTGCTCGCCGAACCCGGCGTCACCGAACTGCATCTGAGCGAGGTCGGGCGTCACGCCCTGGGCGGGCTGCTGGCCCACTCCGCGGGTGCCATGCTGGTCAACGGGTCCACCGTGAACTCCTACAAACGCTATTGGGACGCGGGACAGTTCGCGCCGTCACGGATCAACTGGGGGCTGGACAACAAGACCTGCACGGTGCGGTTGTCCGCGGTCGGGCGCCTGGAGTACAAGCTGCCCGACGCCGCGGTGAACCCGTACCTGTCGCACGCGGCGATCCTGGCCGCGTGCGAGGACGGCATGAAGAACGCCATCGACCCCGGCGAACCGACGCAGGGGTCGTCCTACGACGCGCCGGCCGACGACCGCTTCCCGGCGCTGCCGCTGACCCTCGGCGAAGCCATCGGCGCCTTCCGCGCCGACCAGGTGCTCAACCAGGCGTTCGGACCGGAACTGTCGGCGTTGCTCGTCGACTACCACGCCGACGAATGGGCCAGGTACTGCGGACACGTCACCGAATGGGAGCGCGAGATGTACTGGAACGACACGCCATGACCGATGCCTTGAAACTCGCCTGCCTGGATGCCGAGGCGCCTCCGCTGTTCTCACTGTGGACGCCGGAGAGTGGAAGGCAGGGCTACGAACCCGGCGTCGCCGAGGCGCTGGGCGCCGAACTCGGCAGACCGATCGAGTGGGTCCGGGTGCCCTGGGTGGACATGATCCCGTCGGTGCAGCGCGGGGCGGCCGACGCGGTGCTGTGCGGGCAGGGCATCACCGCCGAGCGGCAGGCCCAGGTCGACTTCACCCGTCCGTATGCGATCTTCCACGAGGGCGTGCTGGTCCGGCGCGGATCGGGCATCCGGTCGGCGCAGGATCTGGTGGGCCGGAAGGTCGCCGCGATCGAGAACAGCACCAACATGGCGCTCGCGCAGACGTTCACCGGTGCCGAACCGGTGGCGTTCGGCGCCGGATCCGACGACGTCTACGCCGACATGCTCGCCGCGCTGCGGGCCGGGGAGGTCGACGCGGTGGTCGACGACGACGTGGTGTTCGTCCCGCTGGGCGCCACGCACCCGGATTACGAGCTGGCGTTCACGGTGCAGACCGGAAACCGGTGGGGCATTGCGGTGGCCAAGAACCGCCCGGACACCCTCGCCGAGATCGACGCGGCGCTCGGCCGGCTCATCGAAACCGGGCGGCTGCGCAAGGTCTGGCAGCAGTGGTTGCCGACGCTGGACTATCCGTTCGCGGGGGAGTGAGTGATCCGGCCGCTGGTGGCGGTGGTGGGTCGCCGGGCCGCGCAGGTGCCGATCCTGAGATTCTCGGCGACCCTTGCCGCAGAGGCGATCTGCGAGGCGGTGTGGGACGCCGGCGGTGAGCCCGTCGTGCTGCACGGACCGGCATCAGACCCGCTGGCCGAGCTGCCGCGCCGGCTGGCGCGCTTCGACGGCGTGCTGCTGCCCGGCGGCGCCGACGTCGAGCCGCACAGGTACGGTGCGCAGCCGGCGCCCGAGACCACCGGCACGGTGACGTTCCAGGACGACTTCGATCTCGGTGTGACGCGGGCGGTGATCGACCTGGACCTGCCCGCACTGGCGATCTGCCGGGGCATGCAGGTGCTCAACGTCGCGCTCGGAGGCACCCTCAACCAGCACGTCATGGAGACCGAGACCCTGCACCACAACGCAATTCACCCCGTGCGCGTCAGGCGGGGCTCGCGATTGCACGCCATCGTCGGTGAACAGACCATCGACGTCTCGTCCTACCATCACCAGGCGGTCGATCGGCTGGCTCCCGGGTTGGTGGTGTCCGCGCTCGCCGCAGACGGCGTCTTCGAGGCGGTCGAACACCGCCGCGCCGACGTCGTCGCCGTGCAGTGGCACCCCGAGGACCGCCACCGCGTCTGCCCCACCGACGCCGCGCTGTTCACCGACCTGGTGGACCGCGCCACCAAGAGAAAGGAAGCGCGATGACCATCCGGGTACGTCGTGAGGACGTCATCCCGAACCTGCCGGTGCCGTCGGCGCCGCGCGCCCACGTGTGTGTGCTGGCCTCGCTGAACTTCCCCGGCATCAACGAGCACGACGCGGGATTGGTCACGCGGTTCACCAGGACGGCGCTGGCGACGTTGGTCGAACTCGGCGCCTCCTACGAGCTGTGGGACACCACGACACCACTGGATGACCCTTCTGCTGCAGCAGATTTCGACGGTCTGCTGCTTCTCGGCGGCGGGGATGTCGACGGTTCCTGCTACGGCGTGTGCGAAACCCATCCGAATTCGTACGGTATCGATCTGCGCGCCGACCGCGACGCGTTCGCCGCCATCGCGGCTGCCGAGGCCGCCGAGCGGCCCGTCTTCGGAATCTGCCGGGGCTCCCAACTGCTCAACGTCGCCCGCGGCGGCACGCTTGTCCCCGACATCGCCGACTACACACTGCACCACGGCGGGCCCGGCGAACCGGTATTCGTCGACGAACCCGTCGACATCATGCCCGGTACCCGGCTGGCATCGATCCTGGGCACCGACCGGGTGATCGCCCGCAACGGCCACCATCAGGCCGTCGACACCCTCGGACACGGTCTGGTGGTCGCCGCCCGCGCGCTCGACGGGATCACCGAGGGCGTGGAGGATCCCGGCAAGTTCTACCTCGGTGTGCAGTGGCATCCCGAGGACGAGGACGGACCCGGGGACGACAGGATGCGGCTGTTCGGTGCGTTTGTCACGGCCGCGGAGCGGTCCAGGAGAGGCACGGCCGCGGAGCGGTCCAGGGAGAGCACGGCCGCGGAGCGGTCCAGGGAGAGGCCCGGCGTAGCGTCGCAGGTGTGATCACCGCGCGCAGTCTGTGCCAGGACGAGAACCTCGGCCTGCTACTGGTTGCCGGCGCGCAGGCTGCCGACCGACCGATCGAGTGGCCGCATGCCATCGAATTAGCCGACCCCACACCGTATCTGGCCGGCGGCGAGCTGGTGATGACGACCGGGATCAACATCGGCGCCGACGCCGCAGCCCAGCGCGACTACGTCGCACGACTGGCCGCGGCCGGGACGGCCGCGCTGGCGGTCGACACCGGCACCACGCTCGCGGAGGTCCCGGCCGGGGTGCTGGCCGCCGGCGACGAGCACGGCGTCCCCATCCTGCGGGTGCCGGCCTCGACACCGTTCATCGCCATCGCCCGGGTGGTGATCGACGCCGTCAGGGCCGACCAGCTGCGCTCGGTGCAACGAGTGGTCGACCAACAGGAGGTGCTGGCCCGAGCGACGCTGAGGGGAGGTATCCCCGGCGTGGTCGGCGAACTCGCCGACTGTCTGTCGGCAGTCGTGGTCGCCGTCGCCGCCGACGGCCGGGAGCTCGCGGCGGGCGGGAGCACCGATGCCGAGCTGATCTCGTCGCTGTCCGAGACCGCCCGGCGGGCGCGGGATCGCGGCGGGTTGGTCACCCCGCACGGGGACGGCTGGTTGACGGTTCAGCGGATGCGGGCGGCACAGGCAGTTCGCGGGCACCTGGTGGTGCGTACCTCCGAGCCGCTGTCAGATGCCGACAGACTGCTTGTCGCACATGCGGTGTCGCTGATCTCGATCGCACTGGAGAAGCCGGCGAGAGTGCAGGACGCCGAGCAGCGGTTGCGTTCGGCGTTGACTCGGCAGCTGCTCGCGGGCCGGGAGACCGTGGACGAGGGTTTGTTGCGTTACTTCGGGTTCGTCCCGGACGGGGACGTCGTCGTGGTCGTGCTTCAGCACATGGGTCCGGTGCTGGCCGCCGAGGAAGCCGTGGGTCGGCGGCTGGCCGACGCGGGGCCCTACCTGATGACGACGGCGGACCGTGAGATCGTCATCGTCGTCCCCGCGGATGGCAGCGCCGGCCGGGTCCGCACCCTGATCGGGAGTCAGCGCGGGCCGAGCGGGGGAGTGAGTCGGGCTGTCCCGATTGCCGAGGTCGCCACGGGTGTGGAGCAGGCGAGGATCGCCGCCGAGTCCACGGCGGGCCAGTTCACCGAGTTCGCCGACCTCGGGCCGCTCGCGGCGTTGCTGGACAGCCGCGCGCCGGGTGAATTGCGGCTGCTGGCATCGGTACTGGACCCGCTGCGCGATGCCGACGAGGATCTGGTCGCCACCCTGGCGGCCTTCCTGCGGCACAACGGCCAGGCGGAGGCCGCCGCCGCCGAGTTGCAGGTGCACCGCCACACGCTGCGGAACCGGATGCGGCGCATCGGTCAGCTGCTCGGCGACGACCTGACCTCCGCCGACTCGCGGACGCAGCTGTGGTTGGCGGTCAGGGCTTCTCAACTGCTACGGAGTCGCCGAGGACCGGCGGACCACAGCGGTAGGTGACCGGCGTCGCCGACAACGTCACCGGGTTGGCGACCTGCGGGGCCGGGCTACCCGGAACCTGCACCGTCGCGGCGATGCCCAGCCGTTCGGCGAACGCGAATGCCTCGGACAGGTCGTTGATCGGGCCCGCGGGCACACCGGCCGAGGTCAGCGTGGTGTACCAGTGTTCGGCACCGTGCCGCTTCAACGCCGGTTCCAGCAACGCGCACAACGCATCCCGGTTGGCCACCCGGAGCGGGTTGGTGGCGAAGCGCGGATCGCGGGCGAGCTCGGGCAGTTCGATCGCGGCGCTGAACGCGGTGAACTGTCTGTCATTGCCGACGGCCACCGCGATCGGCCGGTCGGCGGTGTCGAAGGTCTGGTACGGCGCGATGCTGGGGTGCCGGTTGCCCATCATCGCCGGCACCACGCCTGCGCCCAGGAAGCCGGAAGCCTGATTGACCATCGACGACAGCAGCACCGAGAACAGGTCGGTGTCCACGCGCTGCCCCTCGCCGGTGCGGTCGCGGTGGGCCAGCGCGGCCAGGATCCCGCTCAGCGCGTGCAGTCCGGCGAGCACGTCGACCAGGGCCACACCCGCCTTGGTGGGCTGCCCTTCGGTGCCGGTGACGCTCATCAGCCCGCCGACCGCCTGCACCAACAGGTCGTAGCCCGGCAGCGCCGCGCCGCCGCCGTGGCCGAAGCCGGTGATCGCGCAGTAGATGACGTCGGGCCGGACGCGGCGCAGATCCTCATAGCCCAGCCCGAGTCTCTCCATGGTGCCGGGCCGGAAGTTCTCGACGACGATGTCCGCACCGGCGACCAGGTCGCGTGCGGTCTGCTGCCCGGCGGGATCGGACAGGTCGATGGCCACCGAGCGCTTGTTGCGGTTGACCGCGTTGAAATACGTTGCCACGCCGGAGGAATCGTAGGGCGGTCCCCACTGCCGGGTGTCGTCCCCGGCGCCGGGCCGTTCGACCTTGACGACCTCGGCGCCGAAGTCGCCCAGCATCATCGTCGCGTACGGTCCGGCCAGCACGCGGCTGAAGTCCACGACGACGATGCCGTCGAGCGCACCGGTCACGGTCGGGCCGTCCCGCCGCGCAGGTACACGGTGGTGGTGTGGGTGAAGAACTCGCGGGCGGCGGTGCCCTGCTCTTTGGGGCCGAGCCCACTCTTCTTGGCCCCGCCGAACGGCACGTGCGGGTCGGCCCCGGCGGACTCGGAGTTGACGTGCAGAACCCCGACGTCGATCCGGTCGACGGCCTGCAGCGCGCGCGTCAGGTCCTGGGTGAACACGGCTGCGGAAAGCCCGAATTCGCTGTCGTCGGCCAAGGCGAACGCGTCCTCGGCGTCGGCGGCCCGCCGCACCGCCAGCACCGGGCCGAACAGTTCGTCGGTCCACACGTCGGCGGGTTCGCCGTCGAGTTGGAGGATCGTGGGGGCGACGAAGTAGCCGTCGGCCAGCGGCCCGTCCGGGTAGGGCCGGCCGCCGGTCAGCACCGTGGCGCCCTGCGTGACGGCGGTGTCGACCCCGCCGGTCACGGACTGTTGTGCGGCCGCGCTGATCACCGGACCCATCTGCGTGGTGTCGTCTACGGGGTCGCCCACCTGCAGCGTCTCGGCGCGGGTGAGGAGCGCATCCAGGAACGCGTCGGCGATCCCCGGGGTGACGATCAGACGCGAAGTGGCGGTGCACTTCTGGCCGGTGGACCGGAACGCGCCGAGCATCACCTGCTCCACCGCGAGATCGAGGTCGGCGTCGTCGAGCACCACCGCGGCGTTCTTGCCGCCCATCTCGGCCTGTGCGGGCACGCCGCGTGCCGCGGCCGAGGCCGCGATGCGCCGGCCGACCGCGGTCGAACCGGTGAACGAGATCCCGTCGATCCCGGCGTGGCCGACGATGGCCTCGCCGACGTCGGAGTCGCCGATCAACAGGTTGAGCACACCCGGTGGCAGGCCCGCCTCGGTGAACGCCTGCGCGAGCCGGATCGCCAGCAACGGCACAGTGCTGGCCGGCTTCCACACCACAGTGTTGCCGTAGACCAGCGCGGGGGCGATCTTCCAGGCCGGGATCGCGATCGGGAAGTTGAACGGGGTGATGATCCCGACGACCCCGAGCGGTCTGCGCGTGACCAGGATCTGTTCCCCGGCGCGCGGGGACGCGTAGAGCTCGCCGGCGCTGCGGTCGCCCTCGTTGGCGTAGTAGCGCAGGATCTGCGCCGCGCGGCGCACCTCGCCGACGCCTTCGGCGCGCGTCTTGCCCTCCTCGGTGGCGAGTTCGAGGCCCCACTGTTCGGCGTTGCGCTCGACGACGTCCGCGGCGGCCGACAGCATCGCGCCCCGCTGGTGGATCGGGGTGGCCGCCCACGCCGGTGCGGCACCAGCGGCCGCGGCCATGGCCGTGTCGACGTCCGCGGGTAGCGCGGCACCGCCCTCGGCGACCACGACCCGCGGGTGGGCCGGGTTGACGCTGCGCAGCGGTTCACCGTCCCCGGCGATCCACCGCCCGTCGACGAGATGGCGGACCGGCGCCGTCATGAGCGGAACGCCGCGTGGCCGGTCAGCGCCTTGCCGATGGACAGCAGGTGCATCTCCGAGGTGCCCTCGTAGGTCAGCACCGACTCCAGGTTGTTGGCGTGGCGCAGGGGCGAGTACTCCAGGGTGATGCCGCTGCCACCCAGCAGGGTGCGGCATTCGCGGGCGATCGCCAGTGCCTCGCGGACATTGTTGAGCTTGCCGAGACTGATCTGCTCCGGGAGCACGCCGCCGGCGTCCTTCATCCGGCCCAGGTGGATGGCCAGCAGCATCGCCTTGCCGAGTTCGAGGGTCATGTTGGCCAGTTTCTCCTGCGTCAGCTGATAACCGGCCAGCGGCCTGTCGAACACGTCCCGGGTCCGGGTGTAGGCGATCGTGGTCTCCAGGCTGTCGCGGGCGGCGCCGAGCGCGCCGAACACGATGCCGAAGCGGGCCTCGTTGAGGCACGACAGCGGGGCGCTCAGCCCGACCGCTTCCGGCAGCTGCGCCGACTCGGGCAGCCGGACGTTGTCCAGCACCAGTTCCGAAGTCACCGACGCCCGCAGCGAGAGCTTGCGGTGGATCGGGTTCGCGGTGAACCCCGGCGTGTCCGTGGGTACCAGGAAGCCCCGGATCCCGTCGTCGGTCTGCGCCCAGACCGTCGCCACGTCGGCCAGGTTGCCGTTGGTGATCCACATCTTGGTGCCGTTGAGCACCCAGTCGCGGCCGTCGCGGCGGGCGCGGGTGCGCATGCCGGCCGGGTTGGACCCGAAGTCGGGTTCGGTGAGGCCGAAGCAGCCGATCGCCTCGCCCGAGGCCAGCCGTGGCAGCCACTCGTTCTTCTGGTCCTCGGAGCCGTAGCGGTGGATCGAGAACATCGACAGCGAGCCCTGCACGGAGACGAAACTGCGGAACCCGCTGTCACCGGCCTCCAGTTCCAGGCACGCCAGCCCGTAGCCGACGGCGTTGGTGCCCGCACAGCCGTAGCCCTGCAGGTGCATGCCCAGCACCCCGAGTTCGCCGAAGCGCCGCCCCAGTTCCCGGGGCAGCGTGGCCGACTCGAACCAGCCCTCGATGTTCGGCCGCAGTTCGATGTCGACGAATTTCCTCACTGTGGAGGCGATCTCGCGTTCGTCGTGCTCGAGAAGCCGGGCGGTGTCGAACAGTTCCAGCGGTGCGTACACGGACTTCCTGCGCGGCGGTGTCGTGGTGGTCATCGGGTCATCTCCTGATCGGGATTACAGGGCGGCGAAACCGTCGGCGACGACGTCGAACGCCTCGGCGAGCAGTTCGTCGGAGATCGACAGCGGCGGCAGGAACCGCAGCACGTTGCCGAAAGTGCCTGCGCTCAGCGGCAACACGCCGTTGCGCTGACAGTGCCGGGTGACGGCGGCCACCGCCCCGGGATCGGGCTCACGGGTGCCGGGCACCACGAGTTCGGCGGCGATCATGGCGCCCCGGCCCCGGCCCCGGATCTCGCCGATCACGTCGGTGGCGGCCGCGATCCTGCGCAGCGCCGCGGTCATCACCTCGCCCAGGGCGCGGGCGCGCTCGACCAGACCGCGGGTCTCGATCTCCTCGAACACCCCGAGCGCGGCCGCGCACGCGACCGGGTTGCCGCTGTAGGTGCCGCCGATACCACCGGAGTGCGCGGCGTCCATCACGTCGGCACGTCCGGTGACCGCGGCCAGCGGGAGCCCCCCAGCCAGACCCTTGGCGGTGGTGATCAGGTCGGGCACCAGCCCCTCGTGCTCGCTGGCGAACCACGCGCCGGTGCGCGCGATGCCGGTCTGCACCTCGTCGGCGACCAGCAGGATGCCGCGCTCGCGGCAGAACTGCGCGACCGACTGCAGAAAGCTCTCGGCCGGAACGATGAACCCGCCCTCACCCTGGATCGGCTCGACCACCACGCAGGCCACCGCATCGGCACCGATCTGGGCGTCGACGAGTTGCGCGAAGTGGGCGAACGCCTCCGCGGCGCAGTGCTGCGGACCCGACGGCCACCGGAACGGGTAGGCCATCGGCGCCCGGTACACCTCAGGGGCGAACGGACCGAAACCGTGCTTGTACGGCGCATTCTTGGCTGTCATCGACATGGTGAGCAGCGAGCGGCCGTGGAACGCGTGGTCGAACACCACCACCGCCGGCCGTCCGGTCGCCGCACGCGCGTACTTGACGGCGTTCTCCACCGCCTCGCTGCCGGTGTTGAACAACGCGGTGCGCTTCTCGTGGTCGCCCGGCGTGAGCGCGTTCAGTTTCTCCGCGACCTCGATGTAGGGCTCGTACGGGGTGGCCAGGAAGCAGGTGTGGGTGTACTCGGCGAGCTGCGCCGTCGCGCGGCCACCACGGCCGGGGCCGCGTTGCCGACGGTGGTCACGGCGATCCCGCTGCCGAGGTCGATGAACGAGTTGCCGTCCACGTCGAGGATCACCCCGCCGCCGGCCGCGGCCACGTACACACCGGCGGCGCTGGTCAGACCCGCCGGGAGTGCGGCACTGCGGCGGTGCGCGAGCTCGACGGACCGGGGGCCGGGCACGTCGGTGTGCACCCGGCGGACCTGGGGGAGGGCGGGGCCGCCGATCACGGTCGCAGTCATGCCTCAAAGCCTAGGAACGCCGGCTCGCCGCACCCATGTCCGTGACGGACAATCGCCCGTCCGTCGATGTACATACCGGAACGGTGTGCGCGGATTACTTTCGCGCTGCGCGGTTATCAATACGTCCATGAGTGATACCGCGCTACTGGTGATCGACGTGTTCAACACCTACGACCACCCCGACGCCGAGCAACTGGCCGACAGCGCTGCCGATGTCGTCGATCCGATCGCCGAACTGGTCGCGCGGGCCGGCCGGCGTGACGACGTCGACGTGATCTATGTCAACGACAACCACGGCGACTTCGCCGCCAACCACTCCGACATCATCCAGGGTGCGCTGAAGGGCGCCCGTCCCGATCTGGTCCGGCCGCTGCTGCCCAGCCCGGACACCCGCTTCCTGACCAAGGTGCGACACAGCGCGTTCTACGCGACCCCGCTGGACTACCTGCTCAGCCGGCTGGGTGCGCAGCGCATCGTCCTCACCGGGCAGGTCACCGAACAGTGCATCCTGTACACCGCGCTCGACGGCTACGTCCGGCACTACGACGTGGTGGTGCCCCCGGATGCCGTGGCGCACATCGACGCCAAGCTCGGCGAGGCCGCGCTGGAGATGATGAGTCGCAACATGAAGGCCGACCTGTCGAAGTCCACCGACTGCCTGCCCTGACGCCGAGGCAGGTATCGGGTGCCGCCCGGCACGCCGTGACGGCGGGCGCCTGCCGAGTTGCGGGGCCGGGCTGAGGTAGCCTCACGGCATGGAAGTACTACGTTCTGTAGTTGTATTGCTGCACATCGTCGGCTTCGCCATCCTGTTCGGCGCCTGGGTGACCGAAGCGGTCGCCCGCCGGTTCCGGACCACCCGGGTGATGGACTACGGCCTGCTGGTCTCACTGCTGACCGGCCTCGCGCTGGCCGCGCCGTGGCCCGCGGGCATCGAACTGAACTACCCCAAGATCGGGATCAAGCTGGTGATCCTGGTGATCCTCGGAGGATTGCTGGGCATGGGCAGCGCCCGGCAGAAGCGCACCGGCGAAGCGGTGCCGCGCGGCATGTTCTACGGAGTCGGGGTGCTGTCGTTCGCCGCGGCGGCGCTGGCCGTCATCTGGTAGGACCACCGGCGTTGTAGCACTTACGATCCGGGGATGACCGTTGCGCCGGAGCCGTTTCTGACCGACGGGCACGGCGGTGTGCGGATCGTGGCAGACCGGGTCGGCGACCCGGACGCGCGCGCTGTGGTGTTCCTGCACGGCGGCGGGCAGACCCGCCGGTCCTGGGGCAGGGCCGCTGCGGCTGTGGCGCAGCGCGGCTGGCAGGGCGTCACCGTCGACATGCGCGGCCACGGTGAGTCCGACTGGTCCGCCGAGGGCGACTACCGGGTGTCCAGTTTCGCCGCCGACGTGGGCGAGATCCTCCGCCTGCTGCCGGAGAAGCCGGTGCTCGTCGGTGCGTCTCTCGGTGGCATCACCTCGATGCTGCTGGCCGGCGAACTGGCCCGCGGCGTCGCCGCGGCAGTGGTCCTGGTCGACATCGTGCCCGATATGGATCCCTCCGGGGCCGAGCGTATTCACGCCTTCATGGCCGACAAGATGGTCGACGGATTCGCCTCGCTCGACGAGGTCGCCGACATGATCGCGGCGTTCAACCCGCACCGGCCGCGCCCGGACGATCTCGATGGCTTGCGAAAGAACCTGCGGCGCAGGGGGGATCGCTGGTACTGGCACTGGGACCCGCAGTTCATCGACGGCTCCGCGACCAATCCGCCGCTGGAGGTCACCGACACCGAGCGTCTGCACGCCGCGGTCGAGGCCATCCTCGCCGACGGGGTGCCGGTGCTACTGGTGCGCGGTCAGGTCAGCGACCTGGTCAGCCATCAGCGCGCCGAGGAATTTCTGGCGCGGTTTCCCCAGGTCGCGTTCGTCGACGTCGAGGGCGCCGGGCACATGGTGGCCGGGGACCGCAACGACCTGTTCGCCGGTGCGGTGCTCGATTTCCTGGCGCGGGCGGAAGTCGCCAAACCCTGACCATCCACTGAACGCCGAGCGTATGGTCGGTCCGTGCCCCATCTGACCGGCGCGGAGGTGCGCAGTCCCGAGCTGACCCGGTTGACCGGACTGCCGTTCGACGACGGCGATGAGGTGCTGCGGGCGGCCATCGACGACGCCAGCGTGCCCGCCCTGTTGATGTCGATCGTCCACATGACCGGCGACCTGAGCGTCCTCGACGAACTGCCGCGCCCGTTCATGCTCATCGCGATGGACCTGCAGGGTGGCATGAGCGAGCCGGACAAACAGGTGGTGCGGGACAGGGCCTATCAGGTTGCCCGCGACTACCGCGACAGGGGTTGCCCGCCGCCGTTCGTGCCCGACGAGCACCAGCTGCGGGTGATGCTCGACGCGGTCTCCGCCGGCCAGGTCACCGACGAATTCGTCGACTACATCGCCGCGGACCTCAGGGTCACCGACGACGACCAGTGCGGTCCGGTGTGGGCATCGGCGCCCGAGCAGCGCGCCGGCTTCCCCGTCGTGGTCATCGGCTGCGGTGAGGCCGGAGTGCTCGCCGGAATCAAGCTCAAGGCGGCCGGTGTGCCGTTCACCATCATCGAGCGCCAGTCCGGAGTCGGCGGGACCTGGCTGGCCAACCGATACCCGGGCTGCCGGGTGGACATCGCCAGCCAGTACTACACGTATTCGTTCGAGCCCACCGACCACTGGCGGCACCACTACGCGACCCAACCCGAGATCCTGCAGTATCTGCGGGATGTCACCGACCGCTACGGTCTCGCCGAACACATCCGGTTCGACACCGAGGTCACCGGCGCGGTGTGGGACGAGGCAGCCTCTCAGTGGCGGGTGCGGGTGCGCCCCACCGCGGTCGGGAGCGCCGACACCACCGCCGACGAGGAGCTGACCGCCTGCGCCGTGATCTGCGCGGTCGGCCAGTTCAGCGCCCCTGTCATCCCGGACATCAACGGCGCGAAAGTATTTCGCGGACCGTCCCGCCACACCGCGGACTGGGACGACTCCGTGGAGCTGGCCGGCAAGCGGGTCGCCGTGATCGGTGCCGGGGCCAGCGGCTTCCAGTTGGTTCCCGCGATCGCCGGCACCGCCGCGCATGTCGACGTCTACCAGCGCACGCCGCAGTGGATGGCGCCCAACGTGCACTACCACGAGGCCGTCAGCCCCGAGGCCCGGTGGGCCACCCGGCATCTGCCCTACTACGGCCGGTGGTTGCGCTTCGTGTCGTGGTGGCCGATCGCCGACGCCCTCGACGAACAGATCACCATCGACCCCGGCTGGGACACCGGCGGATTGTCGGTCAGCGCAGGCAATCAGGCGATCCGGGACATGTTCATCGCGTGGATGCGAGCGTTCACCGACGACGAGGAACTGCTCGACAAGGTCACCCCGAAATACCCGCCGATGGGCAAGCGCACCCTTCAGGACGACGGGACCTGGCTGACCACTCTGCAGCGCGACGACGTCGAGCTGGTGACCGACGGGATCGCCGAGATCACCGCCGACGGGGTCACCGACGTCCGCGGTGTGCACCGCAGTGCCGATGTGCTGGTGTGGGCCACCGGTTTCGACGTCAACCACCAGCTCGGACCGATCGACATCCGCGGCACCGGCGGGATCGGGCTCAACGAGGCGTGGGGCGACGCCGGCTACGCCTACCTCGGGATCACGGTGGCAGAGTTCCCGAACTTCTACTGCATGTTCGGCCCCGGCACCAACGCCGTGAACGGCGCGAGCATCATCTACAACTCCGAATGCCAGATGCGCTACATCCTGGGCTGCATCGACATGACGCTGGCCGCCGGCGCAGCCGCGGTGGCCCCCAGGGCCGAGGTGTGCACCGGCTACGACCGGCGCAGCCAGCACCGGCTGAAGTCAATGGTCTACGCACACCCGTCGGTCAGCAGCTATTACAAGAACAGCGCGGGTGAGCTGCCCACCCTGTTCGCGTGGCGCATCGCCGACTACTGGAAGTGGACGCATCGGCCGTCCTCGGCGGACTACGAATTCACAATCACGACGGGGCAGGGGAATTGATGACCGGACGGCTGGCAGGCAAGGTCGCGCTGATCAGTGGTGGGGCCAGGGGGATGGGCGCCTCCCACGCGCGGGCGATGGCCGCCCACGGCGCGAAGGTGGTGTGCGGCGACATCCTCGACGCCGAGGGCGAAGACGTGGCCGGCGAACTCGGGGACGCCGCGCGCTACGTTCATCTCGACGTCACCAGCCCCGGCGACTGGGACGCGGCCGTGGCCACCACCGTCGCCGAGTTCGGCGGGCTCGACATCCTGGTCAACAACGCGGGCATCCTGAACATCGGCACCGTCGAGGACTACGAATTGGCCGAGTGGCAGCGCATCCTCGACGTCAACCTCACCGGCGTGTTCCTCGGCATCCGTGCGGTCACCCCGACCATGAAGGCCGCAGGCGCCGGATCGATCGTCAACATCTCCTCCATCGAGGGGATGGCGGGCACCGTCGGCTGCCACGGCTACACCGCCACCAAGTTCGCGGTCCGCGGCCTCACCAAGTCGACGGCACTGGAGTTGGGGCCGTTCGGAATCCGGGTGAACTCGGTGCATCCGGGGCTGGTCAAGACACCCATGGCCGACTGGGTGCCCGAGGACATCTTCCAGTCCGCGCTCGGCCGGATCGCCCAGCCGCACGAGGTCAGCAACCTGGTCGTCTACCTGGCATCCGACGAGTCGAGTTACTCGACCGGAGCGGAGTTCGTCGTCGACGGCGGCACGCTCGCCGGTCTGGCGCACAAGGATTTCTCCGCCGTCGACGTCGGCCGACAGCCGGACTGGGTGACCTAGGTCCCGCCGGCCCGATCGATCCGTCGGCCCAACTCGGCACGCGAGCTGATGCCCAGCTTGCGGTAGATCCTGGTGAGGTTGTGCTCGACGGTCTTGGCGCTGATGAACATCGCCGCGGCGATGTCCTTGTTGGTCGCCCCGGCGGCCGCCATCTCGGCGACCCGCTGCTCCGACGGCGTCAACTGGCTCAGATCCTCGGCCGGGGCCACCACTGCGCGTGCCAGTTCGGCCTGCGCCCGCTGCGCCCACAGCGGGGTGCCCAACGCCTGGAAGGTCCGCAGCGCCTGGTTCAGATTCGTGGCCGCAGACTGCTTCTGGCGCAGCCGGCGCTGCAGCTGGCCGAGCAGAAGCTGGGTTCTCGCCGTCTCGAACGGCATCGGGAGGCTTTCGTGCTCGGCCATCGCGCGGTGCGCGGACTGTTCGGCGGCCGCCACCTCGCCGCGGGCGGCCAGCAGCATCGCGCGACACCGCGCCCCCACTGCGCGCATCCAGGGCCGGCGGTGCTCGAGGCCGTTCTGTTCCAGTGCGCCGGTGAGGTATTCGGCCTCGTCCAGCCGTCCCACGCCTACCATCGCCTCGATCACGTCGGGCAGGTGCCACGCGTACATCATTTCGGTGGCAGGCATCTGATCGGTGTCGAGGAACTTCACATCGAGGGCCTCCAGCGCCTCCCGGTGATTTCCGAGCGACTCCTCCAGGAAGCACAACGTCATTCCCGGCCAGTCGGCGATGTGGGAGGCCTGCCGGTTGGCAATCGCACCGAGCACCCAGCGGGCGTCGGTGCGGGCGTCGTCGACGCGGCCGGCGTAGGCGGCCAGCGCGCTGCGCACGGTCATCGGGATGATCAGCACGTCGTCGCCGCCGAGTTGTTCGGCGCGTTCCACGGCCTCGGCCGCCTCGGCTTCGGCGGCCGCGAGCTGACCCCACCACAGGTGGTTGATCGCGAGGAACCCGGCGATCGCCATCATGTCGCTCTCGGCGCCGCGCTCGACGCACACCGCGCGCACCTCGGTCAGCTCGTGGTGCGCCTGCTCGAGCCTGCCGGTCCACGACATCGCCAACGCGTGCACGAACGGCGCCCGGAAGATGATCGGCACGTCGAAGGCGGGGTCGTAGAGTTCCAACGCGCGCTGCAGGGACGGCTCGTCGAGACCGTCGCCGCATTGGAACTTCACGTGCACCGACCAGGCCAGCGCCGCGCTGATGATGCCGGGAATTCCGAGCTCCTCGGCGAGCTTGACGGCGTCGCGGACGTGCCGGCGCGCGTCGTCGAGTTCGCCGATGCTGTTGAGTGCGAAGGAAAGTCGCAACAGCACCTGCACCAGCACCGGGACGTTTCCCGCACCGTCGTCGAGTGCGCCGCGCAGCAGCGCGACCGCCTCGGTGTGTTCGTTCTCGTACATCCGGACCGTGGCCAGCAGGCTCGACGCCAGCGCCCGCAGGATCGCCGGCTCCATCGAGTCGACCTGGCCCAGCACGGCGGCGGCTTTGGCGGTGTCGCCGGCCAGGAAGTGGTTCTCCGCAGATTTCATGCGGCGCAACGGGTTGTCGCCGCCCAGCCCGATCGCCAGGCCGACCAGCTCGGCGGCCGCGGCCGGCGCACCCCGGGCGCGGGCCGAGTCGGCGGCCTGGTCCAGCGCGGTGAAGATCTCCTCGTCGCCGCTGGCCGAGGCCAGGGCCAGATGCCGGGCCTTGAGCTCCGGCTGGGTCTCCAGCGCGCCCATCGTGCGGTGCATCGCGCGGCGCGCGGTCGGCCCGGCGTCGGTGTACACGCCGCTGGCCAGCAGCGGGTGGGTGAACCGCACCCGGTTCCCGTCCACGGTGACGATGCCGGTGGACTCCACCGTCTCCAGTCGGGCGGCCACCTCGGCGGCTGTCGAGGCGTGGGCGCGCGCCAACAGGTCCACGGTGGGAGCGGCCACGCACGCGACGCTGAGCAGCAGCGAGCGGGTCGAATCGTCGAGCATCCCGATCCGGCGGCGCACCACCTCGGTCAGGGTGGCAGGTAGCGATGCTTCGCCCGCGGTCGGGCCGTCACTGATGGAGTGCGCCAGTTCGAGGGCGAAAAACGGGTTGCCGCCCGAGACCTCGGCGATGCGGAGCACCGACGGACGGGCCAGGGTGCGGCCGAGGCGCTCGGAGATCAGCGAGTGCAGCTGGCCCGTGGTCATCGGCCGCACCGACACGCGCTGAAGTCCGTCGGGGCGCTCCAGCCTCAGCCAGCCCGCGGTCGTGCCCTCACCCGGGGCGCACCGCTCGGTCACCAGCACGCCGAACGGTCCCCGCAGCCGGCGCACCGCGAACTCGACGGCCGCGCGGCTCGACCGGTCCAGCCACTGGGCGTCGTCGATCGCGATCAACACCGGGGACCGCTCGGCCAGAGTGTGCAGCACCGACACGAAACCCGCGGCCACCGTGCGCTGATCGGTGGGCGGACCGTCGTTGCCTGCGCGCAGCAACACCCGGTCCAGCGCCAGCTTCTGTAATGCGGGCAACGACGCGAAGCAGTCGTCCTCGACATCGCCGAGCAGGTCGGCCAGCGCGGCGAACGCCATCACCGATTCGGCCTGGCCCACCCGGGCCGTGAGCACCCGGAAACCCCGCTCGCCGGCCAGCTCGAGCTGACGCAGCCACAGCGTGGTCTTACCGATGCCGGCGTCGCCCTCGATGACCAGCGCGGTCGGCGCAGACGCCGCGGTGACCAGGAATCCAGCAACGCGCGGATCGTCGACTGGTCGCTCTCCAGCGCGGGACACGAGCTCCATCATCGCAGCGGGCAAAGACCGGCGCACCACTTCGGGCGCATTTGGTTACCGGCGGGTCACTTCCCGGATCGCGGCCTCATCGGATAACGACCTCATCGGATAACGACCTCATCGGACAACAACCTCATCGGACAAGAGCCTCATCGGACAAGAACGACGACCTTGCCCCTGGCCGAGCGGTCCTCCAGAGACGCGATCGCGTCGGCGGCCCGCTCCAGCGGATAGACGACCGGGGTGGGCGCCGGCACCGCGCCCGAGGCCAGCAACGGCTCCAGCTCGGCCCACTGCTCCTGCAGATAGCCGGGGTGGGTCATTGTCCACGCTCCCCAGCCCACCCCGACGGCGTCGACGTTGTTGAGCAGCAGCCGGTTCACCTTGACCGTCGGGATCTCGCCACCAGTGAACCCGACGACCAGCAGCCGGCCGCCGGGTGCCAGGGAGCGCAGTGAATCGGTGAACCGGTCGCCGCCGACCGGATCGACCACGATGTCGACCCCGCGCCCGCCGGTGAGTTCTTTGACCGCGTCCTTGAACCCGTCGGCGAGCACCACGTCGGACGCGCCTGCGGCACGGGCCACCTCGGCCTTGTCCTCGGTGCTGACCACCGCGATGGTGCGGGAGGCGCCGAAAGCCGGCGCGAGCCGCAGCGCCGAGGTCCCGATGCCGCCGGCCGCCCCGTGCACCAGCACCGTGTCGCCGGGCTGCAGACGGCCCCGGGTCCGCAACGCGAAATGCACCGTCAGATCGTTGAACAGGATGCCTGCGCCAGCCTCGAAGGACAGCGTATCCGGCAACTTGAACACCCGTTCCGGTTGCAGTGCAACGACTTCGGCCATTGCGCCGCACAACATCGTCAGCCCGGCCACCCGGTCGCCGGGCTGCACGTGCGCGCCGGTGGGTGCGCTACGCACCACCCCGGCCACCTCCGCGCCCGGCGTGTAGGGCATCTGGGGTTTGTACTGATAGAGCCCGCGGGACTGCAGCGCGTCGGGGAACGCCACCCCCGCGGCGTACACGTCGACCAGCACCGCGCCGTCGGCGGCGGTGGGCTCGTCGATCTCCACGAGGCGGGCCGCCTGCGGGCCCTCCAGTTCGGCAATCTGTATCGCGCGCATTCCGGCCTCCTGATGGTCGTCGCAGACCATTTAACTCACCCGCGGTTGGTCGGCTCACCGCCGGTCTCCACCGGGTACAGTCCCGTACCGGGCAAAGTCGCCGGAAACACAGGAGCAGCGCATGGCACGAGGAACCAGCACCCCGGCCCGGGGCCGGGGATTCGCCCCCGCGCAGGCACTGGCGTCGGGACGCATCGTCGACGTCCGCTCCCGCGACGGCGTCCGGCTGCACGCAGAGGTCTTCGGCCCCGAGGACGGCTACCCGATCGTGCTCGCGCACGGCATCACCTGCGCGCTGCGGGTGTGGGCCTGTCAGATCGCCGACCTGGCCCGCGACCACCGGGTGATCGCCTTCGATCACCGCGGCCACGGCCGCAGCTCGATCCCGCCGCTGCGCGGCGGCTACAGCCTGGACTACCTGGCCGCCGACCTCGACGCCGTGCTGGAGGCCACGCTGGCCCCCGGCGAACGCGCGGTGATCGCCGGCCACTCGATGGGTGGCATCGCGATCTCGTCGTGGTCCGAACGGCTGCCGCACCGCGTCGAGCAACGCGCCGACGCGGTCGCGCTGATCAACACCACCACCGGCGACCTGCTTCGCAACGTCAACCTGTTGCCGGTCCCGCCGGCGCTGGCCGAAGCCCGCGTGCGGGCGGCCGGATCGGTGCTGCGCCGGTTCGCCGGGGTGCCGCTGAACCGGGCCGTGCACCGGCCCAACCGCCGGTTCGTCGCGTCCCTGGCCGTCGGCCGCGACGCCGACCCGGCGGTCGCCGACTTCGTCTACGACCTGTTCAACTCCACCTCACCGGCCGGGCGCGGCGGGTGGGCGCGGGTGCTCGTCGACCACCTCGGGCCCCGGCACATCGCGCTGTCCAACCTGACGGTGCCGACACTGGTGATCGGCAGCACCAAGGACCGGCTGCTGCCGATGGCGTCGGCCCGCCGGATCGCAGCCACCGCGCCGAACCTGGCGCGATTCGTCGAGCTGCCGGGCGGACACTGCGCGATTCTGGAACGGCCCGACGAGGTCAACGAGCATCTGCGCTGGCTGATCGGGTCGGTCCGGGACAGTTCCCGGGCGAGCGAGGCGACAGGCACCGCGGCGTCCGACGATCAGGGCCGGCGCGCCAGCTCCTGATGCGCGTCGGCGGCCGCGCGCAGCCCCGACCGCACCGCGCCGTCGAGGAACCCGGTCCAGCGGTCGGCGGTCTCCGTGCCCGCCCAGAAGATGCCGTCGACCGGGGCGCGCAGCCATCGGCCGTGCGCGGTCCACGCCCCCGGCGGGACCGCCGCGGTCGGTCCGCCCGGGGCGAAAGCCTCGACGCCCCAACGATGGTCGAGGTAGTCGAGCGGGCGTGCCGCGGCTTGCCCGAACAACGCGGTGAACCCGGCCAGCGCGACCTCGCGGCGCTGCTCGTCGGGGAGCGGGTCGAATGTGCGCGCATCGGTGAACCCCAACAGGATGCCGGGTCCGTCGTCGCCCGGGCTGCAGTCGAACGTGATGAACACCGGCCCCTCGTCGGACAGCGCCTCCCCGGAGCAGCCGGCCTTGCGCCAGAACGGGGTCTCATAGGCCGCGTAGGCCTTGCTCAGATGGCCCTGTGGCCAGTGCCTGCTGAGCTCGCCGTAGCCCGCGGGCAGGGGCGGATCGAACTCGATGGTCGCGCGGTGCTCGGGCGGGACGGCGACGACGACCGCCGCGCCCACGTACTCGGCGCGGTCGGTGGTGACGGTCAGCGTGCGGTCGGCGCCCCGGGAGATCCGGCGCACCGGCTCGCCGAGCACCACGCTCTCGCCGAGCTGCTCGGCCATCCGCTCGGCGATCTGCTGCGTGCCCGCCGTGAACCGCTCCTGCTGGGCGCCGCCCTCGACGTCGAGCATCCGGCTCAGCCCGCCCGCGGCCTTCACGTAGCGCACCGCATGCAGCATCGAGACCGCGTCGGGCTCCGCGCCCCAGGTCACCCGCGACATGATCGTCATCAGGTCGCGAGTGGACGCGCCGGCGTGCACCGAGCGCAGCCAACCGTCCAGCGAGACGCCGTCGAGGTCGCCTGCGATCGGTGAGGTCCACGGCTGTTCGACGGGCACCCTCCGGCAGACCCGTTCGAAGCGCCACTGGATCCGCGACACGTCCACGAGCTCGATGATCGACAACCGCGGGATCGTGCTGCGGTAGGAGCGCACCGAACCGCGCCAGCGGATCAGGTTCTTACCCCGCCCGTAGGTGGGTGTCCGTTCGCAGCCCAGCTGGTCGGCCAGCGCCAGCACCGCGTCCTGGGTGGGGCCGACGAACGTCGCGCCGAGGTCCACCGGGACGCCCGCGACGGTGCCGGTGTGCGATCTGCCGCCCACCCGGTCGCGGCCTTCGACGACCACCACGTCGTGCCCGAAACGCGTCAGTTCCCGCGCCGCGGTCAGCCCCGCGAAGCCCGCTCCCACCACGACGACGTCAGCCATGCCTCCATCCTCTGCCGCATCCCGCGATTTCGGCGCGCAAACGCACCCATAGTGTCGTGAAACGCGCCGGATCCGCACTAGGCTCGGCCCTTGTGCAGGTGATGACCGCGTTGTTCGGGCCGATGGACGCGACGGACAGGGCCCGCGCGCTGCGCGAAGCCGGCGCCAGCGGGGTGTTCACCTTCGAGGGGCCGCACGACGTGTTCACGCCGCTGACCATGGCGGCGACCGTCGGCGGCCTGGACGTGATGACCAACGTCGCGATCGCCTTCCCCCGCAACCCGATTCACCTGGCGCACCAGGCCGTCGACCACCAGCTGCTGTCCGGCGGACGCTTCACCCTGGGCCTGGGTACCCAGATCCGCACCCAGATCGAGAAGCGGTTCGGCGCCGAGTTCGACCGCCCGGTGGCACGGATGGCTGAACTCGTCGGGGCGCTGCGGGCGATCTTCGAGGCGTGGAGCACGGGGGAGCGGCTGAACTTCCAGGGTGAGTTCTACCGCCACACGCTGATGACGCCGACTTTCAGCCCGAGGTCGAGCTTTGCGCCGGTGCCGATCTTCGTCGGCGCGCTGGGGCCGAAGATGACCCGGATGACCGCCGAGGTCGCCGACGGGCTGCTGGTGATGCCGTTCGGCTCGAAGCGCTTCCTGCACGAGGTGACGATGCCCAATGTCGAGGCCGGGCTGGCCGCGGCGGGCCGCGACCGCTCGGACCTGGCCGTCGTGCCCGAGATCATCGTCTCGGTCGCCGACGAGGACCCCGACCACACCGCGACCCGCCGGCTGCTGGCGTTCTACGGGTCGACGCCGGCCTACCGCCCGGTGCTCGACGCGCACGGCTGGGGTGACCTGCAGCCCGAACTGCGCGCCCTGTCCAAGCAGGGGCGCTGGGAGGACATGGGGCGGCTCATCGACGACGACGTGCTGCACACCATCGCCGCGTGCGGCACCCCCGCCGAGATCGCCAAGCACATCGAGGACCGGGTGGGCGGCGTGTCGGACCGCATCTGCCTCTACCAGCCCGGCCCCATCAAGGTGGATTCGTTGGCCCGGATCGTCGACGCGCTGGCCGACTGAGTCCTAGGGTGGTACGTGAGCGGACCAATGGAGGTTGCGAGTGGACCAGCGCTATCCGGAGACAGAGTTCTCCGACGTCCTGATCATCGGCGCAGGCATTTCGGGAATTGGTGCCGCATACCGGATCCAGGAGCGGAATCCGCAGCTCACCTACACGGTTCTGGAGCGCCGTTCGCGCATCGGCGGTACCTGGGACCTGCACCGCTACCCGGGCATCCGCTCCGACAGCGACATCTTCACCCTGTCGTTCCCGTGGGAGCCGTGGGCCAGGCCGGAGAACGTCGCCGACGGTGAGGACATCCGCACCTACCTCACCGAGGCCGCGCACCGGCACGGGATCGACCGGCACATCCGGTTCGACACCCGGGTGAGCTCGGCGAACTGGGATTCACAGACCGACACCTGGGAGGTGCAGACCGAGCAGAACGGGGTGCCGCGCACCTACCGGACCCGGTTCCTGTTCTTCGCCACCGGCTACTACGACTACGACCACCCGTACCGCCCGGACATCCCGGGACTGGAGGACTTCTCCGGCACGGTCGTCCATCCGCAGCAGTGGCCCGAGGATCTGGACTACAGCGGGCGCAGGGTCGTGGTGATCGGCAGTGGCGCCACCGCGATCAGCCTGATCCCGT
Organism: Mycolicibacterium vaccae NBRC 14118 = CIP 105934; assembly: GCF_001552715.1. Taxonomy (GTDB): domain Bacteria; phylum Actinomycetota; class Actinomycetes; order Mycobacteriales; family Mycobacteriaceae; genus Mycobacterium; species Mycobacterium vaccae. The sequence goes on along the minus strand of NZ_BCRS01000012.1, from coordinate 23,282 downwards.
CGCTGACCGAGAAGGCCGGCCACGTGACGATGCTGCAGCGCTCGCCGACCTATCTGCTGTCCGGGCAGCGGATCAACCCGGTGGTGAACCTCCTGCGCAAGGTGCCGCCCCGCCGGCTGGGATACCGGCTCGCCTGGCTGTACAACGTCCTGTTCATCGTGGCCGTGTACGGGATCGCGCGCAAAGCGCCGCGGTTCAGCCGTCGGGCGATCCGCGCGGTCGCCAAACACTATCTGCCCGAGGGTTATCCGGTCGACACCCACTTCAATCCCACCTACGACCCGTGGGATCAACGGCTGTGCCTGATCCTGTCCGGGGACTTCTACGACGCCATCGCCACCGGACGCGCCGAGGTGGTCACCGACCGGATCGACCACGTCGATGGCACGGGCATCGTGCTGCAGTCGGGTGAACGCCTCGATGCGGACGTGATCGTCACCGCCACCGGAATTCAGCTGCAGGCCCTGGGCGGCGTCACGATCAGTGTCGACGGCGAAGAGGTCAGGACCGCCGACCGCTTCGTCTACAAGGAGCACCTGCTCGAAGACGTGCCGAACATGGCGTGGTGCGTGGGATACATCAACGCGTCCTGGACGCTGCGGGCCGATCTGACCGCGCGTGCGGTGGCGAAGTTGTTGGCCTACATGGATTCTCACGGATACACCCACGCTTACCCGCACCTGGGCGCGACCCCGATGACCGAGAAGCCGGCGTGGAACATCAATGCCGGCTACGTACACCGGTCGGCGCACGTGCTGCCGAAGTCGGGGACCCGGCGGCCGTGGAACGTGCGGCACAACTACGTGCTCGACGCCATCGACCACCGGCTCGACCGCATCGAGGAGTCGATGGTGTTCGGCCGCGCCCCCGCGCCCGATACCGCTCCCGCGCCGAAATTGCATTCCACGCGCGAACTTTCGAGTGAGGACCTACTGGAACGCAATCTCGGCGGGTGACGGTAGCAGGCTGGGGTGTCAGGGAGCGACGGTGAGCCAGTCGGCGAAGCCCGACGGGTCGTGCCGGCCCAGCGCGCCGTGCTCGAACAGTCCCCAGCCCTCGCGCTCGGTGCCGTCGGCGTCGCGGCACACCGCGCGGCCGACGTGGTCGATCACTCCGAACGCGGCGCGGCCGATGATCGCGGGGTCGTTCATGTCGTAGGTCAGGCGCTCGGTGAAGTTGTCGCCCTTCCACACACCGTGTAGCCAGTCCGAGTCGCCGCCGTAGCCGCCGCCGACGTGGATCGGCACCGCCAGCCTGGACTCCACGTCGAAACGCAGCGGGCTGCCGTCGAACGCCGTCGCCTCGATCGTGGCACCGGTCGGTATCCGGGTGCCGGAGCGGTAGTGCACCTTGACCCGCGGCCAGCCCAGCTGCTCGATCCGGCCGTCCTTCCAGATGCGCGTGCAGTCGTTGAGCGAGCGGAACCCGTGCGGGTCCTCCTGCATGATGATCACGAGCGCGAAGTCGTCGAACGCCATCGGCACGTACAGCCACCACATGCCCTCGAACGGCGGATCATCGGGCCGCCCTGCGGGTTCGGCCTCGCCGACGGGCCGGATGCCCCACGATCTGTCGCGGGTACCGATCCAGCTGGCGGGGTCGACGGCGATATCCACCCCGTCGACCGCCAGCTGACCGCTCCACGAACCAACCTGGGCGAAGCGTTGCGCGTCCAGGGTCACCCGGGTGCCGCGGCGCATGACGTGTGGCTGCTCCTGCACCACGTCGAACAACCCTTCCCAGGTGAGATCGGCTGCGATGCCTTCGGTTTCGTCGAGAATGATGCGCAGCTTGCGCAGCGGTTCGACGACCTCGACGCGGTAGTTGCCGACGTGCTGGTTGAGCCGGTCCTGATCGATCGCGTCCGACAGGTGCACCGCGGTCTGGGTGTCGCCACGCCTGACGAGCATGAACGCGTCTTTGACCCCGAGATTCGGGTAGTAGCCGATCCCGGTGATGACGAAGATGTCGCCGGTGCGGTCGTGAGCGTTGAAGTAGGACCGGTCGTAGAAGTTGCGATCCGAGGAGCCCGGCCACGCGATGGGCTGGGGCACCTGGTGCACCGGATATTCGTCCATCGGTCCGAGCATCAGGGGGCCTCTCCGATCAGTCGTTTCAGCAGCGATCCGTGGTAGAAGAGCGTTTCGACGTCGGCGGGCTTCTCGATCTCGCCGAAGTGCACGCGCCGGGCCCCGGTGCGCATGAACACGCAGCACCATACGACCGCCGAGTACACATGGAACCAGCGCAGGTCGCCGACCTCGACACCGGTGAGGTCCCGGTAGGTGGCGCGGACGTCGTCCTCACGCAGGAAGTCCGGCATCCCCGGCAGCCCCGCCAGCTTGGTCAGCTCCTGGAAGACCATGTGCGCGAAGCTGATCCACGCCAGATCCAGTTCCCGCGGGCCGACGGTGGCCATCTCCCAGTCGAGCACGGCGACGGGGGAGAAGTCGCGGTACATCACGTTGCCGATGCGGGAATCGCCCCAGCACAGGACCGGTTCGGTGGCTGCGACGTCGTCGGGGAAGTGATCGTCCAGCCACGTCAGCGCCCGATCGACCAACGACGAGCGGCCGATGTCGGGCACGCTGAATTCGTACCAGTTCTTGAGCCAGCCGAAGTGGCGGTGCAGTGCGGTCTCTCCGGGCGGGTCGACGTCCTGGAGGAACCCGAACACCTGCTGGGCGTCGGGGATCGAGTGCAGTGCGGCCAGCACCCCGACGGTGCGGTCCTGGAGCTGACGCTGTTGTTCCGGGCTCGCGTCGAAGAGCCAGTTGTCGCCGAAGGTGTAGGGCATGACGTCGGGAGGCACGATGCCGTCCACGCGGTCCATCAGGAAGAAGGGCCGGCCCAGCACCTCCCCGGTGGGTTCGAGCCAGCGTACCGGCGGTACCGCGACGTCGGTGAGTTCGGCGACGCGTCTCATCACCTCGTGCTGATGGTCGAGCCGGTAATGTTCGAACACGGGGATGTCGGCGTCGGTGGGTGCCACCCGGGCGACCCAGTTCTGCTCGACTGACTCGCCTGCCTGCAGCCACCGCCCACGCAACAGGATCGTTTCGGAGGACATGCCATTGGCGTCGATGCCACTCTCCACCGTGATCTCCGGCGTGGTGTCCGGCATCAGCATCGAGAGCCACTGCGACAGTGCGGCAGGCACATTCGACATGTCTCGGCTGGAGCGTTGGAGCCGGTCCACATTGTCGACGGCTGGTTCGGTGGTCACAGACACGATCCTTCCCGCCCGGCACAGGCGTGGCACTAATACGATACCGTGGGTAGCGATATGAAAACAGACCCGTCGCCGGGTGACAAGACCCCGGGTGCCGGTCGCCCGCGGGATCCGCGTATCGACGCTGCCATATTGCGGGCGACTGCGGAACTTCTTGTCGAAATCGGCTATTCGAACGTCACAATGGCCGCGGTCGCCGAGCGCGCGGGCACCACCAAGACGGCGCTGTACCGGCGATGGTCGAGCAAAGCCGAGCTCGTACACGAGGCTGCGTTCCCGGCCACGCCGTCGGCCATGGACAGCCCGCCGGGCGACATCAGCGCCGACCTGCGCGCGATGATCGAGGCGGCCCGCGACGTGTTCACCAGTCCGGTGGTGCGGGCGGCGCTGCCTGGGCTGATCGCCGACATGTCCGCCGACGCCGACCTCACCGGCCGGGTGGGCGCCCGCTTCACCGACCTGTTCGGCGCGGTGCGCACCCGGCTGCACGGCGCGGTCGCGCGTGGGGAGGTCCGCGGCGACGTCGACCCGGACCGGCTGGTGCACCTGATCGGCGGAGCCACGCTGCTGGCGCTGTTACAGACGCCCGATGACCTGGAAGACCCGTCGTGGGTGGACAGGACCACCGATATCCTGCTGCACGGCGTGCTGGCCTGATCCCGCACGCATGCGCGGTCAGGTGGGCCGGATCTGCTCCTTGTTGCGGCGGGTCACCGCACCGAACCTGTCGTTGAGCCCGTCGAAATCGCGGTCCTGGGCGAACGCGATCTTCTCCTCTGCCGCCAGCGCGGCATCGGTCACCGCCGCGGCGCCGGTCGTATAGATCTCCTTGAGGCTGCGCATCGTCGGGCCCGGCACCTCCGCGATCTGGACGGCCAGCTGCAGCGCCCGCTCCAGCAGACGGTCGTGCGGCACCACCTCGGTGACCAACCCGATTCGCTCGGCGCGTGCGGCGTCGACGACCTCCCCGGTCATCGACAGCCGTCGGGCCATCGCAGCCCCGACCAGCTGCGGCAGCCGCGCCGTCATCCCGCCGCCGGGCAGGATCCCGACCCGCGCATGGGTGTCGGCGAACACCGCGCGCTCGGAGGCGATCAGGAAATCGCACCCGAGCGCCATCTCCAGCCCGCCGGTGAACGTGGGCCCGTTGATCGCGCCGACCACCGGCGTGCGCATCTGCGCCACCGCGGCGATACAGCTGTGCGACCGGAACTCCTCGAAATACGAAAGCCCGTCGCGGGCTGCCTCTTTCAGGTCCACGCCGGCGCAGAAGGCGGGGTCGGTGCCGGTGAGCACCACGGCGCGCACCGTCGGGTCGGCGTCCGCGGATGTCAGTGCCGCGTAGCTGGCCCGGATCAGATCGCGGCTCAACGCGTTCCTGGCGGCGGGCCGGTTCAGCGTGATCACCCGCACGCCGTCGTGGTCGGCGGTCAACACCAGGTCGGAAGTCATGGCCTTCTTGGTATCAGAGGAAGCGTTGCCATCAGAAGAAGCGGTCCGCCGAGTCGGCCAGGTCCAGCAGTGGCTGCGGCAGCGCGCCGAGCGCGAACGTGACCGCTGCGGTGACGGTGACCACCGCGGTCGTCAGCGCGCTGGGCACCACCACAACCGGCGCGTCGGCGGGGCGTTCGGTGAAGAACATCAGCACGATCACCCGCACGTAGAAGTATGCGGCGATGGCGCTGGCGATCACCCCGACGACCACCAGGGGCAGCGCGCCGCCCTCGCCCGCCGCTTTGAACACCGCGAACTTGCTGACGAAACCGCTCGTCAACGGAATCCCCGCGAACGCAAGCAGAAACAGCGCGAACACGGTGCCCACCACCGGGTACCGCCTGCCCAGACCCGCCCAGCGCGCCAGCGCGCTGTCCTCCTCGCCGTCGGCGTCGCGGACCAGACCGACCACGGCGAACGCGCCGAGGGTGGAGAACCCGTAGGCGAACAGGTAGAACAGCGTCGACGAGACCCCGGCGGCGTTACCGGCGATAACCCCGGTCAGGATGAAGCCGGTGTGTGCGACCGCCGAGTAGCCCAGCATGCGCTTGACGTCGTTCTGGGTGACGGCGGTGACGGTGCCCACCACCATGGTCACGATGGCGATCGCCCACAGCACGGGCCGCCAGTCGTCGCGCAGCTCGGGCAGCGCGACATAGAACAGGCGCAGCATCGCGCCGAACGCCGCGATCTTGGTGGCAGCTGCCATGAACGCCGTGGCCGGGGTCGGCGCCCCCTGGTAGACGTCCGGGATCCACGAATGGAACGGCACCGCACCGACTTTGAACAGCACACCCACCAGCACCAGCCCTGTGCCGATCAATGCCAGTGACGTCTTGCCGGTACCGGCCGACACCGCCTCGGCGATCCCCTGGAACCGCAGGGTGCCCGCATACCCGTACAGCATCGCCGCGCCGTACAGGAAGAATGCCGACGCGAACGCGCCCAGCAGAAAGTATTTCAGCGACGACTCCTGGGACAGCAGCCGTCGCCGCCGCGCCAGCCCGCACAGCAGGTACAGCGGAAGCGACAGCACCTCCAGTGCGATGAACATCGTCAACAGATCGTTGGCGGCCGGGAACAGCAGCATCCCGGCCAGGGCGAACATCGTCAGCGGGAACACCTCGGTCTGCATGACACCGGCTCTGCTGGCGACCTTCTCGGCCACGCTGCCCGCGACCGCCGACGCCTGCGGGGTGAACGCGTCCAGCCCCCGGGACTCGGCGTCCGGCGACGCGGGCGCCCGCTCACCGATCAGCAGGATACCGAGCACGCCGACCAGCAGGATCGTGCCCTGCAGGAACAGGGCGGGCATGTCCACCGCGATCGCACCCATCACCGCGTCGACACCGTTGCCGCCGTGCAGATCCCGTGCGACAAACACGACCGCACCGAACGCCGCCACCAGGGCGGCGACGCTCAACGTGACCTGCGCGCGGTAGCGCAGCCGGCGAGGCAGCAGCGCCTCGACGAGCACGCCGAGCACCGCTGCGCCCAGCACAATCAGCATCGGAGAGACCAGGCCGTACTCGACGGACGGCGTCGGCAACTGGGTCGGCAGGTTCATCGCAGCGGGCCTTCCGCCATCCGGGGAGCCGGGTCGGGTCGGTCGATGGTGGTCAAGGTGTGGGTCACCGCCGGGTTGATGACGTCGAGCGCGACCTTCGGATACACGCCCAGCACCAACAGCAGTGCGATCAGTGGTGCCACCACCGCGATCTCACGCGGCACCAGGTCGACGATCCTGTGCTCACCGCCGGCCAGCGCCGCCGGGACCGGGCCGGTCATCATCCGCTGGTACATCCACAGGATGTAGATCGCCGAGAGCACCAGCGCGCCGGCGGCCAGCACCGCGAACACCGGATAGCGGGTGAACGTTCCGATGAGCACCAGGAACTCGCTGATGAACGGCGCCAGCCCGGGCAGCGACAGCGTCGCCAACCCGGCCACCAGGAAGGTGCCGGCCAGCACCGGGGCCAGCTTCTGCACCCCGCCGTAGGCGTCGATGAGCCGGGATCCGCGCCGCGACACCAGGAATCCGGCGATCAGGAACAGTGCCGCCGTCGAGATTCCGTGGTTGACCATGTAGAGCGTCGACCCGGACTGGCCCTGGGTGGTCATCACGAAGATGCCCAGAATGATGAAACCGAAATGGGAGATCGACGTGTAGGCGATGAGCCGCATCACGTCGGTCTGGCCGATGGCCACCACCGCCCCATACAGGATGCCGACCACCGCCAGCGTGATGATCAGACCACTGAAATACGTTGCGGACTCCGGGAACAGCGCCAGGCAGTAGCGGATCATGCCGAAGGTGCCGACCTTGTCCATGATCGCCATCATCAGCACGGCGCTGGCCGGGGTGGCCTCGACCGCGGCGTCGGGCAGCCAGCGGTGGAACGGCCACAGCGGCGCCTTGACCGCGAACGCGAACATGAAGCCGCCGAACAACAGGTGCATCACCAGCGGGTTGACGACGAACTCGCCGCCGGCGACGGCGGCGACGATCGCGCGGAAGTCGAAGGTGCCGGCCCCGAACGCGTCGCTTCCCGCGGTCGCCACGTAGAGGCCAACGACCGCGGCGAGCATGATCAGGCCGCCGAACAGGTTGTACAGCAGGAACTTCACCGCAGCCCTGCTGCGCTGCGCGCCGCCGAAGCCGCCGATCAGGAAGTACATCGGGATCAACATCGCCTCGAAGAACACGTAGAACAACAGGATGTCCAACGCGAGCAACGAGATCAGCACCATCCCCTCGACGGCCAGCGTCAGCGCGAAGTAGAGGTGCACCGACCGCCCGCCCCAGCTGTGCTCGTCGCGGGCGTCGTTCCAGCCGGCGACGATCAGCAGCGGCAGCAGGACCGCGGTCAGCACCACCAGGGCCAGCGCGATGCCATCCACGCCGAGGATGTAGCCGGTGCCGAAAGACGGTATCCAGCGGTAGTTCTCGACGAACTGGAACTGCTCTCCGCCGGGGTCGAAGCCGGCCGCGACCACACCGGCGACCACCAACACCACCAGCGACACCGCCAGCGCCACCCACTTCGCGAGCGTGCGCGCCGAGGCGGGCAACAGCATCACCACCGCCGCGCCGACCATCGGGACAACCCACAGCGCGGTCAGCAACGGGAATGAAGTCACCACAGATTCACCGCCAGAATCATCGCGACGACGACGGCCGCACCCGCCAGCATGGACAGCGCGTAGGAGCGGGCGAACCCGGTCTGCAGGCGGCCCAGTCCGCGGGAGAACCGGGACACCCCGGCGGCCAGGCCGGCCGCGGCACCGTCGACCGCCTCGTCGTCCAGCTCGACCAGACCGCGGGTCAGAGTTTGGCCGGGGCGCATCAGCACCGTCTCGTTGAACGCGTCGCCGTACAGGTCGCGACGCGCGGCCACGGTCAGGGGCGAACCGGCCGGAACCTGTTCGGGCACCGCGCGAGCCCCGTACATCCGGTACGCGATCGCGATACCGACCGCGACCACCGACAGCACGATCACCGTCACCACCCACACCGGCAGCACGTGGTGGATTTCCCCGCTGCCGACCACCGGTTCCAGCCAATGCTCCAGGGTGCCGCCGACCGCCAGGGCGGCACCGGCGGTCACCGAACCGACCGCCAGCAGGATCATCGGCCAGGTCATCACCGCGGGCGCCTCGTGGGGGTGAGGCCCCTGTGTTTCTCCCGTCGCTTCGCTCGCCCCGTGATCCGCCCAGCGTCGCTGCCCGAAGAACGTCATCAGCATCACCCGCGTCATGTAGAACGCGGTGAGCCCGGCACCGAGAATCGTTGCGCCACCGAGGAGCACGCCCTTGAGTCCGCCGGCGCCGAGAGCGACCTCGATGATGCCGTCCTTGGAGAAGAAGCCCGCCAGCGGCGGGACGCCGATGATCGCCAGATAGCCGAGACCGAACGTGACGAAGGTGACCGGCAATGCCTTGCGCAGCCCGCCGTACCGGCGCATGTCGACCTCGTCGTCCATCGCGTGCATCACCGAGCCGGCGCCGAGGAACAGCCCGGCCTTGAAGAACCCGTGGGTGAGCAGGTGCATGATCGCGAACGCATACCCGACCGGGCCCAGACCGGCCGCCAGCACCATGTAGCCGATCTGGCTCATCGTCGACGCGGCCAGCGCCTTCTTGATGTCGTCCTTGGCGCAGCCGATCACCGCGCCGTACAGCAGCGTGACCGCGCCGACGACCACCACGGCGGTCTGCGCGTGCGGGGCCAGGTTGAAGACGGGGCCCGACCGCACGATCAGGTACACCCCCGCGGTGACCATCGTGGCGGCGTGGATGAGCGCCGACACCGGCGTCGGGCCCTCCATCGCATCTCCCAGCCAGGACTGCAGCGGCACCTGCGCGGACTTGCCGCACGCCGCCAGCAGCAGCATCAGCCCCATCGCGGTCAGCGTGCCCTCGCCCAGTTGCGGTGCGGCGTCGAACACCGCGGTGAACGACACCGCCCCGACCGCACTGAACATCACCATCAGTGCGATCGCCAACCCCACGTCACCGACCCGGTTGACGATGAACGCCTTCTTGGCCGCCGTGGCCGCCGACGGCTTGTGCGACCAGAACCCGATCAGCAGGTACGACGCGAGACCGACGCCCTCCCAACCCATGTACAGGCCCAGGTAGTTGTCGGCGAGCACCAGTAGCAGCATCGCGGCGAGAAACAGGTTGAGGTATCCGAAGAAGCGACGCCGGTCCGGATCGTCGGCCATGTAGCCGATCGAGTAGATGTGGATCAGTGAGCCGACACCGGTGATCAGCAGCGCGAAACACATCGACAGCTGGTCGAGTTGCAACCCGAAGTCGACCTGTAGCTCACCGACCGGCACCCACCTGAACAACGTCTCGGTCGTGGCGCGATGCGCGGCGTCGCGGCCCAGCATGCCGGCGAACAACGCTGCCGCACAGACGAAGGACGCCACCGCAGCCGCGGTACCGAGCAGATGCCCCCACCGGTCCGCGCGCCTGCCGCCCAGAAGCAGGACGACGGCACCGGCCAGCGGCAGCGCGATCAGAAGCCACACGGGTGCAGTCATCCGGTCCTCAGTGTCATCAGTGCTTCAGCAGGCTGGCCGCGTCGACGCTGGCGGAGCGCCGGGTCCGGAAGATCGTCATGATGATGGCCAGCCCGATCACGACCTCGCACGCCGCGACCACCATGGTGAAGAACGCCACCACCTGACCGTCGAGATGCCCGTGCATGCGCGAAAACGCCACGAACGCCAGATTGGCGGCGTTGAGCATCAGCTCCACACACATGAACATGACGATCGCGTTGCGGCGCAACAGCACTCCTGCTGCGCCGATGGTGAACAGCAACGCCGACAGGTACAGATAGTTATCGGGGCTCATGCCCACCCCCGTCAGGCCGTTGCTCTCCGCGCTCGTGTTCGTCGGAGGGCACCGTGCGCACCTGCAGGATCGCGCTCACCGACAGTTCGGCGGCGGTGCCGTCGGGAAGGCGGGCGGGCACGTCGACGGCGTTGTGACGGGCGTACACGCCGGGGTTGGGCAGCGTCGTCGGGTGCGCGCCGGGGGCGAACCGTTCGATGGCCAGTTCGCGCTGGGTCTTGCGGCGCTGGAAACGTTCCCGGTGGGTCAGCACCATCGCGCCGAGCGCCGCGGTGATCAGCAGGGCGCCCGTCAACTCGAACGCCCACAGGTACCGGGTGAAGATCAACGCCGCCAACCCCTCGACGTTGCCGTCCCGGTTCGCCTGATCCAGACCCACGAAGCCGTCGGTGGTGACGTTGCCGATTCCGGCGACCAGCAGCACCCCGAAACCGAGCCCGATGGCAATGGCCGCCACCCGCTGCCCGCGCAGGGTTTCCACCAGAGATTCCGAGGAATCCACGCCGATGAGCATCAACACGAACAGGAACAGCATCATGACCGCCCCGGTGTAGACGACGATCTGGACGACACCGAGGAACGGCGCGTCCTGGGCGATGTAGAGCACGGCGAGCGCAATCATCGTGGTGGCCAACGAGATCGCCGAGTAGACCGCTTTCCGTGCGGTGACCACACCGAGCGCGCCTGCCACCGACACCGCCGCGAACACCCAGAACAGCACCGCCTCACCCATGCGCGCCCCTCACCTCGGGTTCCCCGGCGGCCGGACCGATGTTGCCCAGGTAGTAGTCGTCGTCGGTGCTTCCGGGGGCCATCGCGTGCGGCGGGTTCTGCATACCCGGCTGCAGCGGCGCCAGCAGTTTGTCCTTGCCGTAGATCAGGTCGGCACGGTTGTCGTCGGCCATCTCGTAGTCGTTGGTCATCGTCAGCGCGCGGGTCGGGCACGCCTCGATGCACAGCCCGCACCCGATGCACCGCAGATAGTTGATCTGATAGACCCGGCCGTACCGCTCGCCGGGCGAATACCGTTCGGACTCGGTGTTGTCGGCGCCCTCGACGAAGATCGCGTCGGCCGGACAGGCCCACGCGCACAACTCACAGCCGATGCACTTCTCCAGGCCGTCGGGGTACCGGTTGAGCTGATGGCGGCCGTGATACCGCTTGGCCACCGGGCCGGGCTCCTCCGGGTACTGCTCGGTCACCGGCTTCTTGAACATCGACCCGAAGGTGACGCCGAAACCGGCGACGGCGTCGAGGAATCTAGGCATCTGCGCTCTCCTTCGGACGGTCCCGGGCAGGCAGCGGGGGCACCGGGTAGGCGGCGGGGCCGGCCGGCACGGGTTCGGGCCGGATCCGGCCCGACCGCAGCCGCTTCCACCCGAGCAGCGCCAGCAGAAGTGCTGCGACGACCGCGAGCCCGACCAGCGCGATGGCCCACGACGACACACCCCGGTCGCGCAGCGGCTCGGTGATGGCCACGATCGCGATCCAGACCAGCGACACCGGGATCAGGATTCTCCAACCCAATGCCATGAACTGGTCGTAACGCATGCGCGGCAGGGTGGCGCGCAGCCACATGAACACGAACAGGAACAGCCACACCTTGGCGGTGAACCACAACAGCGGCCACCACCCGCTGTTGGCGCCCTCCCACAGGCTGACCGGCCACGGAGCCCGCCAGCCGCCCAGGAACAGGGTGGTGGCCAGCGCGGACACCGTGGTCATGTTGACGTACTCGGCGAGCATGAACATCGCGAACTTCAGCGACGAGTACTCGGTGTGGAATCCGCCGACGAGCTCACCCTCTGCCTCCGGCAGATCGAAGGGCGCGCGGTTGGTCTCACCGACCATCGACGTCAGATACACCAGAAAGGACGGCAGCAGCAGGAAGATGTACCAGGTGTCGGCCTGGGCGGCGACGATACCCGAGGTGGACATCGTGCCCGCATAGATGAACACCGCGACGAACGACAACGCCATCGCGATCTCGTAGGAGATCACCTGGGCCGTCGAGCGCAGCCCGCCCAGCAGCGGGTAGACCGACCCCGACGCCCAGCCGGCCAGCACGATGCCGTACACCCCGATCGAGGTCACCGCCAGGATGTAGAGCACCGCGACAGGCAGATCGGTCAGCTGCAGCGCGGTGCGATGGCCGAACACCGAGACCTCGCCGCCGAGGGGGATCACGGCGAACGCCATGAACGCCGGGATGACCGCGATCACCGGTGCGGCGAGATAGATGCCCTTGTCCACACCGGCCGGGACGAGGCCTTCCTTGAGCGCGAGCTTCACCCCGTCGGCCAGCGACTGCAGCAGACCGCCGGGACCGACCCGGTTGGGGCCGATCCGCAATTGCATGCGGCCCAGGATCTTTCGCTCGATGAGGATCGCCGCCAGCACGGTCAGCAGCAGGAACACGAAGATGCCGAGGGACTTGGCCAGGATCAGCCACCACGGGTCGTGGCCGAACAGAGTCGGATCCGGGTAGGTCATGCCGGGTTCCAGCCGTTCCCGACGGACACCACGGCACCCGTGGTCACACCGAGGGTCCGGTGCACGTGACTGCCGGGGGAGTTCAGCGGCAGCCAGACCACCCGGTCGTCCATGTCGGTCACCTGCAGCGGCAGCGAGATCGCGCCGCGATCGGTGCTCACCGTCAGCAGTTCACCGTCGGCCACGCCGACTTCGGCGGCTGTGGTCTGCGACAGACGGGCCACGGGCCGGCGTGCGGTGCCGGCGAGGTGGGGCTCGCCGTCCTGCAACCGGCCGTCGTCGAGCAGCATGCGCCAGCCGGCGAGCACGGCCTGACCGGCGTGCGGCTGCGGCGGCGACGGGTCCACCGGTGGCGGCGCGACCCGACTTCCGGACCAGATTCCGAGACGGGCACGCTCGTCGGCGGCGGTCGTCAGACCGAGGTCGACCCCGGCCTCGTCCGCCAGGAAGTTCAGCACCCGTAGATCCGAGACCGCATTGGTGTGCAGAGACGGCGCGAAGGGGCGAATCCGCCCCTCCCAGTTGACGAACGAACCCGCCTTCTCGGCGACCGGGGCGACCGGGAACACCACGTCGGCGTGTTCGGTGACCGCGCTGTGGCGCAACTCCAGGCTCACGACGAACCGTGCGGATGCCACCGCGGCCAGCGCGGCGTCCGGGTCGGGGAGATCGGCCGGCTCCACCCCGCCGATCAGCAGGGCGCCCAGGGCGCCTGCACCGGCGGCAGCCAGGATGGCCGCGGTGTCCCGGCCAGGGGCGGCGGGCAGGTCGTCGACGTGCCACGCGTCGGCGACCTGCCTGCGGGCCGACGCATCCTGGACGGGGCGGCCGCCGGGTAGCAGATTGGGCAGCGCACCGGCTTCGACCGCGCCCCGGTCGCCCGCCCGCCGCGGGATCCACGCGATGCGTGCGCCGGTGGACTCGGCCAGCCGGCCCACCGCCGACAACGCACCCGGCGACGTGGCGAGACGTTCGCCGACCAGCAGCAGGGCACCGGGCATCGCGAGCAGTGCGTCCCCGGCCAGCCCGTCCAGCGCGACCGCCTCCGCCCCTGGGGCGCAACGGATCAACCGGCCCGACAGCTTACCCAGGGCCCGGGTGGCCAGCGGCGCCACCGAGAGCACCTGCAGGCCCCGCTTGCGGGCCGCCTTGCGCAGCCGCAGAAAGACGATCGGCGACTCTTCTTCCGGCTCCAGACCGGCCAACAGCACCGCCGGTGCCTTCTCCAGATCGGCGTAGGTCACCGTCATCGGCAACCCCGCGACGTGGGTCGCGAGGAAGTCGGCCTCCTCGGCGCTGTGCGGCCTGCTGCGGAAGTCGATGTCGTTGGTGCCCAGCACAATCCGGGCGAACTTGGCGTAGGCGTAGGCCTCCTCGGCGGTCACCCGGCCGCCGACCAGCACCCCGGCGTTGCCCACGGCCGCGGTCAGTCCCGCGGCGGCGACACCGAGCGCCTCCGACCACGACGCCGGTCGCAGGGCGCCCTCCTCGCGCACCAGCGGTGTGGTGAGCCGGTCACCGACCGTCGCGTAGGTGAATGCCCAGCGTCCCTTGTCGCAGTTCCATTCCTCGTTGACCTCGGGGTCGTCGCCGGCCAGTCGGCGCAGCACCTTGCCCCGGCGGTGGTCGGTGCGCTGCGCGCATCCCGATGCGCAGTGCTCGCACGCGCTGGGACTGGACACCAGGTCGAACGGGCGCGCCCGGAAGCGGTAGGCCGCACCGGTAAGTGCACCGACCGGGCAGATCTGGACGGTGTTGCCCGAGAAGTAGGACTGGAACGGTTCCCCGGGCGCGATGCCGACCTGCTGCAGCGCACCGCGTTCCATCAGATCGATGAAGCGGTCCCCGGCGATCTGATCCGAGAAGCGGGTACAGCGGGCACACAGCACGCAGCGCTCCCGGTCCAGCAGCACCTGGGACGAGATGGCGATCGGCTTCGGGAACGTGCGTTTGACGTCTTCGAAGCGGGTCTCGGCGCGGCCGTTGGACATCGCCTGGTTCTGCAGTGGGCATTCGCCGCCCTTGTCGCAGACGGGACAGTCCAGCGGGTGGTTGATCAACAGCAGTTCCATCACGCCGTGCTGCGCCTTGTCCGCCTCCTCGGAGGTGTGCTGAGTGCGCACCACCATGTCGGGCGTCACCGTCGTGGTGCACGAGGCCAGCGGTTTGCGCTGACCCTCGACCTCGACGAGGCACTGCCTGCACGCTCCGACCGGGTCCAGCAGCGGGTGATCGCAAAAGCGCGGGATCTGCACACCGATCAACTCCGCCGCGCGGATCACCAACGTGCCTTTGGGCACCGAGATCTCGGTGCCGTCGATGGTCAGCGTCACCATCTCCACCGGTGGGGCGTCGTGGCTGTGCTCGGCGAGCGTCATGCGCCGACCCCTTCCGGTGCGGCCAGCATCGAGGCATACGGATCGAACGGGCACCCCGAGCTGTCCAGATGTGCCTCGTACTCGGCGCGGAAATGCTTGAGCGAGGACAGGATCGGGCTCGCGGCGCCGTCACCGAGTGCGCAGAACGACTTTCCGAAGATGTTGTCGGAGATGTCGAGCAGCTTGTCCAGATCCGCTTCCGTGCCGGCACCGCTCTCCAGTCGCTGGTAGATCTGGGCCAACCAGTACGTGCCCTCCCGGCACGGGGTGCACTTGCCGCACGACTCGTGGGCGTAGAACTGCGTCCAGCGCCGTACCGCCCGCACCACACACGTGGTTTCGTCGAAGATCTGCAGAGCCTTGGTACCCAGCATGGACCCGACCCCGGCCATGCCCTCGTAATCCAGTGGCACGTCCAGGTGTTCGGCGGTGAGCAGCGGCGTCGACGAGCCACCCGGGGTCCAGAACTTCAACTCGTGGCCGGCGCGCACCCCGCCGGCGTATTCGAGCAACTGCCGCAGCGTGATTCCCAGCGGCGCCTCGTACTGGCCGGGGGTGGTGACGTGACCGGACAGCGAGTACAGCGTGAACCCGGGCGACTTCTCCGTACCCATGGAGCGGAACCAGTCGACGCCGTTGCTCAGGATCGGGGGCACGCTGGCGATCGACTCGACGTTGTTGACCACCGTCGGGCACGCGTACAAGCCTGCGACGGCCGGGAACGGGGGACGTAACCGGGGCTGGCCACGCCTGCCCTCCAGCGAGTCCAGCAGCGCGGTCTCCTCACCGCAGATGTATGCGCCGGCCCCGGCGTGCACGATCAGTTCCAGGTCGAAACCCGATCCGTGGATGTCGCTGCCCAGATGTCCGGCGGCATAGGCTTCGGCGACCGCGGCCTGCAGTCGTCGCAGCACCGGCACCACCTCGCCGCGCAGATAGATGAACGCGTGGTGCGCCCGGATCGCGTACGCGGCGATGATCGCACCCTCGACCAGGAAGTGCGGGGTGGTCATCATCAGCGGAATGTCTTTGCACGTCCCGGGTTCGGACTCGTCGGCGTTGACCACCAGATAGTGCGGTCGGGCCGCTGCACCTTCGTCGCCCTGCGGGATGAACGACCACTTCGTTCCCGTCGGGAACCCGGCCCCGCCCCGCCCGCGCAGGCCGGAGTCCTTGACGATGCCGATCACGTCGTCCGGGCGCATGGCCAGCGCGCGCTCCAGCGCCTGGTAGCCGCCATGGCGGCGGTAGGTGTCCAGCGACCAGGGCTCCGGTTCGTCCCAGAACCTGCTCAGCACCGGAGTCAACGCCGTCATCGCGAATCCGCCGATCCGGGATCGGTTTCCGGCGTCCCGGCCTGGGCGGGCACGTCGGCCGACGGCGCAGGCGCCGGTTGGTCCTTCACCGCTTCGGTGGCCTCGGCCTGATCCCGGCCCGACGGGCCAGCCGGTTCGTGACCGGTGCTGTCCGACGGGGTGCCGGCCTGGGGTGCCGACATGCCGTGCTCGCGGGCGAACCGCAACCCCGCCAGCGTGGCAGTCCCGACCACACCCGAGCTTTCGGCGTCGCACGGACCGTTCAGCCCGGCAAGGATTCTCGCGGTGTCCCGGAATGTGCACAGCGACCCGCCGCGCGACGGTGTCGGCGTCTCACCCGAACGTAGAGCGTCCACCAGTTCCCGCGCCGACGACGGGGTCTGGTTGTCGAAGAAGTCCCAGTTGACCATCACCACCGGCGCGTAGTCGCAGGCCGCGTTGCATTCGAGATGCTCCAGCGTGACGGTACCGTCGTCGGTGGTCTGGCCGGGCGCGATGTCCAGATGGCTCTGCAGGCTTTCCAGGATCGCGTCACCGCCCATCACCGCACACAGCGTGTTGGTGCAGACCCCGACCAGATACTCGCCGGTGGGTTGCCGCCGGTACATCGAATAGAAGGTCGCGACCGCGGTGACCTCGGCATCGGTGAGTCCCAATTGCGCGGCACAGAAGCGGATTCCGGCAGGGGTGAGGCAGCTGTCCTCGGCCTGCACCAGGTGCAGCAGCGGCAGCAGCGCCGATCTGGCCTGCGGATAGCGGGCGATGATCGTCGCGGCGTCGGCCGCCAGCCTGGCGGTGACCTCGTCCGGGTACGCCGCGGCACCGTGGATCGGCGGGCCTGGCTCGTCGGGCCGCTGGCCCAGCTCAAGAAAGACGCTCGTCACCTATCCACCCCGCCCATCACCGGGTCGATCGACGCCACCGCGGCGATCGCGTCGGCGACCATGCCGCCCTCGCACATCGCGGCGACCGCTTGGAGATTGGTGAACGACGGGTCCCGGTAGTGCACCCGGTAGGGACGCGTCCCGCCGTCGGACACCATGTGCACGCCGAGCTCACCGCGCGGCGACTCCACCGCGACGTAGACCTGGCCGGCCGGCACCCGGATGCCCTCGGTCACCAGCTTGAAATGGTGGATCAGACCCTCCATCGAATGGCCCATGATCTTGGCGATGTGCTCGGGGGAGTTGCCCAGCCCGTCGGGCCCGACCTTGAGATCGGCGGGCCACGCGAGCTTCTTGTCAGTGATCATCACCGGCGCGCCGGTCAGCTGTTCGAGGCGCTCGACGCACTGCTCGACGATCCTGATCGACTGGTGCATCTCCTTGACCCGGATCAGGTACCGGCCGTAGGAGTCGCACCGGTCGTCGGTGACGACGTCGAAGTCGTAGGTTTGGTAGCCGCAATAGGGTTGGGACTTGCGCAGGTCGTGCGGCAGCCCGGTGGACCGCAGCACCGGGCCCGTGATGCCCAGTGCGATGCACCCGGTGAGGTCGAGGTAGCCGACCCCCTGGGTGCGCGCTTTCCAGATGTAGTTCTCGTTGAGCAGGTTCTCCAGATCGCGCAGACGTTCGGGCAGCAGCGTCAGCAGGTCGTGAATCTGGGGGAGGGCCTCGTCCGGAAGATCGGCGGCCACTCCGCCCGGCCGGATGTAGGCGTGGTTCATCCGCAGCCCGGTGATCGTCTCGAACACCGACAGAATCAGCTCGCGTTCCCGGAAGCCGAGGAACATCGCCGTCATCGCCCCGAGTTCCATGCCGCCGGTGGCGAGCGCAACCAGATGGCTGGAGATCCGGTTGAGTTCCATCATCATCACCCGGATCACCGTGGCGCGCTCCGGGATCGCATCGGTGACACCGAGCAGTTTCTCCACCCCGAGGCAGTACGCCGTCTCGTTGAAAAACGGTGCCAGATAGTCCATCCGGGTCACGAATGTGACGCCCTGCGTCCAGTTGCGGAACTCCAGGTTCTTCTCGATCCCGGTGTGCAGATAGCCGATCCCGCACCGGGCTTCGACGATCGTCTCGCCCTCGATCTCGAGAATGAGCCGCAGCACGCCGTGCGTCGACGGATGTTGCGGGCCCATGTTGACCACGATGCGCTCACCGGCGTGTTCTGCGGCATTCTGCCGTGCCGCAGAGACGACTTGGTCCCAGTCCTGGCCGCCGACGACGACCACCCGCTCGGGCGGTGGTGATGATGTGGTCATCAGTTGTATGCCCTCCGCTGGTCGGGCGGGGGGATCTCGGCGCCGTGGTACTCCACCGGAATCCCGCCCAGCGGATAGTCTTTGCGTTGCGGATGTCCCACCCAGTCGTCGGGCATCTCGATTCGGGTCAGCGCCGGATGGCCGTCGAAGATCAGACCGAAGAAGTCGTAGGTCTCACGCTCGTGCCAGTCGGTGGTGGGGTAGATCCGGAACAGCGACGGAATGTGCGGATCGTCGTCGGGCGCGGCCACTTCGACGCGGATGCGTCGGTTGTGCGTGATCGACATCAACGGGTACACCGCGTGCAGCTCGCGGCCTGCCTCGTCGGGATAGTGCACCCCGCTGACACCGAGGCAGAGTTCGAAACGCAGCGCCGGATCGTCGCGCAGGGTCTGTGCCACCGGCACCAGTCGCTCGCGGTGCACCTCGATGCTGAGCTCGTCGCGGTAGACCACCACGCGTTCGATCGACTCGGCGTAAACGTTCGCGCCGAGGGCGGCTTCCAGCGCGTCGACGACATCGTCGAAGTAGCCGCCGTACGGGCGAGGGGTGCTGCCGGGCAGCGCGACCGGACGGATCAGCCGTCCGTACCCGGAGGTGTCGCCGGTGTCTCTGGCACCGAACATGCCGCGCTGCACCCCGATCACCTCGGGGCCCGCGTCGCCGTCGGGATCGGGCGTCACCGCAGCAGCCCTTTCAACTCGATCGTCGGCGTCAGCGCCAGCGCGGCCTGCTCGGCCTCGCGGATGGCTTCCTCACGGTTCACGCCGAGCGGCATCTGCTGAATCTTGTCGTGCAGTTTGAGGATTGCGTGCAGCAGCATCTCCGGCCGGGGCGGACATCCGGGCAGGTAGATGTCCACCGGCACCACATGATCGACGCCCTGCACCACCGCGTAGTTGTTGAACATCCCGCCGGACGACGCACACACCCCCATGGCCAGCACCCATTTCGGCTCGGCCATCTGGTCGTAGATCTGGCGCAGCACCGGCGCCATCTTCTGGCTGACCCGGCCGGCCACGATCATCAGATCGGCCTGCCGCGGGGTGGCCGAGAACCGTTCCATGCCGAACCTGGAGATGTCGAAACGTGGCCCCGCGGTGGCCATCATCTCGATCGCGCAGCACGCCAGGCCGAAGGTCGCCGGCCACAGCGAACCCTTGCGCACGTACCCGGCGACCTTCTCCACGGTCGACAGCAGGATGCCGCCGGGTAGCCGTTCCTCTAGTCCCATTGCAAGCCTCCCCGTCGCCACACATAGGCGTAGGCAACGAACACCACGAGCATGAACAACAGCATCTCCACCAGCGCGAACAGACCGAGGCTGTCAAAGGCGACGGCCCACGGGTAGAGGAAGACGATCTCGATGTCGAAGACGATGAACAGCATCGCGGTCAGGTAGTACCGGATCGGGAACCGATGTCCGGTGGCCGCCGCGCCCGGGGCGGACGGGTTCATCGGCTCGATCCCGCACTCGTAGGCTTCGAGCTTGGCCCGGTTGTAACGTCTCGGGCCGATCAGCAGCGCGATGCCGACGGACCCGACGGCGAACACAGCGGCGATCGCACCAAGCACCAGAATCGGCGTGTACAAATCCATACTGCGTTGCAGCTCCTCGGGGCAGTCGATGTGAGCTACCACACAGCCTAGCCGTGTTTGCGATCCGCGCCACACATTTTGGCTAGTATCGCCAGTGGCGTCGTCCGGCGATGCTGCGCGCCCCGAATGGGCAACTGCGCCAGGCGTTTTCCCTGTTCGGGTCAGGGCGCCGGGCGCAAAAGCGACACGACCGCGTCGCTCAGCCGGATCGGGTCGATCGGATGCGGGACGGCCGCCTCCGCGCGTGACCATCTGGCCAGCCACGCGTCGTCGGGGCGTCCGGTCAGCACCAGCACCGGCGGGCAGTGCCCGATCTCGTCCTTGAGCTGCTTGGCGATCCCCATCCCGCCGACGGGTGCGGCCTCCCCGTCGAGGATGACCAGATCGAATCCGCCCTCGTCCAGATGCCTGATCACCATCGGGCCGGTGGCGACGTCGAGATAGGTCAGCTCCGGCAGGTCCGGGTGGATGCGTTTGCCCAGCGCAAGCCGGACCTGGTCCCTGGTCCCGGGGTTGTCGCTGTAGACGAGGATCCGCAGCGGGTCCTGCCCCCGCGATGGCTCCGGAGATGGCACAGCCATGGGCGCGATGTTAGCCCGCGACCGGTATGGCGAGGTCCGAACCCCGAAAAAGGCTGTTGCGTGGCAGTTTTCCGAAGGTCATGACGACGTGTGCGACAACAGCGGGGCGATCTCGGCGGGGTCGAAGTACTCGTCGATGCGGGCGATCAGGCCGTCGGCGCCGACCTTGATCACGATGCACACCCGCATCGCGATCGTCGCTCCGGTACGTCCCCGCGCACGCAGGACGTGCTGTTGCACGAATCCACCGTCGAACACCTGCCGGTCCAGGACCTCGTAGCGGCGATCGAGGGTGGCCTCGACGAACCACCTGATGATCTTGACCGATCGGGCATGGTCGTTGTCCCGGGTGTCGCCGCTCTTCCACACCGCCACGACCGGGCTGAACAGCTGCGCCACGGTCGCGACGTCGCTGCGCTCGATCGCCGCGAACAACCGGTCGGCCACCTCGGTGACCACTACGTCCGGCACGGGTTGACCTCAACTTCGGTTCAGGTTGAACACTGACAGCATGGATCTGACCCCCACCCTTTCGGGTTTCGACGACTTCTACAAGAACACGACCCCGCCGTGGGTCATCGGTGAGCCGCAGCCGGCCGTCATCGGGCTCGAACGCGCCGGCCTGATCAGCGGCCGGGTGCTCGACGTCGGATGCGGCACCGGCGAGCACACCCTCCTGCTGGCCGCGGCGGGATACGACGTGCTGGGGGTGGACGGCGCACCGACGGCTGTCGAGCAGGCCCGGCGCAACGCGGAGGCCCGCGGTGTGACCGCCCGCTTCGAGGTGGCGGATGCGCTGCACCTACCTGAACAGCCAAAATACGACACGATCGTCGACAGCGCGTTGTTCCACATCTTCGACGACGGCGACCGCGTCTCCTACGTGCAGAGCCTGCGCGGTGCGACCCGGCCCGGCTCTCGGGTGCACGTGCTCGCGTTGTCCGACGCGGGCCGCGGATTCGGCCCCGAGGTCAGCGAGCCCGTCCTGCGCGGCGCGTTCGGGACGGGCTGGGAGGTCGAGGCGCTCACCGAGACCACCTACCGGGGGACCGTCGGTGAGGCGCACGCCGACGCGCTGGGCCTGGCGGTCGGCACCGTCGTCGACGAACCCGCGTGGCTGGCACGGTTCCGCCGGTTGTGAGCGCGACTCACCGCAGTCGAGGCGACCGATCCGGTTCGGTCGGGTCCTTCCGCGTGACTGCGGTGACTCCGGCACTCATCGCCCGTCGGCGTACCCGGGGTGGTCGATCGACAACCGGTGGCGCACCAGCTCGCGCAGGCACGCCATCACGTCGTCCGGTCGAGCGTCGAGTTCGCCGGCCCGGATCGCCCGCGCCAGCGACTTCTCATCAGGGTGGCCGAGGCCGGCCAGCGACGCCTGCACCCGCTCCGCATCCGCGTCGAGCAGTTCGCGCTCCACGATGCGCAGCACGTTGGCCGCGACACGGGAATGGAAACCGACCTGACCGCCGACCGCGCGGACGTCCTCGTCGAGGAAGTCGGCGACGGCGGCCACGAGTTCCGCCGCGGTGGGCCTGCTGCTCATTGCGGTCCTCCTCGGCTCTTCGCGCAAGCGCTCATCGGGGTACTCGGCTCTTCGCGCAAGCGCTCATCGCGACCCTCGGCTCTTCGCGCAAGCGCTCATCGCGGCCCTCCTCCGGACATCAGATCCAGTAGATCCCATTCGGTCTCGCTGACCCGCCGCCCGATCGCCGCGAGTTCGACCGACGGGGAATCGCCGGACAGGTGACGTTCGGCCTGGTGCCGGCAGATGACCCCCCACCGCAGCGTCGCCACCGTCAGCCACCAGCGAAAGGCGTTGCGGTCCAGCGGGAGGTCGGCGGCGGCCTCGTAGGCCTGAAGGAACGTCTCCACGCTGCCCAGCCCGCCGGCGCCGGACGATTCGGGAGCGCCGAACCGCCACGCCCGGATGCAGAACCAGGCCAGGTCCTCATAGATCTCGCCGATGTGGGTCAGCTCCCAGTCCAGCACGGCGGCCAACCCCGAACCGTCGACGATCAGGTTGCCCATCCGGAAATCGCCGTGCACCAGTCGCATCGGCGAGGGGTCGGGACGCGCATCTGCCAATCTGCGGAACGCCCATTCGAAAGTGGCTGTGGTGTCGCCGATCTCGTCGAGCCGTGTGCGCCAGCCCGCGAGCTCGTCGGGGGCGGTCAGCCCGATGCCCGCCGTGTCGGCGCGGTGGATCGCCGCCAGCGCCGTCGCGCACTGCCCGAGCAGGCGGGCCCGACCCGCATCGTCGAGACCGCGGAAGATGCGGCGCACGATCGTCTCGCCACCGATGGCATCGCAGATCAGGTACGGCTCTCCGACCGCCTCGGGCGAATTGTCCGCGGCCAGGATGTGGGGGACCGGCGCACCCGCGGCAGCGGCGCGCTGCTGCACCTGTGCCTCCAGCTCCATGCTGGCGTGGATGTCGTCGCGGGCGCCGGTACGCAGGATCAGCGGGCGGGTCTGTGTACCGCTTCGTGCGGTGAAGGCCCAGGTGGTCCGGCTGGCGCCGCCGGTGAGCCGTTGCAGGTTCTCCACGGTGGTGTCGCCGAGCACCGGCCGCAGCACCCCCTCGAGCGCCTCGGCCAATTCACTCATCGC